>NZ_JAAMNS010000007.1:0-221247 GCF_011066175.1 Paenibacillus sp. EKM211P
GTCAACCTGTTTCATCTTCATCCACTCCAATGAGAAGAACCGAAGATGAAACAATATAGAAAGAGCGATTAGCTCATTTTGAAACTGACGAGATAAAATATCTCTTTTGGATTTTATAAACAAAATCCGTACTCACTCGTTGTTCAGTTTTCAAAGATCAAATCAACAGCCGTTTAACTGGCTGGATATATAATTTATCACGTGTATACCCATCAAGCAAGTTGTAATTTTTCCCAGTAAATAATTTGTGTTTCTACGCAGTGTGATTTTTTTCTGAACCACGCCTTCACATAGTGATTTGTCTATAACAACCGAAGGTATAAACGTTATAAATCATAAAAGCAGAAACTCTTTATTGATGGAACTGCTGCTTTCACTTTTTTTATATAAAATCCTGAAATGATCGCTTAGCTTAAAGCTGTAGCTAGGTCTTCTATTAAAAGTTCAGCAGGTTCATGCCCCACAGCCAAGCGTATTAGGGATTCAGGCATGTGTTGTTTTTTTAGACTCTGATTATTGAACCCGTAGTTCGGTGAGATCACCTGGCTCTCCATAGCCCCCCACGATACACCGATCCGAATCAGTCGCAGTTTATTGATCACTCTGCATATATCCTCATAACCCGAATCTTTTAGTTCAAAGCTGAATAATCCGGCATACCCTTTAAGCTGTCTACATGCCAGCTCATGCTGTGGGTGAGAAGGAAGTCCAGGATGATTTACTTTAGAAATGGCCGGATGATCTGATAGAAAACGGGCAACCAACAGAGCATTCCTTTGATGGGCTTCCATACGGAGCGGGAGTGTTCTTAGACCCCTAATGAGTAGCCAGGCTTCAAAAGGGGCCAACGAGCCGCCAATCAATTCATATTCTTCAGCATACATACGATTTATTATCTCTTTAGAAGCGATTACTGCCCCTGCAATTAAATCATTATGTCCCCCCAAGTACTTGGATGCGGAGTGAACGACGATATCAACGCCCCATTCCAATGGTTTTTGGAAAAGGGGTGTAGCCCATGAATTATCTATGATTGTGCGTATACCCTTCGCTTTGGAAAGTGAAGTTACCTCCTGAATATTTACCATATCGAATGTAAACGAGGTAGGAGACTCCATAAGAATAGAACGAGTCTGCGGTTGGATGGCATTAGCAACTGCTTCCGTAGAAGTCGAATGTACAATGGTGTAGTTTATATCGAACTTCGTTAAGTATTTGGCTAGGCTGACGGAAGTTTCATATATATGTCCGACCAGAATCAGATGATCCCCTGCAGATAAGCTACACATTAGAGCGGCACTGATAGCAGCCATTCCAGAGGCAAAGCACTTACAGTCCTCCCCACCTTCTAGCGCAGCAATCATTTGCTCTGCAATCTGAACGGTAGGATTGGTCCCCCTCGAATAGACATAATGCTCCTTTTCATGATTAGCCGCTTCAGCATAGTCTTCGTAGGTATCAAAGAAAAATGGAGCAGTCTCATAAATAGGAGGAACAGCAGCCTTAGCAAAATACCCTAGTTCGTCCTCAAATCGGAGACAGATAAGCTGATCATCCGAGAAACTCAAATCTGATCACCACTTTCTGAAATTTCAAAACCATAAGAGATAGTCTCCTCAATTCGGGACTCAAATATTCTATAAGACAAATTGCTTTGGATCTGTGCTGTTTAATTTTCGAAGGAGTTATGAGGCTGCCAAATGTCTTTCACTAAGTATCCAATTCATAAAAATAGCGTATATTTTTGGGTTGCAGGGCAAAGATATGCTTTATCAATATAGAGGGGGTTTACTTGTGTTAACACGTTGGATTAGAAATGTTCTGAAGCCTGGAAAAAGGTACACACAGGATATCGAAAAATCCAAACAGCAGGCCTCTTCAGAACCCATAAATCCATTATTAACACATACTCTATCTTTACTTAAATTAAAACTCGGACAAAGCTCTGATTTTATCATTCGTGATTTTTCGGAAAGTTCTGTCCATGCTGGACATCTTGCCGTTTGTTATATTGAGGGGCTGATTGACCAAAACTTACTTTCCGATTTAATGGAAGGCTTAATTACAGAGCCGGTCTCCGCAGCTTCTTTTAAGCTTGAAGAAAATACCGCAGTTTCGCTAATAAAAAGAACAATCCCATCAGGAAATATTCGAATGATACACTCGCAAAATGAAATTTATCAATCCATCCTCTCCGGCAATGCTGTCATTGTTATCGATGGAAGTACATATGCCCTGGCAGTTTCCATCGGCGGCGGAGTAAGACGAGCTATTCAGGAACCCAGTACTCAAACCGTAGTGCGGGGTCCTAAAGAAGGATTTACGGAGGATATCTCAACCAACATCACACTGATCAGAAGAAAATTGCGGACACCTGACCTTAAATTTGATAGTCATATTATTGGGCGATATACACAAACTAAAATCATTTTAGCTTACATTGAAGGTGTCGCTAATCCAGAAGTAGTGCATGAAATTACTAAACGGCTTCAATCCATTGATACAGACAGCATACTTGAAAGTGGCTACATCGAAGAATTCATACAGGATGAACCACTTAGTCTCTTTCCCACCATGCTAAACTCAGAGCGTCCGGATACAGTCGCAGGTAGCCTTTTAGACGGACAAGTAGCTGTTCTGGTTGATGGGACGCCATTCGCTCTGATTGCACCTGTAACCTTCTTTAATTTCTTTCAGACGGCCGAAGACTACTACCAGAGATATGACATTTCAACTTTTTTAAGGGCTCTTCGTGTGGTATCTTTTCTAGTCTCATTGTTGCTTCCCTCTCTATTTATAGCCTTGACGACTTTCCAGCAGGAAATGATCCCCACCACGCTGTTAATTACGCTGATGGCTCAACGGGAAGGAACTCCTTTTCCTGCATTAATTGAAGCATTAATGATGGAATTGATGTTTGAAGTGATTCGTGAAGCCGGTGTGCGAATGCCACGGGTCATCGGACCAGCCGTTTCCATTGTAGGAGCTTTGGTTATCGGGCAGGCAGCGGTACAAGCCGGACTGGTCTCAGGTGCAATGGTGATCGTTGTAGCCTTCACTGCTATATCGAACTTTGTTATCCCGTATTTTGGTATGGCTTCAGCAGTCAGGTTGTTGCGTTTTGCACTTATGCTACTGGCGGGGGCTCTGGGATTATTCGGTATTTTAATAGGAATTATCCCCCTTCTTGTTCATCTTGTATCTCTCAAATCATTCGGAGTTGATTATTTTGTGCCCTACAGCCCCACCTTTAAATCTAATATGAAGGACCTTATCATCAGAGCTCCGTGGTGGGCTATGAAAACTAGACCTAGCGAAAAAACAGGCCATAACCAGACAAGACAGGCAGCTCACCAATACCCTGCTAATTCGGATAAAATTAAAAATAATGACAAGTCTGATACCCAAAAATAGGAGAGATCAATGGTGCGGCAATTAAGAGTTAGTTATGTTCTGTTTATTACAGGGTTATTACTTACAGGGTGCGTAGATCGTACAGAATTGAACGAATTAGGCATCACAACAGCAACTGGAATTGATGGACATAAGGGCGACTGGATCAATACCTATCAAATTATAATTCCATCAGCCATGACGACTGGATCAGGTGGTTCTTCCACTGGGGCATCGCAAAGTGCTGTACATACATTTTCTACACATGGAAAAACATTGAGAGAGACCGTTACGAAGAGTAGCCTGGAATATTCACGTAAACTATATTTTGCCCAAAATAATATACTCGTTATTGGAAAAAAAGCAGCAGAACAAGGCATTGAAGAGATTATTGATATTTACCTCCGCAATCTTGATTCACGAGAAACTGTAAAAGTATTCATTGCCAACGGAGAGGCTCGTGATTTTTTAAAAAAGCTTGTACCACCAGAGAAAATTCCTGGTCAAGCTTTAGAAAAGATTATAGAAAGAGATAGCAAATTAGGATCAATTTACCCCGCAATATCCATGTATGAATTTATTTCGAAAATTAGCTCCGATAGTGGTGCAGCCGGAGTTCCAGAAATATCTCTTGAGGGTTCCGAGCCGGAGAAACTAGACTCTGTTGATGTTTTCAAGGAAACCTCCGCTAAAAGTAAACTCAAGTTATCAGGCTTAAGCATTTTTCAGAAAGACAAGAGAGTCGGCTTCCTAAATGAAAAGGAAAGTATAGGGGTTTCATGGTTAAACAACCAGATTAAAAATACCACTGTAAACTATGTGGATGGGAATGTTACGTCCGCTTTCCTCATCCGGAAAGCCAAGGTTAAGGTTACGCCAATCAAGAATTTAAATCATTATTACCTAAACGTTGACGTTAAAGCTACCGGTGATCTTCTGTCAGCCTCTTCGCAAAGAGAAATGAAAGATATGCAAAGTATACATCAATTGCAGATGCAAGCAGCGGAAATAATCAAATTGCAGATTCAGGAAAGCTGGAAAGCCTTACAGCAAAAGAATATCGACCTTATTGGTATTGGAAATAAAATTCATCACAAGTATCCAGAAGACTGGAAAAAAATAAAAGAGACGTGGCCTAGGGAGTTAGCAAACATGGATATAAAAATAGATGTTAAAATGAAGCTTGCGCGTCCAGGATTATTCGAAAAATCTTTTAACGAACTGTTGAAATGAAATAAACAGGGAGAGGTGAATTGAAGTAATGCGTCAAAATACAATCCGAGTATCCGAGCTGATTATTTGTATGTCTTTATTTGAAGTTGGAAGTACAACTTTGTTTTTAATGGGGGCTGAAGCAAAGCAAGATGCTTGGTTAGTTATGTTGATAGGAGCATTAGCAGGACTACTTCTGCTAATGCTCCATCTTGCAATTCACCATCAAGATCCTGAATTAGATTTGTTCATGTTGTTTCGCCGTTACACTGGGAAATATGTGGGTACACTCATCAACTTACTCTTTGTGATGTATTTTACATATGAAGCTTCTCGGAACATACGCGATTTAGGCGAGGTGACAGTAATGACTTTGCTCCGCCAAACACCCTTGTGGATCATCATCTTGATCACAATCGTGGTTGTATCCAACACGGTTCGTTACGGCTACAAAGCATTATTCTTATTTTGCTTATTTCTTTTCCCTTTTTTTGTACTTGGATACGCCATAATTAGTATATTAATTCCGACAACTGGTCTCTTTCACTTGGAAAATTCCCTTCCGGTTTTAGAGGAAGGATGGAAACCCATATTTAAAGCCGCTATTCCTGAGCTGATCTCCTTTCCATTCGGACAAACTGTGTTATTTCTTGTATTTTATCCGCTTGCACATAAAGGGCGGAATCTCACAAAACCCGTTTCCTTTGCCTATATAATAACCGCACTTGCTCTAACATTTGTTAATCAATTGGAAATTTTTGTTCTCGGACCCAAGATCGCCGCAAATAGCACACTTCCTCTTTTGGAAGCCGTTCAGTTGATTGAATTAGCAGACGTGTTCGAACGAATGGATGCCCTTTTCACCTTGCTTCTTTTTCTTGGCTTGATCATCAAAATGTCTTTATTTTTTAATGGTGCCGTTATAGGACTAGAAAAAATAACCGGAGTCGGATTTAAAAAATGGATTCTTCCCCTTGCTGCACTTATTTATGGTCTTTCTTTTTTGTCCCCTAACTATACTCATCACATGGTAATCGGTCGAAAAATTATAATTAATTCCTGGTTTCCTATTTTTCAAATCTTCCTCCCTTTATTACTATTTGTGGTTATTGTCATCAAAAAAAGAAAAAAGACAAATAAACAGCCCTCTTCATGAGGAGAGAGTAGTTCAATACTCCGAAGTTATACCTCTATCTCAGCAGCTACACCATACACGGTAAGAAGCGCAGAACTATAGTATGTCTATCATTCAAGTATTCAGCCTCTTTTATTGTGCTTTTTCTATTTCATCGGCACGATGTGAAGTGTCCCATCCTCGCTAAACTCTGCATAGGCAATCTCGTCGATACTATCATATCCCTGCTCTCGCACCTTTACTTTAATCTGTTCAATATCGATTGACTTCCCACGCATAGATTCATTTAGCAACCTTCCCTTATCAATGACAGTAACAAAAAAAAGGTCAGGCTGTGCATCGATTCCCATATCCTGAGCAGCAGGTGGCTCGTATTCGGGTTTGCGCATGACTGACAATGAACCGTTCGTCTCTAGAGTGGCGTACCAGACCTCACGAAGAGAAAAAATATTTTGCTGGCGTAGCATGGAGAGTAGCTGTGTAAATTCTATATCATATTTCTCCAGCATTTTTTGATTAACCTGCCCTTTATCTACGAGCAGCACTGTTCGACCTTCTGCCATATATCCAAATTTCACAAAATGGGTCGTCGCTTTCTCGAAAAAGTAGGCCAGCGCGCACCATAGTGCCAGAGCAAACAAAAGATGCCAGATCGTCACCTTATCGTCATATAACGTATTCCCTACAATTTCGCTTAATACCAATGAGGTCAGAAAATCGAGCGGTGTTAACTGGCTGAGTGTTTTTCGACCTGTAATAAAAGTAATAAGCCATAGGCCAAAAAAGCTGATGATCAATTTGACACCAATTGTGACAAATACCTCCATACATATACCCTCCGAAAGAAGTTATTTCTCTTATGGGTTATTTACACTCGTACACTTCTGTATAAACAGAGGCTTATTCCATTCCTAAAGTTGTCCGAAAAAAAGCCCACCGCCAGCTATAGGCAGCGAACTTTTTTAATTACCGCTATTATATATTCTTTGTTTTCGTGTATTCACATAATTATCTACTTTTCACCAGCAGCTGAATTGCTTCTTTAACCAGCTTATCTGTATCTCCTCCAGCTTCTCGCTCTTCCAATATACAACGTTGCAGATTTTCTGCTACAATTTGGGCTATTGCTTTATCTGATGCGTTGCGTACAGCTGATAGCTGGCTGACTACATCCTTGCACGACTTTCCCTCATCCATTAAACGAAGCACCCCACGCACCTGGCCCTCAATCCTTCTCAAGCGCGTTTTCAGTTCATCACTGTAATTGTAATCCATAAGTAATGCACTCCTTTTTTGACTTACCATATACACGTATAGGTATATTATAAACCAAAAAAATAAATAGAATACCCTAAATAAATAGAATACCCTAAATAAATAGATTCACCTGTCCCTGCAATGCATCTCCCAAGTAGGCGGCCACTCCAGCATACTCCAGACCATCTATTAGCTCTGCTTGCTGCAGTCCTAATAGATCCATTGTCATGGTACAAGCAACGAGCTTGATGCCCTGCTCTCGTGCCAACTCTATAAGCTGCGGCAAGGAAAGCGCATTGTGCTTTTTCATGACATGCTTGATCATCTGTGGACCGAGTCCGGCAAAATTCATTTTGGATAGCCCAAGCTTTTTGGGTCCACGAGGCATGATCCAGCCAAAGGCTTTTTCGAGCATTCCTTTATTGGAGCGTATGAGTTCATCCTTACGCAATATATTTAGTCCCCAAAATGTAAAGAAAATAGTTACTTCATGATCATATACCGCCGCTCCATTCGCAATAATGAATGCAGCAATCGCCTTATCCAGCTCGCCGCTGAATAATATAATCGTTGTTTTGGGCTGAGCATGTTCTTGATTATTTGCATAAATTTCTGCTGTTGTACTCATATGGATTCGCTCCCCTTAGTCTCTCCAGCCCAGTCGGATATGCCTGAAAGCACAGATTTGACTTTTTTAGCGCCTTTGGAAACTAATAACTGACAGGCCCTTTCACTGCGTGCTCCAGCTTGGCAGATCACTGCGATTTCATCTTCCAGATTCAGCTCAGCGAGTCTGTTCTCCAGTTCGCCAAGAGGGATATGTTTAGATCCAGGGATATGTTTAAACGCGAATTCGGTGGGTTCACGAACATCGAGCAAAATGAAGTTCTCTTTTAAAGAACATTTTGCTTGTAGTTCTTCATGGCTTATCGTAGAAGAAAATATTTGCTCCTTCTTCACTTCAGCCGGATTTGCTTTGCGTAAATAATGTCGCATGACATCTCCTTCTTGGAGAGTGCCCAAATATTGATGTCCAGTGTTTTTAGCCCAGCTCTGAAAATCGGCTAATGAACCTTTGTCAGTCGCTTGAACCTCCATAATCTTTCCGGGAACGAGGTCATTCATAGCCTTTTTTGTTTTTACAATAGGCATTGGACAAGCTAGCCCTTTGCAATCAAGAATATGATCTGCTTGGATATTGTTAGTTGATGACATTCTATAACCTCCGCCTGTTTTTTGAGGGGGATTAGTTTAGCAAAATCCCCTAATACATATACCCCTATGGGTATAAGAATAACGGGACTCACTTCCCTTGTCAACCTAGTTAGCTTCTTTCGCTCAGAAACTAACGAATTTATGCCTTGTACTAACTAAAAGCAAACAAAAAAAGCCGCACAAAAGCGCGACTCTACTGCATACATAAAATTAATCGTCTATTTTCATCAGTTCTGGTAGATCCAGCGACATCGAGATATTACATAGCATTCCTCTGGCCAAAAAAAGCATCGTTTTTTCCATCGCATGTTCGATATCTGCCTGCCGGAAAGCGTTATAAACTGTTGTATGAATTTCACGAAATCCTTGCTGCATAACACTTACAATCACATCCTCACGGATCGTCTGCGCCTGCATTTGTAAGAGGATTTCATTGCGATAGTCCATCATAATTTGCGAATAGGCTGCAATCAGTTCTTGCTCTAACTGCTCAGACGAAGTCGAATGAATGACCTGGTGAAAAGAGTTTATGATGCGTGCAAATGAAACCTTCAACGCTTCAATAAGCAAAGCTTCCTTGGTAGCAAAAAAGCGGAAAACATAGGGCTGAGAAATATTGGCCCGTTCCGCAACTTTGGCTGTTGTAGCTCGGTAGTAGCCCATCTCTGCAAAGACTTCGATAGCAGCAGATATGATTTCCTTTTGGCGATTTATTGATGTTGATGTAGCTTTAGCCATATTTTCTCATCCTTTGTTTGTTACATTTTCCTAGTAGTGATTAATCAATTACTAATTAGTATAAATGTCACACTCTAAAAATGCAATCGACCACAAAAGTCGCCTCCCTAATCATGATGGAAACGACTCTTTTGGCACACTCCATTATGGCGTCATCGTGTTAAAGTAAAACCGAACATAATTGACCTTTTGCGTTTTGGTTTGATAAGAAAATATTAAATAATAACTAAGATCTGACGTGTTGTTGATCGTATAATTAGCTTCTGCTGTGCCGGATGTGTCTTTAGAGGTGTCAATTGTTTCTGTGGGCTGGCCTAGTTCGCTAATAACTTGTTTAATAAGCAACTTCTTATATTGTGGATCGTAAGAAGTAATTTCTGTAACTTTGTCACTTCCATCCAGTATGAGATCTGTATGATATTTAGCGTAACTTCTCATAGGGCCTGTAGAACCAGAATCGGATTTCCCCCATAGCTCGAACAACAGATCGCTGCTCGTTCCTAGACCAAGACCTTTAGGCAGATTGGGCAACGTCCCCTGCTTGGCTGCGCTCATTATAGCAGCTGCGGAGCTGTGTTTACTGTCAGGTGTGGCTGTACTACTAGCAGGTTTCTGCTGTGGCGAGGTTGAACCTTGATCAGACTTTTTTCCAGGTTTCTTGGAATTTTCTGCATCCGCACTAGGCTTACTGATATCTGTATTCGTCTTGTTATTGGGAGTATCTTGCTCATTTGTATTGATGTCTGTATTCTGATCTGTTGAATTACTGGCAGATGGTGTGGCTGATTTTGTTGTAGATGGAGCAATTGAGCTTGCTTCTCCACTATTGCCGCATCCTGTCATTACAGCAAAACCGATTGCTAATAAAGCGCTGGTAGTGACTAGCTTGCAAGCTAACTTTTTACGATTGCGAGATTGATGTATAGGTTTCATTATGAGATCACTCTTTCCTTGTTCTTGAGTACAAACCAAGTGTAACCGAACCTCGTTTCGAGAATACCTCTACTTGTATCCAACTTGTAAACAATAGCGTTATAAATTTCTAATACATCCTACCTGCGATCGTAAGCGCCTAGCTGTTGTTTAGAAAAGGCGTAAGGGGAGTCACTCTTCTTCAACCATATATTCCCTTTCACAATAAAAATGTATATAGCAAAAACAAAGTAGATTGTGCCTGCAATCCAGTCTATTGCCGTAGGAATGTCTCGCTTTACAATTTCATGGATATACCAGATTCCGACAGGGACATGCAGGAGAACTGCCGTACACAAACCGGGATTATATACAGTTTTTGCTTTGAGATTGACAACAATTCCGTGCCAGATGACCTGAAAAAATCCCATCAAAACAGGTGCGAGTCCAAGCCAGATTACGTGGGGAAACCAGACGGGGAGTAGATAAAATACATAGGCAATTGCCACATTAATGATCATTGCTGATTGAGTGTTCAAGGGGTAATGATCCGGGGCTTCACTTTTAAACAAAACATTGTTAAATAAACCCGCAAAATATCCGGGCCAGCGGTATTCTTCAAATTGGTGAAACAAAATAGCCACAAAGCTTAACCACAGTATACCTGATAGATCCGATAAGATGGCTGAATTCATAAGCAAAACAATACATACAGCCACTCCGATGATGCCCCCTGCATCTTGCCAATATTTTCTCAAAAAATCCATGGCATTCACCCCTAAGATTTATTTGTGATCAAAATATCTTTCAAACAGCAGGTTTAATTGTTCCTCTATTGTAGGCATTTCCACAACTGCTCCAGATTCAAGAATTGGACTCATCAGTGCAGGCAGAAAAATGGCTCCGAATATTTGCAGCATCATAGCTAACAACCGCTCTGGCTGTTGCTCACCTGTTAGCTCCTTGATTGTGTTCTGGACCTTTGGAAACCCCATTATGTTTAAAAATCTTCCGTATTCCTGTTGAGATGTAAAGGGCGTGCTGCCCATCACAATAATTCGTGATAGTAGCTCTGGATATTGGCGAATGACCTGTAAATAGTTAAGTAAAAATTGTTTCAGTCTATCTTGCGGGGGCATCGCTGTATTGTCCAAAACAGAAAATGTGTGCTGAAAGCTGTTTAGGATCACTTCGATAGCTTCGCTGAGCAAATTTTCTTTGGAGCCAAAATAATAATTAACTAGAGAAATATTAGTACCAGACAGGTCAGCAATTTTTCGGATTGTAACCGCCTCGAAACCTTTCTTTTGGATAAACTCCAGCGTAGACTGTAGAATTTTTTCTTTGGTCTGTTGTTTTTTGTCTGGGTGACTCATCTTTTTCCTCCTCCTGTTTAGTTTAATCCTAAAGGACAAATGAAACGGACTACTTTAAGCAAAACAACAATTTAAGCAAAAATTAAAACAATATTTAAAACACTGTTTAAATTATTGTTTGAACTTAGCTTAGCACTTTACATTTCACAAAACAAGTAAAGATATGAGAATTAGGCTATGAAAAAACCCGCAAAACGAATCAGATCGTTTGCGGGTTGAGTGAAGTGAGATTAAGAAAAGACTAAACTAAATTGCCCAATTTCCTTTGCGGAACACAGCCTCTGTGCTTCCGTCTTGCAGTTCACCATCAATATCCAGCTCGGCTGAGCCGATCATAAAGTCAACATGAGTCAGGCTGACATTGGCACCGTTCTGGAGTAACTCCTCCCGGTTCATTTGTGTCCCATTTTCGATATTAAATGGATACGCACTGCCTAGGGCCAAGTGACAGGAGGCATTTTCGTCGATACCTGTATTATAAAAGATGCGATTGAGATTGGAAATCGGTGAATCGTGCGGCACCAGGGCAACTTCTCCCAGATAGCTAGCCCCTTCATCCGTAGCGAGCAAATGAGTGAGATGCTGCTCGCCGGATTCTGCTGTATATTCGGTGACCTTACCGTCCTTAAAGGTAAACGTAATGCGATCTACCAGTTGTCCATTTAAATTAAGCGGCATGGTACTTGTGATGTGACCATTGACACCTGTACGCTTAGGCATTGTGAACACTTCTTCTGTCGGCATATTTGCCACGGTATAAATTCCTTGGGCGTTTTCACCGCCGCCACCACGCCAAATATGTCTTTCGGCCAATTCAATTTTCAAATCTGTTCCTGGTGCACGATAATGGAGACTTTTATAGTTTTTATGATTCAGCTTGTTTTGTAGCTGTTCGAGATTGTTTAAATGTCCCTGCCAATTTTGAATTGGATCGGAGCCGTCTACACGATTCATTTGGAAAATCGTATCCCACATGACACGAATTCGGTCCTCTTCTGCTATATCGGCAAATACTTTATCTGCCCAAGCCTTCGTCGGCGCTTTAACCAGACACCAGCTAATCTTAGCATTCCGCGTATAGTGAGCATAGCCTTCTCTCGCCGTAGCCGCCGCCTTTGTTGCGCGAGAAACGTGTTCCGGGTCAATACCTTGATATAAATCCGGGTTCGGCACTTTAATCGTTATCGTAGCTCCACCCTCTTCGGCGAATTTCTCCATCATCTCTGCCTTCCAAGCAGGGTAGTAATCAAAGCTGGCTTCGTCACCATGTTCAAAACGACTGCGTGTAATGGAATCGTCCTCAAACTCTACCTGTACATATTTAGCGCCTGCTTCATAGGCTTTGCTGACAATCAGGCGTGTAAACTCAACAGTTTCCAGTGGTGCAGTTACCAACAACGCCTGTCCTGGCTGAATGTTGACCCCTACTCTTACGACCAGTTCTGCGTATTGCTCCAACAATGATTCAAATGTACTCATTTTTCCACGCTCCTGTTTCGTTTTAATAATATTGAATGGCTTCATCACTACAGTGCGGATTGCTTCTCCAAATCACGCAGCTCCACTCTCCGTATTTTGCCTGAGCTGGTTTTAGGGAGTTCCTGGATAAACTCTATTTTTCGTGGATATTTGTAAGGTGCCGTCCATGTTTTCACATGATGTTGCAGTTCCTTCACTAACTCCGGTGATCCTTCTACTCCGGCTTTGAGCACGATGAAGGCTTTTACAACATGTCCACGGATTTCATCCGGACTGGCTACCGCTGCACATTCCTGCACAGAATCATGCTTCATCAGCGCTTCTTCTACTTCAAAAGGACCAATGGTATAGCCAGAACTGATAATGATATCATCACCGCGTCCTTCAAACCAAAAATATCCATCCTCGTCCTTTCGAGCCCGGTCTCCTGTAACAAAATAATCTCCATGCACACTAGCTAATTTGCGTTCTGGATCATGATAATACGTATGAAACAATGCCGGCAGATCAGCACGCACTGCAATATCGCCCACTTGCCCTGGAGCCAGCGGAATACCACCCTCGTCTACGACCTCAACAAGTCCCGGTGCAATGGATTTGCCCATCGAGCCTGTGCGCAGAGGTGTGTCTCTTAGATTTCCAATAATTAACGTACTCTCGGTTTGGCCGTAGCCATCACGAATCGTAATGTTGAACTGCTCCTGAAACTTGTTGATAACCTCCTGATTGAGCGGCTCCCCCGCAGAAACTGCGCTGCGCAATAGGGATAGATCGTATTGATCCAAACCATCCATTTTTGCCATAATTCGATATTCAGTTGGCGTACAACATAACACTTGGACTCCGTATTGCTGCAGCAACTGCAAATAACGACCCGGACGGAACGAACCATTATATACGAATCCAGTCGCCCCATTTCCCAGTACCGATAAAAACGGACTCCAAATCCATTTTTGCCAGCCAGGTGCGGCTGTGGCCCATACTATGTCTGAAGCTTGAATGTCCAACCATGGTGATGTTATCCGCAGATGGGCATATCCCCAGCCATGGCTATGTACAACAGCTTTAGGATTTCCTGTGGTACCCGAAGTATAGGCCAGAATGGCCATGTCGTCACGGTGTGTCTTCACAGCTTCAAAAATATCTTCTTGTCCTTCCATCAGCTCATCCAGCACAATCCAACCAGGTGCATTTGCTGTGTGGTCCCCGGGGACTACAATGCGGTGAGCCAAAGCAGGCAAATCATCACTTATTTTATCTACTTCACCTGTTACTCCGGTCCAGGCAATGACTGCACGCGCTTCCGAATGGCGAAGGCGATATGCAATATCCTTGGCCCGCAGCATTTCTGAAGATGGGATGACAGCAAGCCCCAGCTTCAAGCATGCCAGATAAATGACATATGCAATAATACGCCGTGGTACTACGACCAGAACTCTATCTCCTTTGTTAAATCCCAGACTTGCAAGTCCTCCAGCCAGCCGGTTTGCTTTTTTTAAAAGCTCTCCGTAGGTAATTTCTTCGTATTCTCCTGTCTCACTTAACCACTTGAGTGCGGTCTTACCAGCCTCATGGTGTTCCATTTCCGAAGTCATATTGTAATATTCAGGCGCAAGCCATTGTTGCTGATCAGTCAAATTATACCTTCCCCTTTATACATATGATAAGAGCAACTTCCTTTATGTAGTATAACACGTCTTAGTACCAGGTTCTAATACCAGAATTAATTTATTTGGAAAAAAATAAAATTTGTAAAACAAACGACAAAAAGAAAGAGCCTGAATACAGACTCTTTTCTTTACTATTATTGTAATCTACAACTCAATGTCTACCACTGTAGAAGCCGCTTCCTGCCCGTTTACGAGCAGCACAATTCGGTGCGCTCCCGCATAATGACGACGAGTTGTCAGGTCTGCGAACCGGTGTGTTCGTGTACCCGTTAGACGGGTTCCTCCAGGGACCGTTTTGTCAGAAAGCAAAAACAGTTTGCGTGAAACTTGTCCTCTCGCCTTTACAAAGTCGATGCCATATTCGATGCGAACTCGTACAGGTTCACCTTCTCGAAGCTGAAGCACATAGCTCAGTTCACTGTGATCCCCGATCTTTAATACGGCAGGGTCTGTGGTGAAAGAGGCTGCTGTGACCAGCGGCACCCCATCCGTATCATCCGCATAGCCGAACATGGCCATCACTTCAGGGATGGATTTGCGAATCAGGGATCGACAGCCATGACGCACAATCCAGTCGGTATCAGGATGTGCGCCCTTCCACCGTTGAGCCGTTGCGATGACAATATCGGGATGATCCTTGGCAATATCGTTCAGGTTGTTGGCTACACTTTTACGTACATACAATGATGGATCGGCCTTCAGCAGTTCCAATACAGCCAATACCGGAGCAGGATCACGTTTGAAGACAGGCAGCGCCTGTCCCCAAGGCAGCCGTGGACGACAACCTTCGCTGGCAAGACGGCGGACGTGTTCACTGGGGTGTCCCGCCCAGGTCATCATCTGCCGCATCATCCGTTCTGGTTCACGCAGGAGGAAGGGTCTCACAGCGAACTCCGCAGAGGATTTTGATGTAAATCGCTCCAGTGCATTCATGGACAGGTCCCAATGCTCTTCTCCCTGCCCATATACCTCTACGAAATCAGGGAAAAACAAGTACGGAAATCCGCTACAGTACTCATCAATGGCAAATAATATAGAAAGAGCTTCTTCATAACTACTGGGCAAAAACGCCCCTAATGTTAACGAAATACGCCGTATTCGTTCTTTTAGCTCCAGCTCTCCCCATTTTTTATCCATAACTTGATGGATAAATCCGTCAATGTCGAACGGACTGTATGCAGCCTGTACTCTTTCACCGAATAGACGAAGGAATTCCTCCGTGTACATATTTTTTAAGGGTTCAGCCATTGTATATCTCCTTTTAAATATGAATGTAAGCAAGAAGCGATGAACGAACAATATCTTCGTATATGATAACCGTAAATCGTGACCCAGCACCAGCACTAAATGGGGTTAAGAGAATGGATATAAGACACATTAAAAAATGCCAAGTCCTAAGATTAGGACCTGGCATTTTTCCATAATCACTACAAATCGAATGAGACTTATATTTTGTGTTGGACAAACCAGTCGGTAATACGTTGCAGTCGTTCCACGCGAAGCTGTGGGTGCCCTTTACGTGAAAGCTCGTGACTCGAAGCTGGGAAACGGACAAATTGGGTGGGCTTTCCCAAACGACGCAATGCTGTAAACAGCTGCTCTCCCTGCTCAATAGGGCAACGTAGATCCTGCTCTCCATGTAATATGAGCAGCGGTGTATTGATTTGCTGTACATAAGCCAGCGGGGACTGCCTCCACAAAAGCTCGAAATCATCCCATGGATTCCCGCCAACTTCATCTTCCGTAAACGAGTACCCTATGTCACTCACCCCATACATTGACAGCCAGTTAGATATGGAACGCTGGGTCACAGCTGCGCGGAAACGATCCGTATGCCCGACAATCCAGTTTGTCATAAAGCCACCATAGCTGCCTCCCGTGACACCCAGTCTTTCTGGATCGATGAATGGGAATTTGCGTATAGCCTCGTCCACGGCGCTCAGTAGATCGGTGTAATCACGTCCGCCGTAATCTCCAAGGACAACATTGGTAAAAGACTGTCCATACCCTCGACTTCCTCCCGGGTTCGTATAGATGACTACATACCCCCGAGCCGCCAGCAACTGAAACTCATGAAAAAAGGAATTGGAATACATGGCATGGGGGCCGCCGTGAATTTCCAAAATGGCAGGGTAAGATCCCCCCTCTTCAAACCCAACAGGCTTCATCACCCACCCCTGTACGCGTCGGCCGTCCTCGACCTCCGTCCAGAAGCTCTCAGGCACACTAATCTCAATCTCATCAAGCAGAGAATCATTCACTCGTGTTAGCCGTTCCTCGGTCCCTGAATGGATCGCAATCCGAAACAAATCGCCTGGTAAAGCGACATTGGTGGAAGCAGCAATGATATGCTGCTCATCCGAAGTAAGCTCGAATTGGTAAATTTCCCGTTCTCCTTGGGTTAAAATTTTAAAAGTTCCATCAAGCGCAAACTGATATACGTGCACATTTCCTTCAATGGTTACCAGCGTATACAGGGATTGACTGTCCGCACTGAAGCGTGGTGGTCCTACATGAAGATGTGAACGCATGTCGCTCATACCCGCATTACCGAGGTGAGCATCAAGTGTCTCACTAACGCATACTGCCGTCCCGCCACTGGAGGGAACCGTATACAGTCGAGTCTGAGTAGCGCCTTTGGCATGACGATCATGACCGTAAAAGGCAATCAATGTACCATCGGGAGAGAATGCAGCGCTCTCGATTTGAAGCTCGGAATGAGTCAGCTTAAACGGTACTGCCGCATTGCTATTAGAAGTCGCAGGAGCTACCGTAAACAAATCATTTTGCTTGCGTAAATCCGTATCCTCTTTGGAATGCTCCGCTATTCTAGCCACAAATAAAATCTGTTGGCCATTCGGTGACCAGACAGGCTCCGCGACATCATAAGCGCCGGATGTCAGTTGAACCGTGTGCCCTGAAGTCACATCAGTTACATACAAGTGATCACGAGTATCATCCCACAGCCCATAGCCGTCGGATTTAGCTTTTGTTCGATTAACCACTCGTCCCTCAAGCTGTGTCTCCTGCTTTCCTGCGTCGCATGTAGGACTTGACTGGTTCTCAGCAGTTTTAGCTACAAACGATATGCAGGCTCCATCCGGCGACCAGGCTAATGAACGAACATTGTTCCCTACGTGCGTAAGTTGTCGGGCTTCTCCCCCGCGTGCTGGAATAATCCATACCTGGCGCTTGCCGTCTGCCGAACGGAGAAAAGCAAGTTGTGATCCGTCCGGTGACCAGACAGGTGTTTCATCTTTCGGTCCATATGTAAAGGGTATTGGAGCTTTACCTTCGAACGGCAACAGCCAAATAGCCGAGTTATAGTCTGTTCGCTCTTCATTAATATACTGTTCTACATAAGCAATTTCGCCACTCGTGGGATGAACAGCTGGATCGCTAACCCAGTGAAATCGATATAAATCCTCAGCTGTTATACGGCGTTTGGTGTCAGATTGCGAGTTGCTCAAATAAATCCCTCCTTAATATTGTCAGATTTGTACAACTTCACATTCAATTAATCCGATTAATTTTATATGAATTTAAATATACAATTACGTTACTCTTTTTATGTATCTCTGTCAATTTGTCCAAAACTCAAATAACCCTCTCTCAGTCATAATGACTCGAAAACACCGCGCTTCGGTTGCTTTCTTGAGAGAAGGTCATATCTGTTATCGTTCTTCTGTAC
Source organism: Paenibacillus sp. EKM211P (assembly GCF_011066175.1). Lineage (NCBI taxonomy): Bacteria > Bacillati > Bacillota > Bacilli > Caryophanales > Paenibacillaceae > Paenibacillus > Paenibacillus sp. EKM211P. The sequence continues at coordinate 18,079 of NZ_JAAMNS010000007.1, forward strand.
CGTACGCATTAAAGCCAAGTTCCTCTGCAATCACAGCCTACCTGACGATATTTTGGAATTTCTACTGTGAACTCAGGCTTCTCCAGTGATCGTGTCTAATTTCGGTTAGCAGTCTCGGCTTCATTCTTTTCATGGATGTAGGTGGAGAATAATTCAGGATTCACTACTTTACGCAGTAAATGCATCGTCCCGTCCCCTGTTCCATGGTCAAAAGCATGGATACGTTCATATCCCCAACGCTCGTACATGGATAATAAATAGGGATGTTTTTCCGCAGTGGCTAATGTCACTGCAGGAGCTCCAACCTGATCACGAATAATCGTTTTCTCTACCCAGTTCAGCAGTTTTTTTCCATATCCTTTGCCCTGAGCAGCCGGATCTACGGCAAACCACATCACAAACGGAAGATCGGTTATAAAATTAAGGGCTCTATTTTTCAGATGACTAACGGTAGCCTGGATGACACCATCGACTTCCAGCACATAGCAATCATTATTTTTAATGTTTTCTTGAATGAGAGCGACGTCTGCCTGAGCGGCAGGCCATTTAAGCTCCAACTGCCGAATTGTTTCATATGCCTCATACGTTATATACTGCAATCTTTCTGCATCCTCTTGACGTGCCAGACGATAGATCTCGCTCATAGTTCCCCGCCTCCCTATAGTATTGTAATAATGTGCATAAATTTTTTTCAACTAATCCTATCTTTTTAATCAGAAATAAAAGTTAACATAACTGTAGCATGCTCACCATTCAGCGACAAATTAATTTTTTCTATACCTTCATTTAAAATAACAATATCCCTTGAGGGTTGGAAAGTCCGCAATTCAAATAAAAGCAAAAAAGCCCGAAAGCCGGGCTCCTTTACTTTCTAGACAAATAGAATGCTGTCCCTGTCTCTGGGGCATTCAAACCAACCTGTACGCTGTGTTATTCCGCAGGGGCAACAAAGCTGCGTTTGGCAAACTCGCTGTCCAGCATATAAAAGGCATTGCTGTCTCTTTCAATGCGCTTAAGCTTCTGGATAACACTATCGAACAGAGCTTCCTCTTCGACTTGCTCATCAATAAACCATTTCAAGAAATGGATCGTTGCATGCTCTCGTGCATCGAGGGCCAAGTCAGCCAAATGATAAAATTTTTGTGTGTTTTGCTGCTCATGCTTGTAGCCATGCTCAAATACGTCCAGCATGGAATCGTAGCTATTTTTGGGCTCCGGTAATGCTGCCAATGTGGCGCGTCCTCGACGGTCGTTAATGTATCTATACAGTTTCATGGCATGAAACCGTTCCTCCTCTGCTTGTACCAGGAAGAAGTTTGCAAACCCATCCAGACTTTCACTAGAGCAATATGCAGCCATCGCGAGATATACGTGAGCGGAGTAAAATTCAAAGTTCATTTGCTCATTCAGAGCCTGTGCCAAATTGTCATTCATGTCTTAGGTCACCTCGGTCAGATATGTAATGATGTAACGTTCTTAGTGTACCATGAATTTGATCACAAAAAAACGGACGGAAGTGAATTCAGACACACTCACGTTCCGCCCGCCTTGCTCAACATTTAGTTCACAATCAAGGTTCCAGACCCCAGACACGTTTGTCGTTTATATACAAAGGTGTTTTGTCCCAATCTGTATAAGAGGTCTTGGTTGCATCATAGGAAAAATCGTCACTTTCGTTATAGTTGCTCCAATCCGTCTTGTTCATGCGAATCTGAATATCCCCCGTGTTTTCCCCTGCTGCCAGACTTCCCGCACCGGCTCCAAAGGAGATCTCCAAATAATAATCTGCCCCAGTTACGGCCTTATCCAGTTTCACAAACCGTCCCTGAACATTGCCGCTGCCCAATTGTGCATAATCACAGTGAAACTCCTGCCCCTTATCGCCATCTACAGTATAGTAGTATCTCAGCTTGACGTTTTTCAGATCAAGAGCCTCTTTACCCTTGTTTACGACACGGAAGAGTGGTCGAATCTGGTTATCTCCCGGGTTGGTGTCGCCCACACGGTATTGGGCAATTACATCTCCCTTCGCCGGAATCGGGGCTGCTGTTGGCTTGGCGCTGACCTCAGCAGAATCCGGGCTGGTTCCTAAGGAATTTGTTGCACTTGTTACATAATAATAAGTGGTTTCATTCACCACCCCTGTATCCTTGTAAGTGGCGTCAGTTACCGTTGCTACCGTGGTATACGGGCCACCACTGGTTGTGGAGCGCTTAACCGTGTAGCTATCAGCACCTGTCGCTTTGCTCCAGGTTAGTGTAACTTGTGCATCTCCTGCACTCGCCTTTACATTTGCCGGAGCTTTGGGAGCTGTAGGTTCGGCTGGTCCACTACCATTAATCAGACGGTCATACTCTGCATAAGCAGTTGCCATATCTACTTGGGACCAGAAACGGTGATACGTAAATTCTGGCGCACCTTTATCCCATTTTTTGGTCTGTTTGTTCCATGAAGTCGTGTATTTGTCTTTAAGATAGGACCATTGCGGATCTTTAGTGATATTAGGGCGGATGTCGCTATAGCTGGAATACGTACCATTCCCTCCCTTGGACGGATCAGACGGTGTAGCGTCTGTGCCTGGGATCGTGTTGCCTTGCCCAGTCTTACCACTCCATCCGCTCGGGATATATACTTCTTTAGTAAAATAACGATAATAATCCTCACGTGCTTCCTTCGTTGTAATTCCTATGCCGTCGTTATAGCCCCATGCTGCATCAAGCAAGGCTTTGGACAGATCTTTGGCTTCCTTGCCTAACTCGGTGTAGTCTCCTTTTTCAGCTTTTGTTCCGGCAGCGAAGAAGGTTAGCGCTTTCACATAACTGCCCAGCACTCCTGCATCCTGTCCTGGACTTTTGGTTACGACATGAAGATTGGCATTTCCTTTATGATTGGCAAATCCGCTCCAGGTTTCAGGCTTTCCACTCCATTCCAGATTGCTCGGCAGCCAGAACTCACCTTTAGCCGCTGTAGTGGCTACCTTCGGATTTTTGCCACCCAGAATACGCTTGCCTTGTGCATCCAAATAGTAACCCTGCGCATCAGTTACAGGCCGTTCGTTGGCAAATACATAGCTCTTGGACCAAGCGATCCAGTTTTCCGTCACTTCTTTAGCCATTTTAAACTGCTCAGACGAAGTGTCACCTTTCTTGGCCAAAATATAGTACAGCTCCGCAATCCGCTCGACAGGCCAAGCCTGCATGCCAAACCAGTTGTTGGACGGTGGATCTTGATATACAGGAGCCCCTGTATAAGCCATGCCATAAAAAGTGCTCGTACCAGATGGATACGCCTTGTAGGCACCATCCCAGCTATTCGTTGCTCCACCTGCAATGGCCCCCTCATCAGATTGCAGCCAAGTGTAAAATTCCAATTGGCGCTTGAGCGAGGTCGCCCAATCCTGTCCTGCCGTAGGTGAATTTGGGATCAATCCGCTATCCTTATCCGATAATGCATATGCAGCAACGACATTCTGGTAGCCCTGATGCGCATGGCTGGCACCAATCCGCCAAGCCCAGTTGCCGCTTTGGCCCAGTCCGCCGCCCCAAGCCGTATACCATGCCATTAGATAAAGACTGGCATCCTTGCCCGTGCCAGCAATCGGACTTCCATTGGAAGCGCTCCCTACTTTCTGGAAGTATTTATCGTACATGCCGTAACGCAAGAAGTCTCCCATCTTTTTCGCTTTGTCCAAATATACCTGGTTGTCATAACCGAGTTCTTTTGCCCAGTACATGGCTTGAACCGCCCGTGCGTCCGCATCCGTGGCATTCGTGTAGCGCCATTGCTGTGCAGGAGCATTATTTTCCTTGGTGAACAGGCTCATGAAGCCTTCATTAGGCTTGCCAAACTTGTGATTATCCTGCGATGGATGCGGTACGGCCTCCCAGACCGATTCCTGTTCCCCGCGCTGGAAGGTGTTCACATAGGTCGTCGTATGTGACGGATTCAGCAGATTGCCAAAACCGTACCAATTGTCTACATCCAGCAACCAATGCATCAGGTAGGTCTGATTGTTGCCATAGGTTGCCTTCAGCTCAGAGTCCAGCGGGTCCTTGCCAGCACCATACTGACCACTCAGACGGCTTGGGTACTGATCCGGCTGTGGATATTCTGCGGCATAAGTGGCAGGGCTGTTCGGATTATAGTTACTCATTGTAGGCTGCTCTTCCTTACCGTCACCCTCATTAACAGGAATGATATATTTCTCCATGTTGTCCCATGCCGATTCCAAATGACCCCAATCCCCGGTATAATGACCATAGAGAACTTCTAGCCACATCCAATAGCTGTATGCTTCCGAGGTCGTTAAGTGTCCATAGTCAGGCGCCTCACTCATAAGTGTTTCAACGGAATGATAAGGGATACCTTCTTTAGAAAAGTAACCGCTAGCTGGGTCCTTCAGTTGTTTATACATTTGCAAAAAGCGTGTTGATTCAGGGGTTGCGGCTGATGCACGGTCGGGTTCGGCCTGAAATAAACCCAAGCTTAACGGAAGTACCAAAATGGCTGACATGACCATAGAGACAGATTTTCTGAACACAGATTTTCTACTGATCACTTTTGCATTCATCCTCTCCATTATCAATATTGGCTTTACTTAAAATTTGGTTCCGAAAAACGACAGCACAAAAAGACAGCGCCATCACCTCACTTTCCCGTTATAAAGGTGGAGGACACGCTGTCCATAGCTCCAAATGCTTCACATTGGCCCTGGCAAGAATATACCACACTAGTCGCCAAATGAGAGTCGAAAAATTCTATATGTTTAGAGTTGCACAAGGAAAATTGACGAAATCGATAGGAATCGGTACTATTTCACAAGGAGGCGTTAAAACATGAAAGTGTTGCTGTTGCTTGGCTGTATTGTGATGTTTTTAGCTGTAGCTCTGGGAGCATTCGGGGCGCATGCGTTGAAAAAAAGACTTTCCGCAGACATGATGAGTATATTCCAGACAGGAATTCAATATCAAATTGCTCACGGTTTGGGTTTGTTGCTGCTGGGAGTTCTTGCAGGCAACCTTGCCCATTCTTCTCTTATTGTAACCGCAGGTTGGGTTATGCTGGTGGGCATTCTTCTGTTTTCCGGCAGTCTGTATGTTCTTAGTGTGTCTGGTGTGAAAAAGCTTGGAGCCGTCACCCCGATTGGCGGGCTGGCTTTTTTGGCAAGCTGGGTCATTGTGATTGTGGCGGTAATACAAGGCTAAACAAATAAACAGAGACTTGGAAAAGTAGGCGCTTCCAAGTCTCCTGTATCATGGCCGATTTATTGATGAAGATGAACGCGTCTATGATTTCATTTGCACTTGCTGTGCTTTCTGAGCCGCGATCCGATGACCTTCGATATAGCGTTTGGATTGAGCCATTTCATGCTCCTGAGCAGCTTCCATAATAATATGGACCCCTGGCTTGTACTGCTCCAGCAGTTCCATATATAGACCATAGTTCATGTCACCAAAACCCGGCGGTACGGTCTCGATCTCACCTGATGATGACAAACGTCGGTCTTTGGCATGCGCTGCGATAATCCGAGGTCCCAGCAGCTGAAAAGCTTCGCGGATGATCTCATCCTGTCGCTCTAGGTTTTCCGTTTTTAGCAAATTACCTGGATCAATCACAACGCCTATGTGTGAAGACGGTACTTCCTCCAGAAAGGTAGCCAGTTCTGCTGCTGTTCCGACCAAATGATCGTTAGCAGCCTCCAATCCTACGAATACCCCCCATTTCTCCGCCTCATCTGCTAATTCTCGCACAACTTCTTTTACAACTCTCCAGTCTCGCTCCGAATAAGGGGTCCCATCCTCATTGCGTCCGACTTCAGCTGCAACCATTGGTGCTCCTAACAGACTTGCGTATCGGATCAGCTCTTTGAAACGCTCTACATTTTCACGTAACAATTCCTCATCCTGTACAAAAAAATGCAAATAGCACCCGAGCACTGATATGGATACTCCGTACTTACGAAATTCCTCAGCGATAGACAATGCTAATCCCGGATTGAACTTGCCAGGTTTATTAAAATCGACATCACTGATCGCTCTCCACGGAGCGAGCTGAACATGAGTAAAGCCCGCTTCACCTACCTTTGCAGCCAACTCGCGATAAGGCAACTTGCCAAACAAATGTGCCAATACACCTACTGTCACTAAAAATCACCTCTTTTTATTTTTGTATTCTACTAATCGCCGTACTCAGCTCCAAGGACTCATTGATGATTTCTGTAATTCGTTCTACTTCATCATGAATAAAGAAGTGTCCTCCCTCAAAGGTAAACACACGAAATTGCTGATCCGTATGCTGTGCCCACGCCTCTGCATCTTGTAGGGCCACCGTGTTATCAGTCAGTCCTGTCAAGGCGGTGATAGGGCAATGTAAAGGCGTGGCTTTGCTCATATACTTATACATCTCGACTGCTTTGAAATCTGCTCTTAATACTGGCATAAAATAGTCATACAATTCCTGATTGTCAAAAATGGCTTCCGAAAGTTGACCATACCTCTGCAAATGCGTTCTGAATTGATCTGCAGGCAGATCATGTAACCACGGGAGATTTCTTGGGATATGCGGTGCCCGTCCACCCGAAACAAATAGATGAGCCGGCTGGCCATATCCTCCAGCCACCAGCTTATAATACAGCTCGAATGCAATCATCGTACCCATGCTGTGACCGTATATGGCATAAGGATCACCAGGGGCTAACTCATGGCTGATTTGATGCAGCAGATCCTCGCTCATCTCCTCAATACTATCCTTAAGCGGTTCCCCAGAACGAATACCTCTGCCCGCCAATTCCAAAGGGACAAGTTTAATCTGTGGAAGCAGCAGCTTTTTCCATTTGAAGCTGACTGATGCCGATCCGCCTGCATATGGGATGAAAAATAATGTGATAGGTACCATTCTTGCAACCTCCTGTGTTGCGGAATTCTAACTTTTTTATTTTAGCACAAAAAGGTATATTTACCCATTTCAAATATTTTGCAAATTCGAAAAAGAGGGTTGACGAATTCAAGCACATTTTGCATAAAGCAGGAAATGTCTTTCTTAAGGAAGAACTGCTGTATGTTTGAATATAATCATGTGTTGGGTCTTTTATTTTTCCAATTTGAGAGGAGTCCTGCGCCATGAAGTATGGTTTCTTCGATGATGCCAACCAAGAATATGTCATCACCACCCCTCAAACTCCGTATCCCTGGATTAATTATTTAGGTAATGAACGATTTTTTGGACTCATCTCCAATACAGGCGGCGGCTATGCATTTTATCGAGATGCTCGCTTACGTCGCTTAACACGTTACCGGTACAACAATATTCCTGTCGATAACGGTGGCCGCTATTTTTATATTTATGATGATGGAGATTATTGGACTCCGGGCTGGATGCCGGTTAAAAGGGACCTGGAGCAGTATGAATGCCGTCATGGACTTGGATATACCTCAATTATGGGGGAACGCAGAGGGATTCGGGCTACGCAACTAGCTTTTGTGCCCCTATCCTTTGACGGCGAGGTCCACCAGGTCAAGCTTCAGAACACATCGTTACAAACTAAAAAGATCAAACTCTTTTCATTCGTCGAATTCTGCCTGTGGAACGCCTATGACGATATGACCAATTTTCAGCGTAACTTGAACACAGGCGAAGTTGAAATACAGGACTCTGTCATTTATCACAAGACAGAATACCGTGAGCGCCGCAATCATTATGCTTTTTTCTCTGCGAATCGTCCGCTGGCGGGCTATGACACAGACCGTGAAGCTTTTTTGGGTCTCTACAACGGACTGGATCAGCCCCACACCATCACCGCAGGGCAAGCGTCTAACTCGATAGCCAGCGGCTGGTCCCCTATCGGATCGCATTGCATTGAGATTACACTGGAGCCGGGCGAAGAAACAAGCTGTAACTTTGTACTCGGATATGTGGAAAACCCAGAGGAAGAAAAATGGGAGTCCCCCGGTATTATTAACAAAAAACAGGCTCATGCTATGATCGCGCAATTTGCGGATGAAACCGATGTGGACCGTGCGTTAAGTGAGCTGCGAAGTTATTGGAACAATCTGCTGTCTAAGTACACCCTTCAAAGTCACGATGACAAGCTGAACCGAATGGTGAACATATGGAACCCGTATCAATGTATGGTTACATTCAATATGTCACGTTCGGCTTCGTATTTTGAATCCGGTATTGGACGTGGTATGGGTTTTCGGGATTCAAATCAAGACTTGCTCGGCTTCGTCCACCAAATACCGGAGCGGGCAAGGGAACGGATTATCGACATCGCTTCTACTCAATTTGAAAATGGCGGGGCATATCATCAGTACCAACCGTTAACCAAAAAAGGAAATCACGAGGTTGGCGGTGGCTTTAACGACGATCCGCTGTGGCTTATTGTCGGTACCTCAGCATATATCAAAGAAACCGGAGACTTTGGCATACTGGATGAACAAGTTCCCTTTGACGGGAATATAGATCGTGCCGCTTCGCTGTTTGAACATTTGAAGCGTTCTTTTTATCATGTTGTAGACAATCTCGGTCCGCATGGTCTTCCGCTCATTGGTCGGGCTGACTGGAACGACTGTCTGAATCTCAACTGTTTTTCTGCTACGCCAGATGAGTCCTATCAGACGACACAGAATTTGGAGGGCCGCATAGCCGAATCTGTGTTTATCGCCGGACTATTCGTGTATACTGGACCGGATTTTATTGAGCTTTGCAAGCGCAGAGGTTTGAATGAAGAAGCAGTCACCGCTCAAGGACATGTGGATCGTATGCGGACAGCCACATTGGAGCATGGGTTTGACGGGGAATGGTTCTTGCGTGCGTACGACCATTATGGTAACAAAATAGGGAGCAAGGATTGTGAGGAAGGGCAAATTTTCATAGAGCCTCAAGGCTTCTGTGTAATGGCAGGAATTGGCATTGAAGAAGGCCTGGCTCATAAAGCTCTCGACTCTACACGTGATCGGCTGGAAACTCCCTACGGCATTGTACTACAACATCCGCCTTATTCCCGCTACTATATTAATCTGGGTGAAATCTCTTCTTACCCTCCTGGGTATAAGGAAAATGCAGGTATTTTCTGTCACAATAACCCCTGGATTATGATGGCAGAAGCTGTCATAGGACGCGGTGATCGCGCTTTCGAGCTGTATAGCAAAATTGCTCCCGCTTATCTAGAGGACATCAGCAACATTCATCGTACCGAGCCATATGTGTATGCTCAAATGATTGCGGGCAAGGATGCGGTTCGTGAAGGTGAAGCCAAAAATTCCTGGCTAACGGGTACTGCGGCTTGGAATTTTATAGCTATTACTCAATCCATCCTCGGTATTCAGCCGGAATGGGACGGTCTGCGTATTGATCCGTGCATCCCCAAATCCTGGGGAGAATTCACAGTCACCCGTGTCTTCCGAGGCGACACCTATGTGATTCATATCACGAATCCACAGCACGTCTCCAAAGGTGTAGCTACAGTTACCGTAGATGGCACTGTTCTAACGAATAATATTCTGCCGGTTGCAGGAGATGGAACTATTCACCAGGTAAAAGTGTTACTGGGCTAACGAGTTCGTGCCCTTCAAAAAAATTAGCTTCAACTTCACCACATAGTATCTTATAATACGAGAATGGCTATAGATACATTAAGTGTGGTGACATCATGAACAAGACAAAACGGCTTACTCAAACCATGGATTACAGAACAAAGCAAGCCCGCTGGGTGCGCAAAATGTTATTACTTTACTGGATGATTATAACCGTACATTTTATTGTCCAGCTGGGCAGCTACTTATTCCTTGATTATCCCGCTTCGCCTTATGAATTTTACGTTGGGGTCCTTATTGTTCCCACACTAATCATGAGTGGATCCAACTTACTTGCAGAACTGGCACATTTTAAATTTAACAGGTATTCTTTTGTGATTCTGTTTATGGCAAGCACCGTCATTTGTTGGATGATTATTCGCCTTAACTATGACATTCGGATTATTCCAGCATTGTGCTTGTTGCCTATTTTCTCTTCAATCTTGTTCTTCAATCGTCGCTTAATATGGCTTTCTTTTGTATTGCAAGTGATCGTCTTCTTTCTATTGCTAGCAATAGATGGATCATTCCGCAGCTATTTGTCAGACTTTGATATCGTGGCGATTCCGACATTTTTGATTATGTCCACCTTTATTGCCCTCATTATTCAGGCCAGCGGCCGCGATTTGTTAGTGGATTTATACAAAACAAAGCGTGCTCAGCAGGAATTAATGATCAGTAACGCGATTATTAGTAAAATGTCCATGACTGATGGTTTAACGAAGCTATACAATCATTTGTCTTTCCAAAACTTTTATGAAAAAGCACTGGAATATGCCGAACAAGGCGCGATCATCCATCTGGCGTTAGTGGATATTGATAATTTCAAGAAGATCAATGACACTTACGGGCATCAGTTTGGAGATAAAATTTTGGAAGGCATCTCGCAAATTATTACAGAGCAGATTACAGCAAATGACATTCCGGCCCGCTATGGCGGTGAGGAGTTTGCTATTTTGATGTTCGAGCATACTTTTGAGGAAGCTTACCAGATTGTAGAGAACATTCGGCGTGAAGTGGAGAAAATGACCTTTCAGGAGAAAATGCAAATCGTTTCTGTAACCGTAAGCATTGGATTAAAAAGCTATACCGAGGATATGAACAAAGACAAAGATGTATTTTTCCAGGAGACAGACGACTATTTGTATCAAGCCAAGCGCTCCGGTAAAAATAAAATTGTTGCTCTTAACCATATCGCTTAATGTAAAAATGCATTTAATGCAACTCCGGCATATAGTTGTCGGAGTTTTTTTGTATGTAGAAACTTAAAATTGAGAAGAGTTGACAATTTTATGGATTGCAAACTAAAATGGTTACACGCGGAATGGTTATTTACTTACGAAAAATAAGCTTTAAGGAGATGGTTTTACATGTCAACACTCGTTATTGTTGTTCACCCTGATCTTGCAGAGTCTCGCGTTAACAAAAGATGGATGCAAGAACTCAAAAAGCAATCCAGTGTGACCGTTCACAACCTGTATGAAGTATATCCGGATGAGCAAATCAACGTTGCCCATGAGCAAAAACTGCTAGAGCAGCATGATCGTATCGTTCTGCAATTCCCTTTTTACTGGTATAGCAGTCCTCCCCTGCTGAAAAAATGGCTGGATAAGGTTTTAACCTACGGCTGGGCTTATGGAAGCGAAGGTGACAAGCTACAGGGCAAAGAGTTGTTGATCGCCTTGTCTGCTGCCAGCGTGGAGGAGAACTATCAACATGACGGAAGAAACAGATATACGATCGAAGAGCTGTTGAGACCTTTTGAAGCTACAGGCCTTCTGATTGGTGTCAAATTGCTCCCTTATTTCGTGCAGTATGGTGCCGGAGTTTTGACAGATGAGCAGTTGGAGCAATCTGCACAAAAATACGTGCAGGCGGTTATTTCTTAATTTACACAAAATACCCCTTGGAAGGTGCCCACACCTGCTTGCCCTACAGCAGACGTTGGCTCCAACCAAGGGGCTTTGCTGATAGAATTACATTTACAGCGTAACCAAGTTACTCGTTACCTGAGCCATGCTTTCTTTAATAATATTGCAGCCCTTGCTCAAGTTCTCCATACTTATCGTCAACGCTGGCATAATTTTAAGTACCGTATCGTTACGCCCAGCTCGCTCAATAATAAGTCCCTTACTAAAGCAGAGAGTTGCAACCTCCTTGGCGAAGGCTTCTCCCAAATGGGTCACATCAATTCCCCAGATCAGTCCCAAGCCGCGAATTTCAATAAGTGGATCCATTGTTTGGATATGTTCACGCAAGAACTGCTGAACAAAAGCTTCTTTTTCCTTCACTTGGGCTTCCAACCCAACCGTGTCTCTGAACTCCAGCGCTGCCTTTGCTCCGACAAACGCTAGCTGATTTCCACGGAAGGTGCCGTTATGTTCACCAGGACTCCAAATATCCAGTTCTGGCTTAAGCAGCAACAAGGACATTGGCAGACCGTATCCACTGATCGACTTGGACAAGACAACCATATCAGGCACAATGCCTGCTCGCTCAAACGAGAAGAACGAACCAACTCGGCCGCAACCGACCTGAATATCGTCAACAATGAGCAAGATATCATGATCATCGCAAAGCTGTCGCAAATCACGCAGCCATTCGTTATCTGCAATATTAATACCGCCTTCAGCCTGTATCGTTTCCAAAATAATCGCAGCAGGCTTCTCCACACCGGAATGAGTGTCTGTTAAAAGCTGTTCCATGTACAAAATGGTATCCATTCCGTTAAATGTGCTGTTATAAGGTATAAAGGTAACATTATTCAGTGGGACTCCTGCGCTCTCTCGCATGGAGTTATTGCTGGTAATCGATAAGCTACCGAGCGACATACCGTGGAACGCGCCCATAAAAGCAAAAACACCATTTCTTTTTTTTACCTTACGCGCAAGTTTCAGTGCTGCTTCCACCGCATTGGTTCCCGTCGGTCCGCAAAATTGAAGCTTATAATTCAAGCCCTTAGGCCGGAGAATACGCTCGGAAAAAGACTCTATAAACTCTTGCTTGGCCGTGGTGTACATATCCAGACCATGCATGATCCGATCGGAGGTTAAATAATCTAGTAACCGGTTTTTCATAAAGTCATTATTGTGCCCATAATTTAGAGCCCCTGCACCGGCGAAAAAGTCAATATATCCCTCTCCTGCCTCCGTGTACAAAACATCGTTTTTCGCTTTGTTGAAAACAACTGGAAAACTCCTGCAATAAGACCTTACATTGGACTCCAGTGTTTCGAATGTGTTCATAAATATTCGTCCTCCCGCTGACCTGATTTTTGAAAAATACAAGCATGGAAAGCAAAAAAAGTGTAAATATGTAATCTAAAATGAGTAGACAGTCTGAATTCACAATGGGATATCCACACCATAAAATCTTGAGTACGATCACAAGAACATATAGAGTACAAAAGAATACAACAGAGATGCACATTGAGAGTAAGATGAATAGAAGATTAAATAGTGGGGTTTTCTAAGAGGTCTGTCAGAGGATGTCAACTCCTATGTAATAAAATACCATAATTTTCATTAAAGTCAATGCATGTTTCTGAGATCTTTTGTTAATTTATTGTAATTTTAGGACATTTCCTTGCAGTATATTGTTAAATAAATATGAAATATGACGTAATATAGTAATAAATCTCAAAAATAGTACATTTTCATATCAAATAGATATATATCTAGATCGTCCGGAGACTGGATTTCCATAATAAAGCTGAGCTTTTGACAGACTGACCAAAGGAGTTTACTCTATCAAAAGAACTTGCTAAATTTAAAAATAGATAAGGAAACACATCATGTCTAATGTTTTGATTATTGAAGATGATAATATGCTGGGTGACACTCTCTCCTTATATTTAACAGGGGAAGGCTACCACGTTACACGAGTGGAACAAGCGACTGAGGGTATTGCCCGACTCGATAGGGTACAGCCCGATATTATTTTACTAGATCTGTTGCTTCCAGATTTGGATGGCGTGAATCCCTGCCCACTGATACGCAAGCATACGGACGTACCAATCATCGTGATTTCTACAGAAAACGACATTTCAGAGCGCATTCGTACACTTACGTTGGGAGCAGATGATTATATTTGCAAGCCTTTTAGTATGCAAGAGCTCAAAGCACGGATCGAAGCTCTTTTCCGTCGGATCAAAATCACACGCTTGCAAGGAAGAGGCATTTCACCTGTAGCTGAACCTGAAACAGGCATTACTTTGGATCTGGCGAGAAGAATGGTTACCGTTAATGGTCAGATGGTAGAGATGACCTATTCGGAATTTGAGCTAATGAAACTTTTTTATACGAACCGAGGAATTGTATTTAGTAGATATGCCTTGATTCAGGCTCTCCGTGGCACAGACTCCTTTATTAATGAGAGGGCAGTGGACGTACATATTAACCATTTACGTAGAAAGATCGAAAAAGACCCCAAGAAACCGCAATTGATTAAGACCATTTGGGGAATCGGTTACAAATTTATGCAATAACGCAGCTAGATCCAGGGAATGGATGATTTAATTTGATTAATCTCCTTTTGAACCCTACTCAGTTGCTCTCTCCAGTCTGGATACAGCTCTCCCCCTGAGGTTTCATTGCTGCGCTTCAATGCTTTCTCCAGCTTTATCACCTTTGCCAGCAGCTCAGTCGCGCACAGATTCCCCGTTCCTCCCTTCAGCGAGTGAATTAATCGAAGAGCAGAAGATAACTGACCATTGTCCATTTTTCTCACAACTCTTCTATCAAGATACTGGTATTCCTGTATCCATTTATGTAGGGCAAATTGAAAAATATACACCTTGCCATCCATACCGGCTATCGCTTTCTCCGCGTGAATACCATGTAATTCTTGCAGCCACGCTAAATGAATCCAGCTATTTAACATTCTTGTTGCGGTTAATTCATGTACAGGCTTGAGCAGCACATCATTAATGCCTGCACGAAGACAAACCTCCTGCTCAGGCTGCACAGCATCCGCGGTAAAAGCGATAATGGGGAGTCTGTTAAAAGCTCTGTTTCTTCGAATATGTCTGGCCGTCTCAAAACCATCCATTTCCGGCATATGCAGATCAAGTAGCACCATATCCCATGAGCACCGCTCCAGTAATTCTATAACTTCTCTTCCATTTGTGACTATCGTTACCTCAAAACCACGCTCTGCCAAAAACTCAGTGATCACAACTTGGCTAATCTCGTTATCCTCTGCTATGAGGATTTGATATTTTTGTGTTGAGACCCCAACTTCATATTGGAGGTCCATTGTTGCAACAGCTTCCAGACTATGATTATCTACAGACACTGGCTTTTCCTGCTCAGGTCTCAAGCGGAGCACCTCCAGAAGAGCGCTCCGGGTTACTGGCTTAGACAAAAAGGCATCTACCCCCTGCTCTGTAGCTTCAGCGGCTACTTCTTCCAACTGGAACACGGTTGTAAGCCCAATGACCTGAGTCATTTGCTTATCCAGTATATGAAGCCAATGCCTGCGTGATTCAAGCTCTCTAAAGTCTTCCATCCCCATATCAATCATAACCAAATCAAAATGTTCACCCTTTTGAAAAGCGTCTGAATATTCCTGTAAGGATGAAACGGTGAGTGTTTGTAGCCCCAAATCTTGCAGTAGTTCGTTCAGGCTGTGGCTCACCAGTTCATGCTGTGCAATGATTAAGGCTTTGCCGTTGACTGGTTTTTCCAGCTGTGTGCTTCTCGCATTAAAATCCCCTATTTCAAGCTCCACATTAAAGTAAAATTGACTATACTCTCCTAAACAGCTTTTCACTTCTACGCTACCGCCCATAGCTTCAGCCAATTGTTTGCTAATAGCCAAACCCAGCCCGGAACCCCCATATCTGTGGGTTGATGTACTCACTTGCGTAAAAGGGACGAATAGCTTGTCCATTCCGGTCTTGGAAATGCCTATGCCCGTATCTTCTACCATAAAAGAGACACTCACTCGTCCGTCCTGCTGGCTTACCATTTTTACCTGTAACAATACATGTCCCTGGTCCGTGAACTTAATGGCGTTGGTCAGAAGATTTAAAAGCACCTGTTCCATTCGAAGCGGATCTCCCTTGAACCTTTTCGGTAATTTCGGGTCCGCTATGAAAACGATCTCTACTTTTTTATGTTCCAGCAAAATCCCAACGGTATCTGCGAGATGCCGAAGCATGTGTTCCAGCTCAAATTCCGCCTTTTCCAGTTCTACCCTACGGACCTCCATTTTAGAAAAATCCAAGACATTATTGAGCATGGACAAAAGAGTACGCGAGGAGGCGAGCAGCTTATGGAGATAATCATTCTGAACGTCAGTCAGTTGAGTCTTACTCAACAGCTTTGAGAGGCCAATGATGCCATTCAGCGGCGTTCGAATTTCGTGGCTCATATGAGCTAGAAAAATACTTTTTGCATGGTTAGATTCACTCATCTCCTTTCTTTTCTGCTCGGAAGCTTTATACTCCGTAATATCCAATACATGACCGATGACATATCTGGTGAGTCCCTCGTCCCTGACAGGATGCAAGGTAATTAAAGCTGAATATTCCCAAAACTCCAATTCAAATACGGTCCGATCACCGAACCAAGCCTGTTTGTAGTATTCGGAAAGCTGCTCTAGTGTTTCAAAGGAAAGCTCCAAAATATCCCCGATACGTTTCACATGCTCCCATTTATTGAAATTGACTTGCAGATTCAGACCCATGCGCTCCAGCAATTCACCATCAAGCAGCATATAATAAAATTCATCCCCCCTTTTCTCCAGCCTGAAGGTAAAGCCAGGTTGAACTCGAAGTAAAGTTAGCAGATCATGATTTTTGTCAATCGAACGCTGTCCATTTGTATACCTGGCGGGGATTAGAGCCTGCCCAAACAGAGTTATGAACAATAGACCAATCCCTATTTCCAACCCGCAGGTCAGCAGTGTTCCATCACTTATGCCAAAATATAAGAACAGAACTCCTGCCAGCCCGTATAAGACGCCCGTGATCGCCTGACGAATGAGCTGACGCTGAAAAATCAAAACTAATAATAATATCACGATCGTATATAGCAACAAATCTCGAACCAAGTGTTCGTCCTCCTTGTAATCTCCCATACGTTGCGAAAAGCTGTATCGGAAATATAAAAAAACTCAGGACAGATTCCTTATGCCATTAGGCTTAAAGAACTGTCCCGAGCATTCATTGTACTATAGATTCCATAAGGTTCAAGCTCGTTTTAATATTTGAAACGACTGATCATCACCTTCAAATCAGCAGCCATATTGGAAAGCAATTGAGCAGAGGCTGAAATTTCCTCCATGGAAGCCAATTGCTCTTCTGAGGAGGCGGCCACTTCTTCAGATGTAGCGGCATTACCGGTTGCAATCGTCGCCAGCTCATTGGCTGTCGCTGCAATCTCTTGTACACTGGCTGAGATTTGCTGGGCTATCGAAGCAACCTCCTCTACCTGAGGCGTGGTCTCTCGAATGCCTTCCATCGCATGATTCAGCTTCACAATGGTCGCTTTGGAAATCTGTAGCCCATCCTTCACCTCAGTCGTAACCCTATCCATCGTCTCCACCGTAGTTTCGGTTTCATGTTGAATTTCGCCAATCAAGTTGGCAATCTGGGTGGCAGAACTCTGAGACTGTTCTGCCAGCTTACGCACCTCATCCGCGACGATGGCAAAGCCTTTACCATGATCACCTGCTCTAGCTGCCTCAATAGCTGCATTCAACGCCAACAGGTTCGTCTGATTGGAGATATCGCCAATGACCTTCGTAATTTCTCCAATTTCATGAGAGCGGGCTTGCAAGGTTTGAATCATCCGGTTGGAACGCTCTACTGACTCGTGAATGGAATTCATCTGCTCGCCTGTCTGCTCTACAGATTTTCGTCCTTCCTCAGCTTGCAAGGCAGATTGTCTGGCCAGATCCGCTACTGAAGTCGAGCGTTCAGCGATTCGAGTGATTCCATGTGCTATTTCATCCAGTGCCACCGAGTTATTTTCCAGCCCCATAGTCTGCTTCTCCGCACCGCTAGCAATTTCTTGCACGGCTTGGGACACCTGCTCACTTGCAGCGCTGGTTTGTTCCGCGCTTATCGTCAGCTCATTCGAGGAAAGAGCGACGTGATTTGCACTGTTTCCTACATTCTGAATAACAGATCGCAAGTTGTTCTGCATATTCTGAAAAGCTACTCCTAATTGTCCAATTTCGTCTTTGCTCATGACTTGAATGTCCTGTGTCAGATCCCCGGCACTCACATTTTCCGCCTGTTCTTTAAGTTTTAAAATCGGTTTAATGATGGAACGGATCAGGAAATAAACAATGATAACACCAATCACAAGACAACCAACAATGGTAAGCAAAGTGCTGATCAAAATCGGCTGAGCTGCTTCATCGACTTCAGATAAATAAAGCGTTCCGCCTATCTTCCAGCCTGTCAGCTTATTGGTCGCATAGTTCATATATTTGAGCTGACCTTCATATTCATATTCGTATTCACCAGTATCGCTTTGAAACATGCGTGATTCAATATCTGTAATTTTGGTGCCTGCTGTCTTCGTTGGATGAACAATGTAAGTATGGTTGCTATCCAGCAATATGGCATAACCCTCATGGCCTACTTTAATATTGTTCAATGTATCTTTAATACCACTAATTTTCAGGTCAATGCCAATAACGCCCGATCCATCTGTCGTTGCTCTCGACACTGTAACCGTCATCTGCTTTGAATCTGCCGAAAGATAAGGTGAACTAATTACTGTCTTTGTTGGTCCCTTTATCGCTTCATCGTACCAAGGTCTGATACGTGGATCATAATTATCGGGTAATTGCTTTTGTGGATAGGTTGTAATTTTAGCGTCTTTCGTACCATAATAGATGGATTCTGCTTCTGGGTGAAGTGCAGCATACTGTTTAAACAACTCTTCCAGTTTAGCCGCTTGTTCCTCCGTCTCGATCCGATTGCCTTTTAGTCTTTCTGCAAAATATTCTGCATCATGGATCTTGGGTTCAATGGTACTATCAATGATAAAATTTGTACGGATTATAGCCTGCTCGGCGCTCTCTTCAATCTGGTTTCGAATCTGCTGACTAGCGCTCACAAACGACAGAGCACCCACGATCATGGATGGTATGATCAAAAATGCAATAAAGGCCACCATTAGCTTTGTTTTAAAATTTTTACTGAGTATCCTCGATACCTTCCATTTTCTTCCTGAAAACTTCTTCATTACTAAGCATCTCCATTTCATCGCCTGAATTTTGTAACCTATGGTGAACCGCTTAAATCTTGTCGATGATGACAGTCACCCGACAGATTCTCTCTCACGTTTTTTCACATCTCTTGCTGAGATGCTTCGATATAAAAAAATATAAACACGCTAGTCGAATAGGTATATGTACTTATTTTTGAGCGCCACAAGGCTGAACGGAACCGGTTCTTTGATATAATATACCTAAAAATTATTAAAAAAAATGCAATGTAGATGTTAAGAAAATGTTAGTTTCCCCACACTATACCTACCTCTTTACATAAAATAATCCCCTTGAAGGTGGCACACATAAGGTCATTTATCGAAATCACCATATGCTACACCCGCAAGGGGATTAAATATGCTTTATTCCATTCTATCCAGCAAAGCCTTAAAATCGTCGATATGGGTGACCGGTGCCTGACAAGCAAAATGCTCACACACATATACGGCTGGTTTGCCATTCACAAGATCGTAATCATGGATATAAGGAGCTAATTCTGCAATCTCCGGCTGTCCTTT
This sequence comes from Paenibacillus sp. EKM211P, assembly GCF_011066175.1. Lineage (NCBI taxonomy): Bacteria > Bacillati > Bacillota > Bacilli > Caryophanales > Paenibacillaceae > Paenibacillus > Paenibacillus sp. EKM211P. The sequence continues at coordinate 37,400 of NZ_JAAMNS010000007.1, forward strand.
ATCCTTAAAAATAACAACCATATCCGGCCTAAAACCAGCTTGAACCACCTGAACGAACTGGGCAGTCTGCGGATCATCCCTTTGACCCACAATCACAATCTCTTTCGTCTTTCCCGTCGCATACAACAACGCGCTGAGCAGCGCTGAGTAGCCTGAGGGGTAATGAGCAACCATCCCGCCAAAAGCCTTAAACTGCTTGGCTGCATAGTCTTCCAATCGAGTTTCCCCCGTTAGCCGCGCAAGCCGCACAAAATTATGGGCCGCAATGCTGTTACCTGACGGAATCGCACCATCATAAATTTCTTTGGGTCTGGATATCAATTGTTCGCTATCTGATCCGGTAAAGAATAATCCGTCCCGTTCTTCATCCCAAAACAGATCAATCATATTCTGATTAAGCGTCAGTGCCCGCCGTAGATATTGCACATCAAAGGTCGTCTGGTACAACTCGATCAAGCCCCACACATAAAAAGCATAATCATCTACATAGCCGGGGTAAGCTGCCTGACCGTCCCGATACCGTGCCAATAGGCGTCCATCCCCCCGTCTCAAATGGTTCCACAAGAACGTCTCTGCCTTTCGAGCTTGCTCAGTATATCTGGTATCTCCAAAAGCTTGCCCCGCCTTGGCCAAAGCAGCAATCATCAACCCGTTCCACGAGGTCAAAATCTTGTCATCCTTTTGAGGATGAACCCGCTGCTCCCTAGCAGTAAACAGCTTGGCCCGTAGCTCACTGACCCGCTGCTCTAGCTCTGGCTCGGTCAAGTCATGCTTGTTCGCATAGGCTTCCAGATTGATATCAATCAGGTTTGGAATATTGTGGCCTTCAAAATTACCGTAAGGTGTGATTCCGTACAAATCGTTGAAAAAAGCGGCATCCTCATCGCCCAGTACAGACTTTATCTCGGAGTCGCTCCAGACGTAAAATCTACCCTCTTCTCCTTCAGAATCCGCGTCCTCTGCCGAATAAAAGGCGCCACCTACATCCGTCATGTCTCTTGCGATATATGTAAAAATTTGTTCAGTGATTTGTCGATACAGTCTCTTGCCTGTCACCTGCCAAGCCTCTGTATACGTGATGGCCAACAAAGCGTTGTCATACAGCATTTTTTCAAAATGCGGCACCAACCATTTCTCGTCCACTGAGTACCTTGAGAATCCCATGCCTACATGGTCGTAGATTCCGCCCCGTGACATCGCATCCAGCGTCTTCTCTACCATTTCCAATGCCTGTTGATTCCCCGTATGTTGTGCATATCGCAGCAGAAAAGACAAGTTATGTGGAGAGGGAAACTTCGGCGCTTCTCCGAAGCCACCATATTCATGATCGAAGGTGTGACTGTATTCATGGAAAGCTTTATTCAAGCACTGCTCATCCAGTTCTCCGCGATAACCTGCAAGCAAATCCTGTCGTTCATGCTCGGTAAGCACCTGCTCACTCAGCTCCATCAGCTCATCCGGCTGTTCTTTCCAGCGGATTCCCACCTTACTTAGCAAATCCAAAAGTCCGACACGCCCAAACTTCTGCTCCTTGGGCAAATACGTACCCGCAAAAAAAGGCCTCTGATCCGGCGTCATCAAAATCGTCAGCGGCCAACCCCCATGCCCGGTCATCGTCTCGCAGATGGACATATAGATATGATCCACATCCGGACGTTCCTCTCGATCCACTTTAATGGATATGTAATCCCGGTTTAATACCTCAGCTACCTCTTCATCCTCGAAAGATTCTCTCTCCATTACATGGCACCAATGACAAGTCGAATAGCCAATCGACAAGAAAATAGGCTTGTTATCACGCTTAGCAATTTCAAAAGCTTCATCTGACCAAGGGAACCAGTTTACCGGATTGTAAGCATGTTGCAATAGATACGGTGACTTTTCCTTGGCTAATCTATTCGGTTTGCTGCTCGTTGACATGGGACATCACCACTTCCGTAGTTGGATTTTATGCTCGGTATTATTTTACCCTAAATGGTTGGTAAAAGTCGGAAGAACAGAAAAAAGATAATGACCTTTTATCGAATCTATCAATTAATTGTTTATTCAGGTCATAAGTAGGTATGAAAAAGCACTGATGGGTATTCTCCAACAGTGCTTTGTTTACTGCAATCGTACCTTATTAGCCTTTAGCATTATACTCATTAGCGTTTATATCAAATATGTTCAGAGCTTTCAGTAAGGCGTATTCACTTGTTCTGGTCCCTTCTTTTGAAAAATGTGCATCTGGAAAAGCGGGGGACATATGATGGTACCCGGGATAAACATGTAATTCCACTAAGACACCATCAAAGACCAGTTGTTTAGCAAAAGATAAGGCTTCATCAATAAACAAATCAACGGTACCTATATTTATATAAGTCGGTGGTAACCCGGCCAATGACTTTGCACGGGCTGGCACATAATACTCACTTACCTCCTCAGAACCCGGTTCAATCCCCAATACAGATTTCCAGCCAAAATAATTACTTTGTTTTGTCCAAATAAACTCTCCTGCGTATGGATGCTCCGGTGCGATACTTGTGCGGTCATCTAGCATTGGCCTCATTAATCTTAGATGATGGATTTCGAATTCCTTCTGATCGCGAATGTACAAAGCTAAACCAGCCGCCAAACCACCACCAGCGCTACTGCCCCCGACGGCAACTTTCTGAGTATCTATCCCTAACTCTTCCGCATGTTCAATACACCATTTTAGGCCCGAATAACAATCCTGTAACTGACTTGGCTGTACATGCTCTGACGCTAGGCGATAGTACACAGATACACAACAGAAACCTTGTTCTGCACCAAGAGCTGCATTAGCAGGACGATCCACGACTGGACTTCCTAAGACCATCCCGCCTCCGTGTATGGAATAATACAGAGGCATCTTATTATGCTTTGATTGTTTAGGCTTAATGATTTCTATTTGAATATCTGGACCACTAAAATAACTTGGCACAACCTTTTTTTCCAATGTAACAGGGAACATCTGCGTTACATCTAATGGTTGCATCATTTGAGATTGGCTTTTACGTGCTTCCATTAGTGTAGATTTGGTAAGATCGGTTGTTGGTATTAAATCAACTGCACTGATAATTTCTGGATCAATCAGATGTCTACTTCTACTTTTTTGTTCCCCCATGGTAGTCGTTTCCCCACTTTCTTGTTTCAATGACAATAAATCAATACATGTTTCCCTTCATTTATTCAGAATCGGCACCGTTCCAAATCCGTTGTTTCTGTCGTTTATATTCATATTTTAAAGATTAAAATAAGCTTTATAAATGAAAACAACGAGTTAGAATCATTTTTGACATAAAAACAATAATGAAAAAATGAGGTGCAATCAAATCTTTTGCCAAACAAAAAAACGTGACCGGATTGGTTTTTCACCGCGATCATCCAGTCACGCCCTAAGCTCACCATGTTATGAGCCAAAACTAAATTTATTGACGCGAGTATAGCACCACGCCACTTTGCAAACAGGTATTTTTTATGTCCACTTCATGGGGTATCGATCGATATTCGCTGGCGTATCCCCCTACTTTTTATGTGAATACACAATTTTCTTAATGGTTTCGGTAGAGAGAAAAAACTCCTTAGCTAATTGCTCAATACTGCTACGATTTTGAAAAGCATTTCTGATCGCGGCATTTCGCTGTTCAAGCAACCTTCTCCCGCCACTCAAACTGCCCCAATCCATATATTCCGTTTTTGGCTTAGGAATATACAGAGTCTCTCCTTGAACATATTTTTGAATTTCCATAATTAGTTTTTGAGGTAAAACTTTTGTAGCATTCGTATATCTCAATTTTGCTCGCTCCTTATTTTGATTTTTTAAAATAAGGTGCAAAGCCAAAAATATTAAAAAAGCTTGTTCAGCGTTAAAAAATTGTTTCGCCCCATACAAAGTAACGCTTTCTCAATAATTGGCTTTGCATGAGTGTAAGAAGTCACAGACAATCCCAATAGATTCTCCATCAGTAGGCACCCCCTTTTACTTCGCAAGTATAGCATAACTCTGCTCACCTGATCTTCATCCATTTACGAGGTGCTGTCGGGACGCTTTTTTTGCTCGACTCTTGTTATTCGTAAGCCGATGTTTTATATTGACATAAGAGTAGGTCAAAAACAAAAGAGGTGAACGGACGAGATGTCTCCACGAACGAAGGAACAAAACGAAGAGATCCGGCTGCGGCGACTGGCACAAATCCGGAAAGCCGCTGCCGATGTGTTTTTGAATAAAGGGCCTTTACTGGAAATCCGCGATGTGGCCGTGCAGGCGGGACTCGGCTATGGCACGGTATACCATTATTACGGCAATAAGGGTGATCTGCTCCACGATCTGCTATGGGACGCGTTGGAGCGGTCCGGGGGATGGTTGGAGGCCCCGCGTGCTTCGGCTTCGGGGCAGGCGCCGGCGCGCGGGCATTTCGGCTTGGCTGTGGCGGCAGATATCGGGAACACGTCTGCCGCGGATTCCCAAAGCAAAAGCCGCGAAACGGCCGCTACCGCAGAGCTTGGCCCCGTCGCCGCCGCTGGCGTCCGACTACTGCAGCTTTGGGCGGAGGACCACGCCCTGTACCTGCTGCATAAGCTGGCCGGTGAGGGCTTTGCCTCGCTGCCTGAAGCGCGCTCGGCCCCACTCTCGGACGCTTTTCGCCGGGAGGTGCTCGCGCCGCTTGCCGCTTTGCTGGAGACTGGGCGTGCGGTGGACGAGGTTGCCGCTTCCGGCGAAAATACGGCAGAGTCGCCGTATCGGCTACACCACGCGGAAATGCTGCTGGCCGCCTTGGTCGGCTGCGCCTCGCTTTCGCTTCGTCGCGGAAAGCTGCACGAGGAGGCCAGGGATATCGCCCGGTTTTTAAAATTATAGAATGGATAAGGAGCGAATCATCAAAGATGATCATCTTAAAATCACCTAGAGAAATCGAAGAAATGAAACCGGCAAGCCAGATCGTTGCGGACTGCTACCGCGAGGTGGTCAAACTGATCGAGCCTGGGATTACCACTCGGGAAATCAATGACTTTGTTGCCAGACACATCACCAAGCTAGGCGGCAAGCAGTTTACGAAAGGGTACAACGGTTTCCCCGCCGAAACCTGCATTTCGGTCAACGATGTGGTCGCCCACGGCATTCCTTCGAACCAGGTGCTTATGGACGGCGACTTGCTGAAGCTCGACATCGTCGTGGAATACGGCGGATGGTTCGGCGATTCGTGCTGGTGCTATGCGGTGGGCAATATCCGGCCGGAGGCGCAAAAATTAATGAAGGTGACAAAGGAATGCTTGGATTTAGGGATTGCCCGTGCACTCCCCGGGGGCCGGCTCGGCGACATAACGTCGGCGATTCAACAGCATGCGGAAGCAAACGGGTTTTCGGTCGTACGCGATTTGCTCGCGCACGGGATCGGACGGAGCCTGCACGAGGAGCCGAGCTACGAGCATATCGGCATCGCTGGTAAAGGCATTCGGTTAAAGGAAGGGATGGTGTTTACCATTGAACCGATGATCAACGAAGGTACGTTTCGTATTACGATCGACGACGATCAATGGACGGCGAGAACGGCCGACGGCAAGTTGTCGGCACAATATGAGCATACGATCGCAGTTACACAGGACGGCCCACTGATTTTAACGGCCCAGTAAGAATAAAGACAAACAGTCGGGAATGCGTCATTTTAGGAATAAGTCGCCAACCCGGCCTGCTTGGTCCGGCGAAAGTTCGTAATCCGAAACGTGAAAAAGCGCTGGTCCCAGGCTGGAACCAGCGCCTTTTTACATGGTTTGTATCTTTACCGATTTACGAAAAACCATATTGTTATGCGGTTTTTTATTATGACTTTGGTATCATGTTACGGATTTACACTCTCTCTTGGCTAGCCTATCTTGCATGTATGTTTTTCATTGCATATCTTGCTATTGGCTGAGCAATCAATAGCTCAATCCAAAATGCTACACCAAAATTTCTAAACCAGTTGTGAAAGAAGTTCTGGAAAGGTTCTAGGCTTATTTGTTTCGTACCAACCAAGTTCCTATAATTGTGGTAGGCTGCACTGCATCGAGCTAATGATGTAAAATATAAACAAGCATAAAACTCACAAAGGAGTATATGAACCAGATGAACAATTTTCTGAATGAATTTGAGGAAAGATTTAGAACAGGATTTCTAGATGATCTTAAAAGCATACTGGAAGAAGTGAAGAATGAGAAGGTTTACGCCTGTGCTTTTGGAACAGACAGCGATTTTGTCACCTTATTTCTAGCTGTTAATACGGAGGAATCACTTGTTAGACATGTCATAAACATGAAAGCCGAAGGCCTGTGCAACAGCAAGGAAGATGAAATTTATTACAGATGGGGATTAAGCGAATATCAATATGGCGATACAACACACCTCAATCATATTAGCAAATTTCTGTATGCAACCGACAATGTGTTGGATTATAAAGATGAAATGATAAAAATTATGGCCAAGGTCGTTAAAGAAACCGACGATGTACTTTTTACTCAATTCGGCCAATCCAAAGAAGATATTATTTTTTTCGTGTCCATGACGGATGATGATATGGCCGAGGAACTGGAAGATCAATCTGTAATGCAGATGACAAATGCCAATTTAGTTGATGGCTTCTTGCATCGTTATCAGTAGAAGTCATTTGAAGCAACTCACGAACAGGCAAATTGCAGTTGCTCTTTGGTGTGAAAATAATGCTTTCCACGTTCCATCACTTTTAGCTGGCAATGAAATCGGCTTGCAAACGTAGATATGACGTCATATTCACACAAGTCATCTTCAGAGCCATAAAGTATGGCAGTTGGCTTATTCCATGTATCAATTGGATGCGATTTAACATAGCAGTAATAATCCCAATAAAGTGTTCGCCCAATGGGTGTAGATATTTCTTTTTCAACTTTTAATCTATCCTCACTTACACTGAACCATGTCATCATATTTTTGATTATTCTCTCCATATCTAGCACTGGAGAAAGAAACAGACATTGTTTTAGTGGGAGATGATGATAAGCAAGCAAACTAAAATACGCACCCATGCTACAAGCGAAAATACTAATTTCATGCCATTGCTTTTGTGTGTAACGCATGATGATGTCAAGATCATGAACACAATTTTGAACTTTACAGACGTAGGTTTCTTCTTTGCGGTCACCATGTTCAGGCAAATCAAAACTAATGACTTGATACCCTTGTGCCGTTGCTTCTTCTGCAAATATAACGATCACATCATCTGCCTTGTTTGACATATTACCGTGGATAGCTATAAGTATCTTATCTGATTCACCACCCCACAAAATTGCCGGGATGCCCTCGATTTTCAATTTTTGCTTTATCATTACTTTATCCTCGCTTAAAACAGCTTGTTGTTGTCTTCCTTATCAAAATATTCTTTGTGATTCTATCCTATGATACTACGATGATAAGAAAACTACGCCGCCATCATACTTATGGTATCGAAATTCGCTTGTTTTGCTGAGATGTGACTCCAGAGCAACTTATTATTGACGATACTGATCATAACTTCTGGTTCTATTACATCCTGGTAGGAAAGCATAACCAAAGTTGCAATATCTCCCATCTGATATGCAGCCGTTAATGCCCTTAGAAAAGTTTTCGATTTTTCACTTTCTGGTAAGGATAATTCTCCTTTGAGGAGTTCCTCCTGAACTGCTCCTAACGATTTTCGTGCCCGATGAAGTGCAACTTTTACCGCTCCCTCTGTTGTGCCCAGTATATCGGATGTTTCACTAATCGAAAATGCGAACACATCTCGCAGCAGGAAGACAGTTCTCTGAAGCGGTGATAGATGATTCATTAAGGACTGCAACGCTATCTCAATTTCAAAAGTTCCATGATCCGCTTCAGTCACTTTTGCTTGTTCCCTATTCAATATCCGAGTGAAGACTGCTTTTCTCCGTATCTCATCAATCCAGGTGTTTTTAGCAATCCGCAGCAGAAGCGCTTTGGGATTGGTATGTTCGAAATTGTTTAACTTTCCTAATGCTTTTACCCAAGTATTCTGAGCCAATTCTTCCGCATCCCAATTTGATTTCGTAAGTGACAGACAGTAACGCTTCAGGACCGCCTGTAATTCGTCAAAGTTGTGGATGTTCACTGAATTGTCTGTCATCTGTATAGAATCATCTATGTTCATAGGCCTTCTCCTCCACAGTCATATTCTGCCCTCTGCTAAAGCAAAACCATTTGCTACCTTCATTGTAAACGAATTAGGGGTTGTAGAAGTTACACCATATACGCAAATCGTTTTTCTAATAAAAACTCCGTATCTTTTTACAGTCTGGGTTCGTTTACAAGGAGAAATCAACTGAACCAAGAAAATGGGGGTATACAAAATGAGTGTTTATGTTCCTTATGTTGTTGAGCAAACCGCTCAAGGTGAACGATCATACGATATCTATTCCAGACTGTTAAAGGATCGCATTGTGTTTGTAGGAGCAGCCATCGACGATCAATTAGCCAACAGCATTATTGCTCAATTATTGTTTCTAGCGGCAGAAGATCCGGAAAAAGAAATCTACATGTACATCAACAGCCCGGGTGGCTCTACTTCCGCAGGATTTGCCATTTATGATACGATGCAGTACATCAAACCCGAGGTGCATACGATATGTACTGGATTTGCTGCTTCGTTTGGCGCGATCCTCTTGCTGGCTGGCACCAAAGGGAAACGTTCGGCACTACCGAATAGTGAAATTATGATCCATCAGCCGCACGGCGGCGCACAAGGGCAGGCCAGCGATATTGCGATCAGCGCCAAAAGAATTTTATTAACTCGTGAAAAGGCAACCCATATCACAGCTGAACGGACTGGGCAACCTTTGGAAAAAGTCGAAAAAGATATGGACCGGGATTTTTTCATGTCTGCTCAGGAAGCACTGGAATATGGCATTATCGATCAAGTGATAACTTCTTTGTAGAGTATGCACAACGACTTTATGCTTTCCCTGCTCCGGCCAAGAAACTACAAAAAAACACGAGGTGATATCATGTTAGCAAGTTTGCAAGGCAAGGAAGTAACTATTCATTTCATTGACGGAACATGTGCAAGCGACGGGGTATTGGACCAGATTGACGACAAGTATGTTAAATACCTTACGCAATATCAGACGCTTGTTATTCCAATTACGTCCATTCGCACCGTATCCATAGACATTAAAGAAAAACAATCCAACAGAGTTGGATTCGCCCCATAAATCTAACATAGTATCACAGGTAATCGCCGATCCCACAAGTTTAAGCCATCCTTCCATGATTTGTGGAATCGGCAACCCGCATGGGTGAAAATTTCATTTTACGGAGGCATGGTATTATGGAAATCTCAAAGGGAGTGGAAATGCTTCAACTAGATTTTCATGGGAACAGGATTCATCCCATTCTGTTGTGGGATCGAGAAATGGCAGTGTTAGTAGATACAGGATTTCCAGGACAAATCGAAGATTTACGCATGGCTATGGAAAAGGTAGGCGTGTCGTTTGGCAAACTAAAAGCTGTGATTTTGACACATCAGGATGTGGATCATATAGGTTGTCTTCCTGAGATTTTGCAGGAGTGTGGCAACAATATTACAGTATATGCGCATGAGCTGGATAAGCCGTATATTCAAGGGGAACTCCCTCTTTTAAAAGATGGTCACCTTGAGAATCCCCCGAAGGGCAGAGTGGACAATACCTTAATAGATGGTCAGGAACTGCCGTTTTGCGGAACAATTCGAGTCATCCATACGCCTGGGCATACCCCTGGTCATATCAGCCTTTATTTGAAGCAAAGTAAGATTCTCATTGCTGGTGATTCGATGTACAGCGAAAACGGGATTCTCAGAGGAATTCATGCTCCGACTACACCTAATATAAGTGAAGCTCGTCTCTCATTGAAAAAGTACTTGGATCTCGACATTGCATCGGTGGTTTGTTATCACGGGGGATTAAGTAATACTAATGTTAATGAGCAGATATTAGGACTTAGCAAAGGATTATAAAATTTACTCTTAGTTACGATATTAAAACCGGATTCCCTTGTAGACCGAAAGGGTCCGGTTTTTCCGTTACGTGAGATGCCTCCATGTAGCGACTAGCGCAAAAATTCAATAAGAATTAATGATTGCTGCTTCCGTTTGCGGTGAACAATACTATTAAGCAAATTTATATGGTTTCATTCTTTCTAGATCTTTCATAATACAATAAATTGATTAACCCTCGAGACTGTAAATATAAGACCCCACTTTAACAAGATCGGAAGATACTGATTTTCCAATGCATATGCCAATATTTTTCTTCCCAGCTATTGAAGTTGAAATTTGAACCGAGCTAACGCTTAACTCAATCAGGCGAGGTTCTGGAACTCGGGTGTGGTACAGGATTGACAACCATTCACTTATCAAAATAGGGATACATATAACAGGTACTGATATTTCTTCATCAATGCTTGAATATGCGCGGGTTAAAGCTCAAGGTTTGCCTGTGGATTTTATTGAAGCTGGTGCTCGTACATTCGATCCGAAAAGCGTTTTTCCATGATATATTCGACAGAAAATGCATTCCAGGCATTTTTGAGCGATGAGGGTCAACGAGCCTCACTCGAAACCGCCTACAAGCACCTAGAGCCAAATGGGTTGTTTGTTTTTGAAACCCGAACCCCCTTGAAAGTATATTTATCCAATCAAGAGGAAAGCATCTGGGGAAATTTTATCGATAAGGATGGAATTAAAGTCAAGGTTTCTGGGACACAGTTGTATGATTCAAGTAACCAGATCATGCACTGGGCGACGTTTCGTGATTGGGGATCGAAGAAAACAACTTCTCGAATTGCATGTCGCTTTACTGATAATGACACGCTTCAGCGTTTATTAACGAGCCCCGACTTTTGTATCGAAAATCAATATTCGGACTGGGATAAAACACCGTTCACACCTTTATCTCCTTCTATCATTAGTGTTTGTCGAAAAAAACATTGAGCCCAGAATGAATAATCCCGGGACGTTCATCCCAAGTGTTCGCCGACTGCGCGTATGCACCAATATTTCCTAATATCAAAAACTTATTTCTCCTCAGCGTTCGAGGTGAAATAAGTTTTGAACTGAGTACATTTATCTAGATGAACAGGAGACTTACCACTCGACTTCTTCAAACAGACGGAAAAGCATCTTTTTTTCGAATTCATCTAAAATTTCAAAACCAGTTATCTCATCTTCTTTTTCTCCAAGTTTTATCATAGTAGCGATTGCTAAGTCTCCCACCTTATAGGTACCTAAAAGCTTATCTTGAGGTTCCCTTTTTAAAGACAATTCATTTAATTTTTTTAATATTTCCTCTGCACGAATGCCTTCTTTTCCGATATGTGTCATTGCATGATATAAAACTATGGGGTTTTTTTCTTCTAGCAAATTTTCTAACTCATCTATTGAACATTTTCCTTCTTCTAATTTTTTTACTATATTCATTTTATTCCTCCTGAATTATTTTAAATGACTTGTTAGTAATTTTCTTTCTTGAATATAATTTTCAAATAACATATTTGCAATATCATTACGTCCCAAATCTTCGGCAATTTTTATTTCTCTCATATATGCATTTAATTCCATTTTCACACGATTTATTGTTTGAAAATGGTAACTCATTCCGGGGAATCCATGCTTTGAATCGTCCAGGTAATGAGTATACTCATGAATTAATGCTCCTATAGAAGCGTCTTCATCTATTATTAGTTGGCCGGGCCCACCTTTGCTAGGGGAATAAGCCATTGTGTTGCCTTTATATATAACTTCTACTCCCTCTGAATGTAATTCGTCAATAATTTTATTCCATTCTTGTGGATGTGACTCTCTTCCGGGTCCAATAACTTCTTTTAAAGGATCATCGGGATTTTTTCTAAATTCTTCACCAATATCTCTATAAAACTCTCTTCCAAGAGCAGGGTGCTGTTCACTATCTTTTAAGATATTGCTCGTACTTTTAGCGCCTTCATACTTAACGGATCCCTCCAAAAGATTTTTGGGCTTAATCAGTGCTTTGGTCGACGTAGAACCTATCATCAATCCTGCTGTACCAATCATATTAGCCCAGTGTTCCTTTGACCACGCATTGGTAGGATTGAATGCACCCTGAATCATGCCTGTTACTCCAAATGTACCGAAATTGAGCATGTCATTCCATGAATCGTTTTGTTTGGCTGCTCGTTCCATGTACCCTTGATACATTCCTTTTGGAATACCGTACGTCATATAATCCATGAAGCTCCAGAATGAATCAAATTTTTTCTCATATCGTTCTGAATTAGCTACTACAAAATCCTGGCCAAGCTCTGCTAAGCTATCCGCCGATTTTTGGAAAGCATTTCGAGTATCTGGAGCAGGAACAGAACATGAATTAGGTGGAGGTGGTAAACAACTGGCGTCAATATTACCTGTTTCCAATAAATCAGTTAATCTAAACTTATCTGCATGATGGCGCAATTCTTTTGCAATAGAATCTGTAAGTGTAACAAATTCATTCATATTCTTCTGGGATGTTTGAAATCTGTAATAGAATTGCTCCTTCGTTATGCCCTCCCAGAATCGTTCCATAAACGAGATATGCTGCGATAACTTACTATTCATCTGCATCACCGTTTGCAGCGCAAGCTCAAACTTCTTAGAGACAGCTATAAGATGTTCGGGTGTCACTTTAATGGTTGTCATAATGTACCTCATTTTGAGTTCGTTAGGACATAATACCATTATTCTAATTTATGGAAAACCTGCTTCATTCCTAATTGTTATAAGAATCAGAAGACTTATTCCCTATGACCTCTGACTTATATTTATTCAAATACTTCTCTTTTGCTGTCCATTCCTAAAATACATCTTACTTAAGTTATATGATTCACCTTATAAAAATAAGCCGATACATTGAAAGCTCGATCTCTTAGTTTCGGTAGTTTATCCCATCAATTATTTCAATTATCGTCAAAGCCCCTGCTTTGTACCCTGAAATATAATCTGAGGCAGATAATATAGAAATCAGTACATCATTTAAATCGGATAGTTCTTCGATTAATTCGTAATCTTGTTCCGACAATTTTGCTTTTAATGCTTTCATAGAAGCGGATATTTTCTGATGGACTAGCTCAAGCTCAGGGTTTTTAGGTTTGGTTCGTTCGCTTGGGTACCATTTTCCACAGTATAAATCCTCCAAGATACTCATATATTCATCTTCTTCTCCCTTTTAATAAGATTTTGTGTAAATTCCAGAATCGTAGATGCATTTTGTTCCCTGAAAATAGAATATCCCATTGTAATGTCAATAATGATGATTTAGCGAATATATCACTAGAAACCATTAAAAAGCCCTACCCCGTAGGATAGAGCTCTACTTTTCTAATGACAACTTTGACAAAGTTGCATTTTCTACTCTAATTTATCTGATCTAATTATTCGGGTGATTAAACTAATTTGGCATCGAAGTGTGTTTTGAAATTGAATCGATAATTAAATCCCAGTCGTCATAGTGAATCTCATGTCCGGCACCTTCCAATGCCAGTAAAAACGCACCCGGAATTTCGTTAGCAAGATGTATTCCGTGTTCATAAGGGATAATCGGATCTTCAGTACCGTGTATAACCAGTGTAGGAACGTTTATTTCCCCTGTCCTAGCCAAATAGGATTCTCCACCTGACAGCATTGCGTGATTATTCATACTAGCCATATTATTGCTTCTTTTCCATTCTTCTTTTGCCAATTGATAAACCTTATTCTCATCGAAGGAATGCTTTGAACCTACTAGAATTCTTGATCTACCCACCACAAAATCAACCACCGATTGTTCGTTCGTCCAATCTATTGCTTCCATATTCGAGAAATAGTCCATAACCTTTTCCTCCATCGGTGGGAGATCGGGAGCAAAATTGGACGTGGCTAAAAGAGTCACCGTTAATACTCTGTCTGGATGTCGTAGAGCTATCATCTGAGTCAGCATTCCGCCCATAGACATCCCTACGATATGCGCTTGTTCAATCTTATAAGCATCCAAAACTCGAATCGCATCATCTGCCATGTCTTCAAAAGTATAGTCTGGTTGACCCGGTTCATAAGTTGTAGAACGTCCGACATCTCGGTTATCATAACGAACGACAAAACGACCTGTATCAGCTAAACGCTGGCAAAATTCTTCCTCCCACCAGATCAGTGAGGATTGAGCGCCCATAATCAGTAATATTGCTGGGTGAACTCGCTCGCCGAAACTCTCACTACAGATTTCTATTCCATCGCTTTTTATAAGTAGTTCATTCATGTAGAATTCCTCCCTTCAATGATATATAACAAAAAAACACCGAATATTACCTTCATCACTTATCCTCATTAAGTACTTCCAGTGCCTCTCCCTCAGACAGACAGGAATTACCGATCTACTCGGTCGCTAGTTTAAGATATTTTGTTGCAAGAAATTTAGAAAATCTCTTTGCATAGAGCCAAGCGTAAGAATTTTTTTGATTATCCTGAACCTACTGTGCTGGCCTTTGATTTTAAATGACCATATTGCAGAAGACAGGTGTCCAGAATGATATTTTTGTTCCTGTAAATCAGCTATTTCATATTCAACTTTTTGTACTACTTTTGTGGAAAATAGATTGAGGAAAAGGATAATAATCCTATCATTATTTAAGAGTAATATGGCTCGACTTGTATAAGCCGAAAAGCTCTGTGGAGTTGAATAGCAGATGAGCATGTCAGATTCTCTATAAGGTTCTGCTAGCTTGTCGATCAATTTTTTTGTAATGAATAGCATGATCAAATCCCTCTCTATCTGGATGTTTAAATGAATTGACAGTAAAGAATATCCGTCAAAAATATTATACTACACAAGTAAACTATTCCAAAAAAAGATAGTCATCTGTAGCCTGTTTGAATAATTGGATGAATTGAAATTTGGATAAATTAAGCTCTTTACATAGTATTATTGCAGGTATTGTATCCTCCACCGTTAAAGATGTTATTAATCTTAACGAAATGAATAAATCATGGATTATTGTGGTATTATTTCGGATTATTGTTAATACTACGAATCTGAGGAGGGTAATAATGAAGTTACATACCAAATTTTCAAGACAATTATGCCGGAATATAGATCTCATTTGTGACTTCATGGGAAACAGTTCGGATTTTGTTGTTCGTGAAATCACAGCTGGCCATAAACACGCCGCTCTTTTTTATTTGGACGGCATGACTGACATGCAAAAGGTACAGGACAACGTGATCCGCCCGTTGCATGATCGTGTCTCCTCTGATGAGATTACTTTACCGTTATTGAAAAACGCAATTTTGGACATTGGTGAAGCAAGCTTCACTCAAAATTTTGAAGATGCTTTGGAACAGATCCTCTCCGGTGGTCTTCTCCTACTGCTGGATGATATGGATGAAGGATTGGTCATTTCATTGCCTGGATGGGAAGAACGCAGCATTTCGGACTCGAAGACACAGCCAGTGGTCAGAGGTCCGCAAGAAGCGTTTACAGAAACTTTGCGTACGAATACGACTATGGTTCGTCGAAGGGTGAAGGATACAAGAGTACGTCTTACTGCGGTAAAAGTTGGCGAAAAAACCAAGACTGATGTATCTGTTATGTATTTACATGGGGTCGCTGACCCAAAAAAGGTGCAGGACATGATATCCAAGTTAAAGAACATGCAAGTAGAAGGCGTGCTTGAAAGCGAATATTTGGAAGAATGTCTCCATGAAGATAAGCAACTCACGATATTTCCACTCTATTATAATTCTGATCGCCCAGACTCTATTGCAGCAGGAATTATGGAGGGGAAAATTGCGATATTTGTGGATGGTTCTCCCTTCGCCATCCTTGCACCTGCGGTATTTGCAGATTTCCTTCAATCCGCAGAAGATTATTATCAGTCCTATGTTTACAGCAGTATTATTCGAATATTAAGGTACATCTGCCTGGCAATCTGTATGTTGGCTCCGGCCATCTATGTCGCATTAACAACATTCCATCAGGATATGATTCCAACAGTTTTGTTATTAAGCTTATCCGCGCAACGTGAAGGAGTACCGTTTCCAGCATTTATTGAGGCGATGATCATGGAAGTGGTTTTTGAAATTCTGAGGGAAGCAGGTCTCCGTATGCCACGGACGGTCGGTCAAGCCGTTTCTATTGTCGGGTCCATCGTGATCGGCCAGGCAGCTGTAGAAGCAAACATCGTTTCGGCTGTTATGGTCATTGTTGTTGCAATAACTGCCATTTCGAGCTTTGTCATTCCCTCGTACACCTTTGCTATTCCAATTCGGATATTACGTTTCGCTTTCATAGGCATAGCCGCTATGTTTGGTGTGTACGGATTGACTGTTGGTATTCTCATGCTCTTTGTGCATCTAAATAGGCTCCATTCATTCGGTGTACCGTATTTGAGTCCCTTTGCCAATTACAAATCGTCGGAGCAGAGGGACGCCATATTGCGTTTTCCATATAAAACTAAAAAACAACGCAAAAACTAAAGGAGTAGACCATCATGAACTCGTACCGATCCACCATTTTATCAATGTTTACGTGCATCTGGCTAATGGTGTTTCTTACGGGTTGCTGGAACAGTAAGGAATTGAGCGCAATTTCCGTCGTGATGGCTCTGGGCATTGACGCAGTTGATGACCAATATGAAGTCAGTTTACAAGTGGTTGACCCATCGAAAATGTCTCAGAATTCCCCTATGGAACGGACGCCAACGATCGTTTTTTCCAAACGCGCCGATACCATATTTGAAGCTATTCGAAAATTAACAACAGAATCGTCCCGAAAAATGTATATGTCTCACTTAAAATTTGTCATTTTTGATGAAAAAACAGCAAAAAAAGGAATCAAGGAGCCGCTGGACTTTCTATTCCGTGACCATGAAGTTCGGCCTGATTTCTATTTGGCCGTTGTCAGAGAAAACTCAGCAAAGGAGGCCGTTACTTTTGTAGCTCCAACCGAAGTCTTGCCTGCAATGGATATGTATAAGGCATTAAAGAACTCTGAAAAAGCATGGGCTCCAACTTCCGCAGTCAATGTAAAAGATCTTTTGCAGAAATTTACGAAGGATGGCATTGAACCAGTTCTCACCGGTATTCGACTGACAAACCTAGAAAAAGGTCTAACTATTGATAATGTGACAAAGTCGCCCCAACATGTTAAATATTTTTTCACTGGAATTGGTGTTTTCAAGGGCGATCGACTTATCGATTGGATGGATGATTCGCAAAGTAAAGCCTTTACCTATATATCCAACCGTGTTTCCAGTACCGTAGCTTCCATCAATTGTCCGAATTCCAAAGGAAAATTTGTTGTTGAAGTAATCCGTTCCAAAGTAAAAATACGCCCAGAAATAATAGACCATGAGCCACGCATTTCTCTTATTGTGGATACAGAATCCAATATCGGAACGGTCTCGTGCAATGCCAACCTTAAGAATGAAGAGACATTTAGAAATCTTCAAGAAACAGCTAAAGAGCATCTGGAACAGTCTTTGAAGGGAGGCATTCGAAACGCACAACAAATGGGTTCCGATATATTCGGATTTGGAGAAGCTTTTCACCGCAAGTTCCCGCATGAATGGCATAGATGGAAAGAGGATTGGCCACAAAAATTCCAAACTCTTAAAGTGGATATTCAGCTCAATTATCGTTTAGTTCGGTTCGGAGACATTACCAGTCCAATTGATATGGGAATACACAATCAGGAGTGAGTACATATGCTTTATGTTATTCTCGTAACTTCCATTTTAGCATCGTTGTATGAGTTTAAAAAATTTAAAGAGAAACAATATGTACGTGAAATTGTATTCAGCTCAATATTGTTGATTATAGGCGTCATATTGATTATCCTACGGATCGTCAGCATTAAACTGCCGACTCCACTGACGGGCATTCAAATCCTATTTCAACCGATAAGCCGGTTACTTACAGAAATGTTATCTTAAGGGGGTATTGGGATGAATTCCAACTTGACCGTTCGACAAGCTATTATGTGGTTTGCATTATATCAAATAGGAAGCGCATATCTGGTACTCCCAGCGGCAATTACCGCTACCGCAAAACAAGATGCCTGGCTCTCCATCCCAGTCTCCTTAGGGTTTCATCTGTTATTGATACCTTTATATGCCTCCATCGCTAGGCAAATACAGGGAAAATCTTTCGTAGAGCATCTCCGTTGTCTCTTCGGTCCTTTTTTGGGCGGGACGATCAGCATCGTTTTCATTTTTTTCTTTCCCTTTCTTGTGTTCATTATGACGCTTCGAAATCTGGGCGACTTTATCACGATAGCTATTATGCCTGAAACTCCCCCCGACGCGATATATTTCATCATGCTAATAGTCATTTATTTCGCCGTTCGATCAGGCCCTGCTGTAATTGGCCGTTGTGCGGAAATCCTGTTTTTTTTCCTTCTTGTTCTGTATCTTTTGGTCAGGATTACCCTTCTTCCTGAGAGCAACATAGATAATGTGCTCCCTATTTTTGAGTATGGTTTAAACCCTATCGTTCTCGCTTCGTTCAATTTGTTTGCCTTTCCCTATCTTGAGGCATTTCTGTATCTTTTTTTCGCACAGTACATCCCTGATCCAAAAAAGTGGAGAAAGACAGTGATAACATGTGCTTTGATTAGCGGCGGCATGTATTTTTTCATGGTTCTACAAATAATCGCAGTGATGAGTGAAGGTGTTGTATCTAATTTGACGTTTCCTACTTTTTTTATTAACCGAACAATCAGTAGCGGAGAGTTTCTTCAACGGTTTGAAATTTTTGTTGCCGTGTTTTGGTTTGTCACCATTTTTTTCCGACTCGCACTGCTTTTATATGTGTCAGCGCAAGGGCTTGCAAATGCTTTTCGCCTGCGGAGCGCTAACTCTCTCTTAATTCCTCTGATCCTAATTGCAATGGCAATGGTTCGTTCTATCTGGCCAAACATGCAGTTTATAACCATGTTTTTTTCAGTATGGCCTTTTTACGCCATGATTTTCGGTATTGTGTTTCCTATTGTGTTATGGCTGATGGGCAAGGTAGGCGGCTCGTTGAAATTACGTAAAAAGTATCACTAAAGTTGCGTTGGCTGTATAAACATACGGTCCTCAAATAAACTTTTGTTGTACTCATTATTGCAATTTAGCAAGAAGTAGCTCCAGTTCCTCCTTCTCAAGATGTCTCCATTGCCCACGTTCCAGATGATCCAAGGTAATATTCATAATTCGAACACGTTCCAGCTTTAGCACCCTGTAGCCCAAAGCCTTGCACATTCTACGAATTTGCAGATTCAATCCCTGTGTCAAAATAATACGAAACTCGTATTCGCTTATATGTTCAACCTTACACGGTTTGGTAATGACGTTCAATATTTCAACGCCGCGAGACATGGTCTGTGTAAATTCATCTGTAACAGGCTTGTCTACCCTCACCACGTATTCCTTCTCATGACCATGCTCGGAACGCATCATTTGGTTGACAATGCTTCCATCGTTGGTTAATAAAATGAGTCCCTCTGACGCCTTATCCAGTCTGCCAATGGCAAAAATACGTGAAGGATAATTGATATAACGAATAATATTGCCCTCCACTTGCTCCGCTGCCGTACATACAATGCCGATAGGCTTATTTAATGCCAAATATACGGGTTTACTACGGTTAACTGGGATAGTTTCCCCATCAATTAACACGATGTCCTGTGGCTCTACTTCCGCACCCGCTTCACATACGCTACCATTAATTGTAATCCGCCCTGCTGCAATCAGCCTGTTCGTTTCCCGACGTGAGCAGAATCCTGTCTCACTAATGTACTTGTTAATTCGCATGATTCACTTCCTTTACATCGTAGCATCAGATTTATAGATAACTATAGAGAGTAAATCTGTATTGTTTTATTAAAAAAACATCTGATTACATATGCATAATCAGATGTTCGACTTTGAAAACAACCCTATACATGCTCGGCTTACTTACTTCTGCCGCCTCGATTCCCATTTGGCTTGGCAGCAGCGCCTTTTGCAGCTCCGGTCGCTGTATTTCCAGGTGCACCGGTAGCAGCACTTTTTCTCCTTACTGGCTTCGCTGTTTTGTTCCAGCGTGTCCAGCCTTTACTTCCCGTACCTCTGCCGGTTCCGCCACCCTTACTTTTTCCACCCATATTATAATCACTCCATGACTAGTCGTTCAGATTTAACTAAGCTATCATACCATTACTTTGAACATAATGCCCATTTGTTTTGAAAACAGAAGCAATGAATTGAAAATATTTATGTATATCAGTCCTGATCTACTATAAAACTGGATAAGTAGCTTTTAATCGTTTGTTATAGTTATATTTTTTTTGATTTTTAGATTTTAACTTCGCAAAAATTAGGTGTCAAAAAAAGGACAGCATAATCATGTGAAAGCTCACACATGTTAGTCTCTGGGCGAAAAAAATGTTTACTTAAATTCCTTTAAAGGATAATTTTATCCGAAGAAAGAGGGGTGTTAAATGAGTACTGATGTAAAGCTATATGTGGCTCGCCACGGTATTGGAACTGGTAACGAGCCAGATGCTCCACTCAGTTCAGATGGCTTTAATCAGGCGGAACAGTTAGCTGGTTTTCTGTCCCAAATGGAAGATTTACATGTAGACCGTTTCATTTCCAGTCCATATACGCGAGCCTGGCAGACTGCGGAAATCATCGAAGAAAAATTAAAAATCAAACTTGGTCCACCTGGAAACCGCCTTAGAGAGCAAGGAGTAAGAGGCGTTACCGAAGAGGAATCGGATGAAATGGTTATCGCCCGGGTCACTTCCCTAACGGAAGAATTGCTGAAAAGCGATCAACACACCTTTCTGTTAGTCACCCATCGCTTGATCCTAACACTTCTGTTGCATCACTATGCTCCAGATTTTGTTCTGGAGGAGATAACAAATCCGGATCTCTATCTTTTAACGTTTCGTGATGGAAAGTGCCAGGTAAAGCGTTTGTGGAATACGATGCAGCCTGTTGTAGTTTAATTCAAAAAAACTGGGAGGTAAACTAATTATGCAAGGAATGCTGGAAAGAAATCGCATCACTACTGTTACCAAACCGGATGTATCCAACATGTCTCTTTGTATCGAAAATGTGAAGAAGGCTGTGCTCTCCAATCTTCAGGGACCGTCAGATCCTACAGACTATCATCAACTGATGGGAAGACTCCACGCGGCCAAAGCCAAGCTGC
Organism: Paenibacillus sp. EKM211P; assembly: GCF_011066175.1. Taxonomy (NCBI): domain Bacteria; kingdom Bacillati; phylum Bacillota; class Bacilli; order Caryophanales; family Paenibacillaceae; genus Paenibacillus; species Paenibacillus sp. EKM211P. The sequence goes on from NZ_JAAMNS010000007.1 coordinate 58,609, forward strand.
CTAAAATATATCAAGAAACGGTTGCAAGTCCGTTTATTAAAGAACTGGACGAGCTCGGGCAACAGGGCTTCACTGAAATTTTAATTCAGGACCCAAGCAGAACTAGAGCTGCTGGACTCATGCTGGATATCGCTCAGAGCATTTTGCAAAATGGAGAAGGCTACAATGTCCTCGCGACCGATGCTTTTCAGGAAATTGTGAGCGACCTGTATGACGGTTTTCTTAGCGCAGAAGATCGCCAAGGAATAAAAGAACCAGATCTCAGCATCATTCCAGCTCTTGTAAAATGGGGAGCGCCGGAAAATGGCCCATACACATGGCCCGCTGACGCCACAGCTGTATTTAAAGTGCAAGCAGCTATAGTTAGCCTTCCTCCTGCACATGCGACAAACGGTCTAATGGCTTGGTCCAGTATCCCGCATGAAGTATGTGGTCATGATATTTTGCATGCTGATCTGGGTCTACTTCAAGAGTTGGCCAATGTCGTCAGAAACAGATTAAACAGCGAAAATATTGGACAAGGGCTACCGGACTACTGGGCTTCTCGCATTGATGAAACCGCGTCTGATGTATTGGGTGTCCTAAATTTGGGACCAGCAGCTGCCATTGGTTTAGTCGGTTATTTTCGGGGTATGAATGCCGCGTTTTCCGGCAGGGCTCAACTTCGAAATGAGGGACCTGCCCGTGATCCACACGCCGCAGATATTTTACGGGGATACTTGGGTGCCTACGCCACTGCACTGTTGGAATTTGACCAAGCTGGAGCATGGGCGGAAATCATTGAATCGGAAACCGACAAGGATTTGTCCAATATTAAACTTAACGGCAGAGCTATCGACGCTAACACAGCAAAACGTTCTGCACGTATTGTGGCAGAATCCATAATGAAGACTAAACTTATAAGCCTCGAAAACCACAGTCTGGATGAAATCCAGAACTGGAGAAACGAGGATGAGAGCGTCGCCGCACATTTACGAACCTTGCTGCAAACTACAGGTTCGCTTACTGACGAGCACCGTTCCGGCTTCTACGCTGCGCATGTGGTAGCTGCTGCTATCACCGAGGGTCTTTCTCGCGAAGCGGATCTGCAAGTTATATTTAATCGGATGATATCGCTGTTAAAGCTGATGCACGACACCAATCCTGCTTGGGGACCACTTTTCGTACAGCATCCCGGCGACATTTCACGTCATCTGCTCTATCATCCAGCCTCTCCAAACTTGATTTCCATCTAGCCAATCCATAATCATAACCCGCAAAAAGTTTGTTTAAGGGCAAGCATCCTTTTTGCGGGTTACTTTCCTTTAAAAGACGCTCCCCCCTTAACGGCTACGTGTTAGGATGTCAGCAAGAGTGTATTTTTGCTTGTGCACAGGTTAATAATGAAAATAAGAAATTAGCCTGTAAAAAATCAGCCAAAAGGGAATGACGCAGATGTCAGTTGATGTTTATCTTAACTTTAATGGAAACTGTCGCGAGGCAGTAGAATTTTACGCACATGCTTTTGGGACTGAGAAACCAAAGATCATGACGTTCGGGGAAGCACCGCCCAACCCCGATTATCCTCTAACAGAAGAAGCCAAAAATCTGGTCATGCATACGCGGCTTCAAATTGATGGAAGTAATGTGATGTTTTCAGACGTTTTTCCTGGTATGCCTTTTGTTGCGGGAAACAACATCAGCCTCGCCATCGTCAATAAGGACGAGGAGAGAATTCGTTCATACTTTCACAAATTAAAAGAAGGCGCGACCGTAAACATGGAGCTTCAAGAAACATTCTGGAGCAAATGCTACGGTAGCCTTAAAGATAAGTTTGGAATTGAATGGCAATTAAGCTATGATAACGAAATGACCGGCAGATAGGCCTTTTATATTGTCATACGACAGTGGAGCCTTCGCAAGCTTTTCTGATTGAATGCTTTGTGAGGGCTTCATATCAATCGCAGCCTTGAAATTCTTCCAAAACCTTGGATTTGTCTCCATGGATCTTATCCAGGTGATTCTCTCCCCAATAGCATAAATGGTCTAGTGCGGGTTTTAATCCCCAGCCGTACTGCGTTAACTCATACTCCACTTTAGGTGGGATTTCATTATAAACCTCTCGTGTAACAATCTCATCCTTTTCCAGGTTTCTGAGCTGAGTGGTCAGCATTTTTTGAGTAATGCCAGGCATTAACCGACGAAACTCAGACGATCGTTTCCGTCCTGTCATCAGATGGTAGATAATTAAAGGCTTCCATTTTCCTCCCATTACCTCTAAAGCTGCTTCCACTCCAACTTGATACTTCTTTTGAACCCTATTTTTGGTCGGTTCATTCATTCCTTTATCCTCCTTTAGAAGGCTACGTTTGCTAAAAACAACCCATCACTTCAATTCGTGACTCAGGTCAATTTAGGTAATCTACCTAGGGCACTTCCATGTTCCTATGGCACCTGTATTATCCTATAGAACGTAAAAGTGCGTACTTCCAGATTATTTTCCTAATGTTTATAATAGCAGCAAGCATGGAGCATGCCTAGAAGTTAGCCTATTGAGAAAGGTAGTGAAAACATGAAAGTACTAGTCGTTGTTTCACACCCAAGAAAAGATTCCCTGACCTTTAAGGTTGCCGGTCGTTTCGTACAAGGTCTTGTCGATGCGGGCCACGATTATGAGATATTGGATTTGCATGGGATCGGTTTTGATCCTGTTTTAAAAGGAGTAGATGAACCGGATTGGTCCGTTGCGGAGCAGTCTTTTTCCCCTGAAGTAGAAATGGAAATAAGGCGGTTGAAAGAGCATGATGCGTTGGCATTTATTTTTCCACTTTGGTGGTGGCATTTGCCAGCTATGCTGAAGGGTTATATTGACCGTGTATGGAACAATGGGTTTGCGTACGGTTCGAATCACCTTCATCATCAGCATATCTTGTGGATTGGCTTGTCCGGCGTTTCGAAAGAACAGCTGAAAAAGCGTAGATATGATGAAATGATTACTCATTTGCTGAATGTGGGTATTGCAGATTATTGCGGTGTTTCCAACTCCAAGGTTGAATTCTTAGATGAGACTCTGGGTTCAAATTCTGCTCATTATGAAATATTGCTGGACCAAGCTTATCGCTTGGGTCTGAATTATGCCAAGGATTAGGCTTTATTTACAAGCCGCTAACCCATCCATATTTTCCATGGAAGTGGGTTAGCGTTTTTTTCGTTTATTAAACTTTAACTGGCCTTCGACAACAAATAGAGAAAATAAGGGGTAACCAAGATAGTGATTATGATTCCGGTTGGAATATCAGCACCAAAACTGATCGTGCGTGTAAGGGTATCAGCAATCAATATAACGAGCGAGCCAACCAATGCAGTAGTAGGTAACAGCAGCTTATGATTGGGTCCTACCAACCTGCGAGCCAGATGGGGACTAACCATGCCCACAAAAAAGAAATTCCCACCAAGTGCCACGCTACCAGAAGCCAGAGCCACTGCTGCGATCGTCAAGCCGATAAATTCCCTTTTAATGGCTACGCCAAGCCCCGATGCTGTCTGATTGCCCAAGTTCAGCGTATTGAGTGTGTTAGACCTGTAAAAAACATAAAAGCAGATGGCCAGCACCCAGGGAAGCAGCACCATAATATAGTTCCAGTCGTCCCCCCACAGGTCTCCAGCCTGCCAACGCAGAGCAAAATCATACTGTTGCTTGTCTAGTCGGAGCGTCAGTAGCAGCGACAATGCGCTGTAGCCACTCCCCATAGCAACACCCGTTAAAATTAGGCCTGTAGGTGAAATGTCTCTTCCCCGCCTAAAAGCAAACATAAAAATCAAAAATGCTGCTGTGAGCCCACCTGCAAAAGCCAGCCCTGGAAGAATAATAGGCGATAGTAATCCCTCACTAGCGAACAGCGTAATATATAAAAGCACGAATAACCCCGAGCCCGAGCTGATGCCTAGTGTGCCCGGACTGGCCATGTCGTTTTTGAGCAAGCTTTGCATAATACAACCCGACATCCCCATGCCAATACCCACTAATACGGAAAGCACAATACGTGGCAGTCGAAATTCAAATACGATCAGATTCTGCTTGCTCGTTCCTTCGCCGATGATGACCTTGAAAACTTCGAGTGGGGACAGATTCATTTTCCCGACATTCATGCTGAGTACAGCAACCAGCAGTGTCAACACAGTTAACAGTAAAATAATGCTTATACCCCTGCTATTGCGGGACAGATTCAACTAAACTCCCTCCTTTGCTTGCGCACAAGGTAGAGAAAATAGGGTACGCCGACCAAAGCAAAAATTATGCCTAGCGGCGTTTCATGAGGGCGATTAATCATTCGACCCAGCAAATCTGCTGCCAGTAGAAACACTGCTCCATACAACGCTGAGGCGGGAATAATATATCGATAATCTGTACCGACCAGATAGCGTATAATGTGTGGCACGATCAAACCTACAAACCCAACAGGACCGACTACAATAACCGATAACCCCGTTAAAATTAATACGATTAAGGTTGAAAATAGCTTGATTCTATTCGCTCGAATTCCTAGGCCTGATGCCACCTCCTCTCCAAAGCTCAAGATCGTAATGGAGGGAGACAGGGCGATAGCACAGACCAAGCCCACTACAAATAGTGGTGAAATGAAAGCCAGTTCACTCCACTTGGCACTGGCTGTACCACCAGCAGACCAATAATCAAGTGCTTGACCAATCTCATACTTAATTGCGAGAAAAGTGCTGAACGCACCAAAGAGCATAGAGATGGACATTCCTGCTAGCACTAAGCGCTGAGGCGTCATCCCCCGTTTGCCTATAGACGCGATGTAGTACGTAATTCCTGTGGTGGTTGCTGCGCCCAAGCAAGAATACAGCATGGTTTCACCATAGGTGCGCCCTGGCAAAAAGACCATACATAGTGCAATAGCAAATGTCGAGCCTGAGCTTATACCAATGAGTCCCGAGTCGGCCAATGGATTGCGAGTCGTTCCCTGCATGATCGCCCCGCACACAGCTAGGCTACACCCAACAATGATGTCCGCCACAGTGCGTGGAAAACGCAATGTATGAATAATTTGGTGTTCCGTAATATTGGGATCAAATTGAAATACAGCCCCCCATGCCAGCTTCAAGCTCATTTCCGCAGCACCAAAGGTGATGGATGCTGCGGAAACTATCATGAGCAGAAACACGCCCACAATCATGTAGCTTACAAAATGAAATATTCCTTTTTTATTTCGTTCTTTGTGAGTAGACATTGATTACACCCTTAGTTGGTCACATATGCATCATTACTTCGTTTGCTCCAGTAATTTTCCAATAATATAATCTAGCTGTCCTGTCATACTAGCAACGTCCGAATAGTAGAACAGTCCTGCATATTTCGCTGGAATTTCGATGATGTGCCCATTTTTGACGGCTGGAATACTGCTCCAGATTTTGGTTTTCGCATATTCGGATTCTTTGCCTTCCTGCTTAAACCACAGGACATAATCGCCAAAGTATTCAGCAGCTACCTCGTAGGATAAAGAACCTCTCCCCTCTCCAGAATTTTTAACCAATGTGTTGAGTTTTTTCGGTTTGTGAAGTCCTAGATAATCGTAAATCAACGTTCCTCCACGTGAGCCTGTTTCATAATATATTCCGTAGGAGCCACTGCCCCAGTCCTCAAAAATGCTAAACGTTTTGTCTTTGAATATGTCGGAATTTAGTTTTTCTTTGGCCTCACTCAACTTGCTTTCAAACTGTGAAATCACTTTATCCGCTTCTGCTTCATGTCCTGTGGCCTGACCAAGGAATTTCATCCGTTCCACAGACGTCATCTTACCCTCAGGTATTACAAGAACAGGTGCAATTTTGGACAGCTTATCATAATCCTTTGTATCATATGTAATGATGAGATCTGGATCGTACTTCATAATTTCCTCAGTCTCCCATTTTTCAATAACAGGAATCCCGTTAAACTTATCGTAAAAAGGCATGGTTTCTTGTTTCCAACCAAATACCGCAGCTGGCTTGATTCCCAGCGTGAATACATCGCCAATATACCAGTTCACCACTACCCGTTGGGGGTTAGCAGGCACCTTTACATCTCCTTTTATCGTAGACACTGTACGTGTACCAGACTCACTGCTTGCCTCTTCCTTCGCCGAAGATGCAGGTTGAGCAGATGAATCTGAGGAACTGCCAGCATTTCCACACCCTGAAATAACGAAGATTATTACGAATAATGCACACAAAATCATGTAAAATTTCTTGCTCATCATATAATGCATGTTGTAAATTCTCCTTTAACATATTGTAATTGTAGAGCATACTTAAAATTAGTGATATTGATAATCATTATCACTAATATAAAATTGTAAATTTCACCTCCAAGATTGTCAACTGTTTCTTTACGTTTTAGTTACTTTAATGGATTTTCCAACGTTGCCCTTCTATTCGCTTCATGCCATTCCTGATAGATTCCTCCAATTTCAAAAAATGCTTTATTTATTTCAGTTGTCAGCTCCTTCATGATCTCCTTGGTATATTTTAGATGAGTATTTCGGTTATCTACTTTATATTTACGAAGCAGATTTAGGTGAGCAATGATATGAATCGTATCTTCGATGATCCAATACATCACATCCTCTACATCTTTGGTAAGCTTATTTAGCATCTGTACGCCTCTTTCATACATTTGGAGCGTGTACCCCTGTTTGCCAACTTTCACATGCGGACTCAGATCATCATAAAAACCTGTACGGAAAGGTCGGCTTACATATTGCTCATACTGTTCTTCGTACATCGAAGTTTGTTCGAGCAGCTTAACGGTCATTTCTATGATTTCTTGTTCATTGTATATTTTTCTCATCCTATTTCATCTTCCTTTTCTATACTAAAATTTAAGTCATCATCATATTAGGTTATAAGTAATGCAATAAAATACCAAACTATTTTTTTACCAACCATTAACAATTCTTTTTGCTGCAAACGATAATTAGAATAGAGGGAATTTCCCTCGATATTTCATATTGAAAGGGACAGGCAAATGAATAAAGTATGGGCGAAAGCATCGGCTATTTTATTGGTAGTGGTATCCCTAATCTTCAATGGAACATACGCGCTCGCAGCTTCAGCAGCATCCACGTATATCATTACGTTTCAGCAAGCAACCCTGGTCTCGAATGACCATGTAGGCAACGATTGGGCCATCGCTGCCCAGGTGGCTGGTCAGTCCATTAGTGAAGGTAACAGTGTAAAAGTAAAAGCCAAGTCGGGTAGTAGCATTAAGCTGTATGCGTACGCTGAGGAACAAGACAAAATTCCTGATGTAGGCGAAACCACGAAAAATGTAAAGGTCTCTTCGGTTTCTTCCAAAGGTTCTACCGTTAAGTTAAGAGTCACTGTTACTGAAAATCGTGGACGATACTCAGGTCATCAAGCCGTTTGGGAATTCACCTATAAGATTAAGAAACAATCATAAAGCACTATAAATAGACCGTCACTCTCAGGAGCGGCGGTCTTCATATTTTACAAGTCAGGACAACTAGGTAGATACCATTTCGGGATATAGATTTGAAAGCAATCATATGCCTCCAAAACCTCTTCTGCTTGTTGTACCATATCGTCTACCTCTTCTTTGCCAAATGGAATGGCCCAGGGAATCGATGAAAGCTGATTGCTTGCAATATACAGTGCCATTAATCTAAAAAATAAATCCGGTACATCATTATGGAAATAACCGTGAATACGACCTGAAGCAAATAATGGGCTTAATCCTGCACACCAGGTAATACGGTTGAATTCTTCCCAGGGATCACCATAATCCAGCCTATTAAAATCAATGATCCCCAGTTCACCAGATGGGGTAACCACCATATTTCCGACGTGATAATCCCCGTGCTGAAATGTCTGGGGGCGATTTTCTAATAGATGACGGTTTTGCTCAATAAAGCTTATCGTTTGGTCTGCTCCCTTTAAAGCAATACCGCATGACTTAAAGTTTCTAATATATCTGTTGATTTTGGCATTATAATGTTCAGCCCATGGGACCAGGTCCTGCTCTGCATGAATCTCATGCAATTTAGCCAATACCTCTCCCGCCTGAAACCCGAGTTGATACTGCTGTTCGGCGTTTAACGATGGGATAACACCTTCAGCATCTTCCCCGTTGACCCAGGTAAATAAAGAGTATACCGACTGTCCGTTGTTGCATATCCCAAAATCAAGCGGACGGGACATTAGAATATTATCTATATGATGCAGCTTTTTTACGGATTCAAATTCTCGCTGTTTCTTGTCATATTGGGCGATATCCGAAATTCTCAATAGTAACTCCCTACCGTCAGCGGTTTGAATATGATACTTGTTGTCACTGGACCAGCCCTTATGTATTTCTTGCACGTTGCTCCATGCGCTGGCACCCGGTATTTCCCTCAAGAGTTGACTCACGCTCGCATCCCTCCACGCTAATAATAACCTTGCTTGCTATGCCTTCCATAGTTTACCTTCAAAATGAGGGAGGAATCAATCTTCTTGCCAGCATAAACCCAAATAAAAAAGGCTGAAAAGAAAAATTATCTCTTCAACCTGACTATAAAATGAGTTGTTATCATAAATACCCATTATAATTACCTATCATAAGTACCTATCACTTATACCCTCAATTTAGTAAGCATAGGAAAACTCATTTTTAAATTCGTCTACCCGTTGAATAGTTTTCAGAATATTCCGACCTTCACGGGTACCATCAATAATACGACGTGCTTGTTTGCTGTCTCCGATGTTTACAACTTCCACTTGATGCTCTTTTCCATATTGAAGCAAGCTATCCATCAGTGGAGTGTATGAACGCATACCCAAACATACGAATCCGAGATCAAAAGGAATCTCAAACACCTGTTCTCCACGCTTTACTTTGAAACGGTCGCTGCACACTTCCGTCAAAGCTGTCTCTGTATGGACGTTCACTTCTCGTTCCTCCACCATTTTCATCATTGAAATGCGGGTAATCATATCCAGGTCCTTACCCAATAAAGGCATCATTTCAATAATGGAAACTTCTTGAGCCCCGCGTTCTGCATAATATTCTACAACATCCAGTCCCACGGCTCCACCACCCACTACAGCAATACGTTTGCCTTCAAACTCTTGAAAGTTCTCCATATTGTTCAACAGATCAAAGATAGAAAATACTTTTGTACCCGGTTTTCCTAGTTGATCGTGCAGACCTGCAATCGGTGGAAGCAGCGGTTTGGCCCCCGTTGCATTAACAATAATATCAGGGTTCAGAGCACTAATCATCGTCAGATCTGCTCGTGTGCCTGTGACAATATTCAGATTGGTTAATTGCTTGGTGCGCTGAATCAGATAATCTGGGAAGTCATTGATGCGCGTTTTGTCTGGTAAGCGTGCAATATCACGCGCAAGGCCACCCAGTTCTGCCTTTTCTTCAAAGAGGGTTACTTGGCAGCCTACCTCAGCCGCTGTACAGGCCGCTTCCATTCCCGCGGTACCCCCACCGATCACAACGACTTGGACATTGTTTCTAACTCGTTGTTTCCGGTATTCAGCTTCCTTGAACAAATCTGGATTTACCGTACAGCAAATTGGTTTACTTTTGGAGATACGGTGATCGGCACAACCAATGTTGCAGGAGATGCATTTTCTAAGCAAATGCTCGTAGCCGTTTTGCACTTTGAGTACCCAGTTCGGTTCTGCGATCAAGCCTCTGCCCATTGCCAGAAGATCAGCGTCACCTCTTTCCAATATGTCCTGCGCAGCCTGTGGGCTCCGTATATTACCTGAGGTCATCGTGACCTTTCCGAATTTATCTTTTACTGCTTTAGCCATATAAGAGCGCCAACCATCTGGCAGGTTCATCCCGTCTATCTGGTACTGAATGGAATCATTTAGAGCTGCAGAAACGTTCAAAATATCTACCTCATCATTGAGATACTCCAGTAACTCCAGTGTATCTTCCAAGGTATTCCCACCTTCTGTAAACTCCTCCGCACTAAAACGTAAGCAAATGGGGAAGAATGGACCCACCACTGAACGAATTTCATCAATGACTAATCTGGCAAAACGAGTACGGTTTTCTGCGCTGCCGCCAAATTCATCCGTACGTTTATTGTACACCGGCGAAAGAAACTGACTCAGCAAGTAGGAATGTCCCGCGTGAATTTCAACACAGTCAAATCCTGCTCGCTGTGCTCTTCCCGCTGCTTCTCCGTATTTACGTACAATGGCATAAATTTCTTCTTTTTGCAAAGGTCTTGGAATCGCTCCACCCTTTTTAGAAGGAATATTCGAAGAAGAAACGGGTTGAACTCCGTTCAGTCGTCCAGCATAAGCCGAAGCACCCGCATGGTTAATTTGTACAGAAACACATGCTCCGTAAGAGTGCAGAGCTTCTGTTAATCTAAACAGGCCAGGAATAAACTGATCATTATCCATCCGCAGCTGGGTTGTTCCGTTCGTACCCATAGGGAAATCCAAACAAACATTTTCTACTGTGATCAGGCCGGTCCCCCCTTTGGCCCGTTGTACGTAATAGTCAATATGATCCTGAACAAAGCTTCCATCCATGGCAGCAAAGTTGGTTCCCATCGGGGGCATTACAATCCGATTCTTCAAGGTCATACGCCGTATGGTCAGAGGTTCAAATATCGCAGGATAGTGGTTCATAGTTCTTCCTCCTTGCAGTTTTGCAAATTTCATTCATTTTCAAGTTTCATTACATAACTCATATATGTGATTTTTTTCACTTTAAAGAATATCGAAGTTTTATTGAGTACGATCATTCCTTATGACTTGATTTTATATTATTCGATCTATAAATTCTAATGCTATTTTATACGCTGAATCATAGTTTCAGTCTATAGATAAAATGTAGTCCTACATAAAAAAAGGAACCATCCTTTAAGAAATGTTCCTTTCAGCTCAAACCCAAATCATACTTTATTCGTTATTCACCTATGTATCCGTTCTTTTGAAACCGTAGGGCCTACGCTCCAATATTCCTTCCCTAACATATCTGTCCAACAGTTCACACATTGTAGCATATCCATTTTTGCTAAATGAAGGTGTGTAGGCTTTGGCTTTAGGAGAGGTGTTCAGATATTGAAGGAAGAATCCCTCATCTATCACCTGCGTATCGTAAATATAAGCTTCAATCGATGTATGCCGTTCTGGGTGATGCTCCCCAATATTCACAAACAGACAATGATCACCATGTAAATCAGCTGACCATATTCCATCTATAATCAAGTCTGTTTCTCCTTGTTCCAGCCATTCAAACTGAGTTGGGAACGGAACGTACTCAGAAGGTCTCATTTGATGGGTTTCGGTAGCCATTCGTTCACATAAACGCTGCGCAGATAGCGTGTACTCGTCCCAAAAGCCCAAAATAGCCATATCTCTTGCGCGCGAGTATCCCCATTCTTGATTTTCTTCTGTCGAAGTTTTGAACTGTGCTAACGATTGGTCTATCCTCTTATGCCTCATTGCTGTTCTCCTTCCTCCGATCTATCACAAGATGTACTCCCATTTAGAAACCAAAAATCCCCCGCTCGAAAAGCCGTGTGAGTTCAAAAAAGAAACATCACGGCTTAACGGCAAGGGAAATATATCTATCTGTATACAGATTATACTTTTAGATCACCATCATAGGTGGCAATCATTTTGTATAGTTCGGGACGACGGTCACGGAAAATACCCCATTCGATCCGCCCTACTTCCAGCTCGTCCAGATCAAATTCGGCGGTAAGCACTTCCTCATCGGTACGACCAGCCTCTGCTATCTTATTCCCTTGAGGGCCAGCGATAAAGGATGAGCCGTAGAAATTGATGCTGGATTCTTCATCGGTTTCCTTTCCGATACGGTTGGAAGCAATGACTGGAATCAGATTGGAAGCTGCATGACCTAGCATGCAAGTCTGCCAGTGGTCCTTGGAGTCAATGGAGGAATCTTGTGGTTCTGAACCAATCGCTGTCGGGTAAAATAAAATTTCTGCGCCCATAAGCGCCATACAGCGGGCCGCCTCAGGATACCATTGATCCCAGCACACGCCTACTCCGATTTTGGCATAACGTGTATTCCACACTTTAAAACCGGTGTCGCCCGGATTAAAATAAAACTTTTCCTCATACCCAGGGCCGTCCGGGATGTGGCTTTTGCGGTATTTACCTAACACTTCACCATCTGCATCAATAACAGCAAGACTGTTGTAACGAGCATAGTTCTTCTTCTCGTAGAAGCTGATTGGCAGCACAACCTGCAATTCCTTGGCAATCTTCTTGAAATGGTTAACCGCTTTGTTGTGCTCCAACTCAGTTGCATATACATAATAATCAGACTTTTCCTTCTGGCAGAAGTATGGAGTTTCGAACAATTCCTGCAGCAAAATTATTTGCGCGCCTTGGGCCGCCGCTTCACGTACCAACTTCTCTGCTTTGCTGATATTTTCTTCGATATTGGTAGAACAGCTCATTTGAGTTGCTGCCACTTTTACTTTTCTCACCTTAGTCCTCCTTATAAATGTTGTATCGTTCAACGCTTTACAGCAGGCATCTGCTGGGTTGTACAGTGTACGTTACCGCCTTCACGGATAACTGCCATACCATCTACAGTGCGGATCTTGCGATTCGGGAATAATTTTGACAGCACTTGCTGGGCTGCAAGATCACTCTCAGCAGCAGTTCCGCCAAACACAGGCAAAATAATGCCGCCATTCACAAAGTAGAAGTTAATATAGCTCAGTGTCAGTCGGCTGTCTTCATAATCCACACGCGGCGGTTGGCCGATCTGAATCACTTCCAGCTTACGACCTTTGGCATCCGTTGCTTGCTCTAGAATACGCAGATTTTCCTGCGTGATTTCATAATTTTCATCCTCAGGATCATCACATACTTGCATAATGACCTTGCCAGGAGCAGCAAAGCAAGCAATATTGTCCACATGACCATCCGTTTCGTCGCCACTGAGTCCACGTTTTAGCCAGATAATTTTCTCGGCACCTGTATATTCGCATACGTACCGTTCTATTTCTTCTCGGCTTAATTCCGGATTGCGGTTGGGATTGAGCAAGCACTCTTCGGTTGTAATTAGAGTACCTTCGCCATCTACATGCAGTGAGCCGCCTTCCATTACTAGCGGTGCATCTAACCGCGGAACTCCAAGTTTGTCCAGTATTTGCGGCGCAACCTGGTCATCCAGATCCCATGGAGCATATTTGCCGCCCCAAGCATTAAACTTCCAGTTAATACCTGCCAACTGACCCTGCTCATCCGTCAGAAAAGTTGGACCGTTATCACGTAGCCACGCATCGCTGTGCTCTATTGGTAACAGTTCTACCCGTTCCCCGAGCTCAAGCGCTTTAACGCTCTCCAGATCATCTGGATTTACGACTACGGTAACTGGTTCAAATTCCGCCATAGCACTTACGATTTCGGCATAACCCTTACATACCTCGGCATGCATATCGGGGTAAACCATTGAAGATTTTACAGGCCAGGAAATATACGTACGTTCATGTGGCACCCATTCAGGCGGCATCTTATAATGTGAATCCTTAATTTGCATGTATTGAAACTCTCTTTCTTTTCAGAATGTAGACTCCGCTCCTATCATACAATAATATGATCTTTGTCTCAATCGAAGCGGAAAAGTTTTAATAATTTACATTGAAATTTGAGAAATTACTTTGAAAAGGTGATTGCTTTCACCGTACTGCCATCAAAATCCTTCACGGTAAATTGTGCTCCCTCAAGCACACCATAAGAGGATGGATAATTTTCTTTTGGTAATGCGATTGAACCAGGGTTCAGTACAAAGACCCCATTTTCCACATCTGCTACCGGAATATGAGTGTGTCCTTGAATGAATACATCACCCGCTTCTAGTGGCGGTAAATTTCCGATACTAAAACCATGTCCATGCGTGATATAGATTCGCCGTCCTTCATGGTACAGTAAAGCATAATCACCCATCATCGGAAAATCCAGCAACATCTGATCCACTTCTGCATCGCAATTCCCGCGTACCGACACCGCAATGTGGGATTTATATTGGTTCAGCATAGCAGCCACTTCCGCCGGGTTATATCCTTCCGGTAACGGATTACGCGGTCCATGGTACATATAATCTCCAAGCAAGACAAGGCGGTCAGCTTTCTCCTGCCTAAACTTTTCCAGTGCCAATTGCAACCAATACAGTGAACCGTGAATATCTGATATAAACATTAATTTCATAGTTTTTCCTTCCTTTCTGAATAGGCCATAGTAATTTGGAAATATTCCTCTTACGTTCATTATTACATTATTCCCTGAACAAATCTGTGCAAAAATGTTTCTTTACGTTTGGTAGTTCTCTGTAAAGACGCAAAACTACAGTTCCAAATGAACTGTAGTTTTATGGTTAATTTCTTTTATACTTGTGCTTGTCATCTTCGGTAATTTTACGGATGACCTTGCAAGGGTTCCCTGCGGCAATCACACCAGAGGGAATATCTTTGGTAACAACGCTTCCTGCACCAATAATTGAATCATCCCCTATCGTGACGCCCGCCAGAACGCAAACATTACCACCGATCCAAACATTATTGCCCACAGTAATTGGAAATACAATTTCCAACCCTTCATTACGTTGTTCCACATCAAGAGGATGACCCGCAGTATAAAATCCGCAGTTAGGAGCAACAAATACATTATCACCGAACACTATTTTTGCCCCATCAAGCATGATCGTATTGTGGTTACTATAAAAGTTTTCACCGATTTCGATATTATACCCATAGTCACACACAAAAGGCTGCTCAATCAAGAATCTATCCGTTGTCTTTCCTAGTAAAGTTTTGATGAGTGTTTCTCGTTCTTCCATATTTCTAGGATGGAGCTGATTATATTCGTAGCAGAGACCTTTGGCGTATAGACGTTCCTCAATCAATTCTTCATCATAATTAGCATTGTATAGGAGTCCTAATTGTGATTTTTCTTTTTCTGTCATCGCTTGTCCACACTCCGTTTATGTAGTTAGATTCTCGTGGTAAATGACGCTCATAAAAAAATTGGCGACCGCTTCCCCCATAATAAAGCAGAGGCGGTCGCCACGTAAAAAACATCATTATGTTTTTTATAATTTAGTTACTGGTTTATTAATAAATTAGCGTTTCAAGCTTCCACCGTTTGTGGAAATAACCTCTTTGTACCAGTGGAACGATTTTTTCCGGTATCTTTCAAGTGTACCGCTGCCATCATCATGACGGTCAACATAAATGTAACCATAACGTTTTTTAAGCTGAGCAGTCGACGCGCTGACAAGGTCGATACAGCCCCAAGATGTATAGCCCAGAACCTCTACTCCATCTTCAATCGCTTCCCCAACTTGAACCAAATGATCATTCAGATAGTTGATCCGGTAGTCATCTTCAACCGTTTTTTCACCTTTTTCATTGGTGATAAGCTCGTCCACAGCGCCCAGACCATTTTCAACGATGAACAGTGGTTTTTGGAAACGATCATAGAATGTATTCAGCACATAGCGCAGACCTTGCGGATCAATTTGCCAGCCCCACTCACTTGCCTCGAGATGCGGATTGCTCACCCCACCGAGGATGTTACCTTCACCTTTGACTTTTTTAGCTTCGTCTGCAGTCTCACAAGTACTCATGTAATAGCTGAACGAGATAAAATCAACCGTATGCTTCAGATCTTCAGCATCACCTGGCTCAAAATGAATAGAGATTCCGTTTTCTTTGAAGAAACGTTTCATGTAACCTGGATATTGACCTCTTGCATGAATATCGGCAAATGCCATGTTTCTGTGATCAAATTCCATTGCTGCAATTACATCGTCTGGATTAGGTGTCAGCGGATAAGTAGGCATACTCAGTACCATACAACCAATTTTGAAATCAGGATTAATCTGATGACCGATTTTTACCGCTCTTGCACTCGCTACCAGCTCATGGTGAATCGCTTGATAAAGATCTTGTTCACTAAGTTGATCTTTTGGTGTGCTAATCCCGCCACTCATGAAGGGTGCTTCAAGAATGGAGTTGATTTCATTGAATGTCAACCAGTATTTTACTTTATCTTTGTAGCGATTAAATACAGTTGTTGCATAGCGCTCATAGAAATCAACAAGCTTACGGTTTACCCAACCATCGTATTCTCTGGACAAATGTAAAGGTGTTTCATAGTGAGATAATGTAACGAGTGGCTCAATGCCATATTTATGAAGTTCATCAAACAAATCATCATAAAATTGCAAGCCTTGTTCATTAGGTTCCAACTCGTCACCTTTAGGGAAGATACGTGACCAAGCTATGGAAGTACGGAACACTTTAAAGCCCATTTCCGCAAAAAGTTTAATATCTTCTTTATAATGATGGTAAAAATCAATACCGATCAACTTCATATTATCTTCTGTTGGTACATCCGTAACCGGCCCCCAGCCACCACGAGGAGTTACATCCTGAATGGACCAGCCTTTTCCGTCTTCTTGATAAGCGCCTTCGAGCTGATTAGCAGCAACTGCTCCGCCCCACAGGAAATCTTTTGGAAACTGTGTACTCATATTTTCTCCGCCTTTGCTGATGTTTTTTCATTAACTAGGACATAAACACGTTACCTCTACGCTAATGTTTATAAAGTACTTCTAATTGAATCTTAAGGTTTGTAACGCGTTTCATGTCAAGTATTATTTTAAAAACTTGCAGAGTCTATAATCGTATTATCTCCAATACTTACTTCCATATTTATAACAACGTCCCGACCCATCTATCCGTTAATTACCAATTGTAACTGGGTGAGCTATTCTTCAAAGCGGAAGGCTTCTATTTTCTTTTTTCCACCAATTGTAAATTGTAGGTCAGGCTTTCAAGGGTAACTGAAATCAACCCATACATGTATTCATCGTGCGTATCGTTTTTTACAAAAATCTCAGGCATATGTTCTTTGGGTACATCTTTAAGACAGCCGTTATAAATATCATCCAACAGTGCTGGCTTAGATAACTCTCCAGTCAAAGCGATCGATACAGGGTCTATAATCGCAATAATGGATGTTATCGTTTTGATCGCCAAAGGAACAAATTCCTGTGTGCTATTTAACTGTTTAAGCTGTTCCTCTCTCGTTATGCCAAAGGGTAAAAAGGAAACTTCCCCAGCAAATTTGGTATTTCCTTTTAACAAATGTCCATCGACAATAAAACCCGCTCCCGGAAAATTATCCTTGGGAAACGTAACAATAGCAAAGGTTTTGTCCTCATCATAATTTTGCATGTTATAAAATCCATAGACGGTCAGATGCATATCATTTTCAATGGTGACTTCTAACCCGTATTTATCTTGAAGGCGTGGTCCTACAGGGACTCCTATCAGCAGATCAAGGTCACAGACATCAATAACCCCTTGATGAACAACCCCCGGAATGCCAATACCAACGGCTTTGACGTTTCCATAGGTATGAATTAGCTCTCCGACTTGGTCATCTATAACTTCATAATCAATATGCGGCACAACGGATGTATTCTCTGCGATAATATCGCCAAGCATATTGGCCACAGCATAAGTAAGAGAATGTACTCCTCCTTCTGTTTTCACAGTTAAACAAATAATATAGGAATAATCAGCGTTATATTTGTACCGTCTAGCCGGGCGACCGCCACTCGACTCTTCCAATTCCATCTCTAATACTTCTCCGGTTTGAAGAAGCTCATTCAGAATATTCCCACAGGTTGCCACACTAAGTCCTGTAATACTGGCTATAGACGACTTGGTTGCAAATTCCTTGGATTTCAGTGTGTTTTTAACTAGCTCTACATTAATTCGTTTGACCCGAATGGTATTATTGGAGACTGGTTGTATTTGAATACACCCCTTTTGAAGTGATTATTAAAAGGTTAATAATAAGCTGTAATATAACGCCCGGTCTGCAATAAGTCAATTTGCACAACCCGTACGCAAGAATATGATTCTCCATTCGATTAGTCGATCATCATGATATACTATGGATAAGAGACAAAAATTTAGTGATAAAACTAACAAGAAAAGGGAGATTCTATTGGCAACTAGCGAATATGTAGCAATCATTGCGTTGATCCTCTCCGTCATACTTTTGTTCAAGGTCTACCGTCTTCAATCTCGACTTAATGATTTGAAATCCGATGTGGAGCGTCTTGAGAACCGTTCAGGACCAACGGAAACATCGATGTCAAGTACAATTACTCCCCCTCCTCCACATTTCCTAGACGCAGAAGCTTCAAAAGAAATCAATCAAAGGCTGCTTCTACTGATCAGGGAAGGAAATAAGATTCAAGCCATAAAAGAATTAAGAATCGCTAAGGATCTGTCTCTTAAGGATGCAAAAGATTATGTAGATCATTTGGAAAAGCTTTAAGAAAGGAAGAATTAAAATGAGTGTCAGCAAAACAAACGCCATGCGCATATTAGACGGGCAACACATCCACTACAATATTTTGAGTTATGACCATCAAGATGGAAAAATAGACGGTATGAACGTAGCCGAAAAGATCCAAAGAGCACCGGAATCCGTTTTTAAAACCTTGGTTGCACATAGCAAACAAAATCTGTTTGTTTTTGTGATTCCTGTACATAAAGAGCTTGATCTCAAAAAGGCTGCCAAATCTGCGGGAGAGAAAAAAATTGAAATGCTTCCTGTTAAGGAGTTGCAAAAGCATACAGGATATATTCGCGGTGGCTGCTCTCCCATAGGAATGAAAAAGCTCTACCCCACTTATATCGACCAGCCCGCAGTTGAACTGGAAACGATCGTTGTAAGCGGCGGGAAAATTGGAACTCAGCTGGAACTGAGTCCGCACGATTTGGCTCAAATCATTCAAGCACAGTTTACAGATCTATCGCACACGGTATAAAACTCATCATGTCATCATAAAATCTTTATGCGTATTTTCTCTTAATCCTATGCTTCATCATGCTTCAACCTAGAGAGGAAGATCAAATGATGCATAATGATTGCTCAAAGAAAGTCGGAATCCCCCAACCCATCAGAAGTGATGGTGCAGGGGGCATCGACAAGGGTCCACGTGATGTGATGAGGGATTTACAAAATCCGGATATGCTGGTTCCTCCCGTAACGGACAATGGTCTCATACCGAATATGCGGTTTTCTTTTTCAGATGCTCATATGCAGCTTAATCATGGTGGGTGGTCAAGAGAAGTTACAGTAAGGGAGTTACCCATTGCCACAACTCTTGCCGGAGTGAACATGAGTTTGACACCGGGCGGTGTCCGTGAGCTTCACTGGCATCAGCAGGCAGAATGGTCTTATATGCTGTTAGGAAGTGCACGTATTACGGCAGTTGACCAAGATGGACGTAATTTTATTGCTGATGTGGGCCCAGGCGATCTCTGGTACTTTCCACCAGGCATCCCGCATTCTATACAGGGCCTTGAAGAAGGCTGTGAGTTTTTGCTGGTTTTCGATGATGGCAGTTTTTCCGATCTGAACACCTTATCCATCTCAGATTGGTTCGCCCATACTCCCAAAGAGGTGATTTCTGCAAATTTCGGGATTCCAGAAACCGATTTTGCAGCCATTCCTCAAGACCAAGTCTACATCTATCAGGATTCCGTTCCCGGTTCAATCCAAAGTCAAGCGGTTCCCTCTCCCTATGGGACGTTGCCCCTATCCTTTAAGCATGAATTACTAGCTCAGCCCCCGATCAAAACACCGGGCGGAAGCGTACGGATCGTCGACTCCTCCAATTTTCCGATTTCCAAAACTATCGCAGCTGCCCTGGTTGAGATTGAGCCCGGAGCCATGCGAGAGATGCACTGGCACCCCAATAATGATGAATGGCAATACTACCTTGCAGGGCAAGGACGGATGACTGTCTTTGGCGGTAATGGTGCAGCCCGGACATTTGATTTTAGGGCCGGGGATGTTGGATATGTGCCTTTTGCTTATGGTCATTACATTCAAAATACTGGCTCCAGCACACTATGGTTTCTTGAAATGTTTAAAAGTGACCGTTTTGCAGATGTGTCCTTAAATCAATGGATGGCTCTGACACCTACAGAGTTGATTCAAAGTAATTTACACGTTGGTTCTGATGTAATCTCTAATTTACGAAAGGTCAAATGGCCCGTCGTCAAGTATCCTGGTTACTCTTATGACCCTAAAAATAAATAAAGGAATCACTTCGTCATGATGTCTTCCAGCTGTTTCTGTGGCTCAGAACAAACTGCTCAAATGAGACCGGACAGCGCCCAGTGACAAGCTTAACGGTATCGGTCACTTGATCTTCACTTCCGTTTTCACGTATCCTTCTATCCAATCCTGCCAGCATATCTGCATATTCTTCAGGCATTCCAGCGCGAACCATGCCCGCTTTCAACTCTTCATCAGACAAAGAGATATGCTGGATCGGTTGGACTGTTGATTTCCCAATAATTTCAGCCACTTCGTTATATGTTAGTGTTTGAGGTCCAGTGATGACATGAGCTGTGTTGTGTGGTTTATCGTCAATAAGAGCCCTCACTCCCACTTCTGCAATGTCATCTGCACTTACGAAGCCTATTCTCCCGTTTTGGGTTGCACTATAAATGGCCTTGTTGTTTTTGATCGTTTCCACATGCTGGCCTTCTGTGAAATTCTCCATAAAGTAGGATGGCTGTAATACAGCCCACTCTGGAGCTAATCTACGAAGTGCTTGATGCACAGGTCCAAATACTGGCCCGTCCTCAGGCACAGATGCGCTGCCTAAAAGCACGAATCTTTGCACTCCTTCTCTCAAGGCCCTCTCAATAAAAGGAATCATCACTTTGGCGGGATTGACGTCCAACACAGGTACTACCAAATAAATTTTATCTACATTCATCAGCGCCTGTGTATGTGTTGATTCATCATACCAATCAAAATATACATAATCTTCTTCTTCCCAATTGCCAGGTTTAGTACGCCCAGCCAAACGTACTGGATACTGAAGTTGCGTAAGTTTGGCAGCTACACGGCTGCCTGTTTTGCCGTTTGCTCCTGTAATCAACGTTATATTTCTGTCTTTCATAAAATTCAACTCCTATTTAAATTTTTTATCTTAGTCTAGATTTTCATATCTCCATGAGGCTTGAACTCTTTCATTCATGATTCCAAGGCTTCAAGAGCGACCAAAGGGTTCCAGTAATCTTTGTAGTGAGTAATGCTCCATATTTTCTTCTAACATGTTGCTCATAAATTTATGCATGACTGTTTGCGCTTGCTGTTTTGCTTTGTCGGTATTCGGATTGATTGTCATAGTAGACACCTCGCATAATTATTTTTAGTTCCTGCTTAAAACAAATTCAAGACAGAAATTAAACATAAGAATTCTAGATTGATCAGTCTATAATACTCAAAAAAATTTGACTAATCGGTCTAGAATATTCAAAAAATAAACGCTATTAAGCGTTTATAAAGATCACTCCAAAATCGACAGCGTCGTACGCACAATATCTCTAAGCACCTCAGGGCTTGCGCCTGTCTTGGCGGTAAATGTCAGCGATAATCGGGCATGATTTAGAAATCTGGCGATTGACAACAGTTCAGATTCCGTAGCATGAATCTCCCCCTCACTTTGGGCGCGGACTAGGGCGTTGTAAAAAGCAAGTTCAAGCTTTTCAGTGTTTTCAGTAATAAAAGCTTTGATCTCATGATGATGCGGAGCCTGTTCAATAGCACTGTTCATAATAAAGCATTCCTTCGACAGCCTCTTATCCATCAAGACTCTAACAGATTCATTAAAAATCATCGCTATTGCATCCTTAATGCTCCCAGGTTGACTGAGCAGATGTACTACGGCTTCGGTTTTGTCACGTATGTAAAGCTGAATAGCCGAAAAAAACAAATCATATTTCGTGCCGTAGGTATCATAAAGACTCTGCCGCGCTATACCCAGCTGATCCAGTAAAATGGTCAGAGAAGTTCCCTCATACCCATGCTCTCCAAATACAGCCATAGCTTTTCGCAGAACACTTTCAGTATCAAATTCTTTAGCTCTTCCCAAACCTCATGTTCACCTCCTTGCTTATGATTATAATTTTTTCAGACTGATCAGTCAAGAAAATAAAATTGATTTTATATAATTTTATTTACAAAAAAACCATCGTACCGAAATACGATGGTTTAGGTATGTTTATTTTATCCAAACGCTCAGGTGTAAATGATGCAATCTGACTATTCCTCAGAGTCTACGTTATGGTAAACCTGCTGAACATCCTCCAAATCTTCTAATGCATCAATCAATTTATCAAATTGAGCCTGTGCATCCTCTGGAAGAGTAATATCATTTTGGGCAAGCATGGTGAGCTCGGCAACGGTAAACTCCGTTACTCCTGCCTGCTTGAAAGCTTCCTGAACAGCATGGAATTGATCAGGTTCTGCATATACGATGACAGCTTCATCTTCTTCGATGATGTCACGAACCTCGACATCTGCCTCCATCAACAGCTCCAGCACTTCATCTGGAGTTTTACCCACCAGACCAATAACTGCTGTTGAATCAAACATATAGGCTACAGATCCGCTCACGCCCAGGCTACCGCCATTTTTAGTAAAAGCAGAACGCACATCTGATGCTGTACGGTTTACGTTATTGGTCAGTGCATCTACAATGACCATGGAACCGTTCGGTCCGAAACCTTCATAACGAAGCTCTACGTAGTTTTCATCGCCAGCACCTTTTGCTTTTTCAATAGCGCGGTCAATGATCGCTTTCGGTACATTGTACGTTTTTGCACGTTCTAACACGACTCTTAGGACCCGATTGGATTCAGGATCAGGCTCGCCCTGTTTGGCTGCCACATAAATTTCCACGCCAAATTTAGCATATATACGACTCGTATTAGCATCCTTGGATGCCTTCTTTTCTTTAATGTTATTCCACTTACGTCCCATAATATCCCGCTCTCTTCCTGTATGAATATACACAACGAACTTCATTATATCCTTGTATATTATATCTCCTAAAGGACATACGAACAAGTTCAAACACTCCGTTATGGAAAAATAAACAATTCTGCCTACAATCCTCCTCATCTATGGACAACAATCCTATGAATGTCTAAGATGAGGAGGAAGTCTGACTTGAAGGAGATTATTCACTTGGATGTCTTATATAAAAAGTTGAGCAATAACCATGAAATCACGGTATATGAAACCACGGAGCTGTATGGTGAAAAGGGGTTATTTCGTGTGATGGAATTTTCAAATGCGGCTGTCCAAGGTGCGCTAGATTTGAATCATCCGCAACGCATTCTGTTCGAATATCCCAGAGCAATCATCCATCTTATGGAGCTGAACGATCCGTCATTTGAAGACGTGTTTGTTATCGGGCATGGTATAGGCACGATTGCGGGTCACTTTACAGATAAACGTTTTAAGATTGCCGAGCTGGATTCGCAAGTAGTAGAATTCAGCCGAACATTCTTTGGGTACGACCAGAACAATGTGACTATTGGCGATGGACGTCGCATCCTGGAGAAGGAGGCCCCGGATGCTTATGACTATATTATATTGGACGCCTTCACGGAGCAGGGTACACCCTTGCATTTAGTATCCTGGGAATTTTTCAAGATGGCTAAAGAAAAGCTGGATTCCGAAGGATCGCTAATTATGAATGTAATGGGCAAAAGTGAACACGATCATCTAGTCCATGCCATTCACACAACGTTGCGTGAAGAATTCGCCTATGTCACAACGTTCTCTCTACCATCGGAAGGCGTTGCCGACATTCAAAATATCATTATGATAGGTCGAGACAAGCCCATTCGTTTTCAGGCACGTCAGATGGCGGACTTTCATGAGATTACACTTGGAGAAGGTCATATTCTGCGGGATACAGATGCTTAGTGTTGTATGAGACTCAATATTCTTCTCTCTACATCATGGATATGAATCGACTCTTTGTTGCTGTTTCTTCGCTCTACGAATTCTACTTTTCCGTGTTCAGCATCTTTACCAACGACGATGCGCACGGGAATACCTACTAAATCTGAATCTTTAAATTTAACTCCTGGACGTTCGTCACGATCATCTAGCAGAACCTCTATACCGCGATCCTGTAGTTGGCTGTATAGCTCCTCGGCTATTTGCATCTGAAGCCTGTCTTTCACTGAAATCGGAATGATATGAACCTGAAACGGAGCCAGTGCGTGGGGCCATATCATTCCGTTCTGGTCATGATTCTGCTCTACAATGGCGGACAGGATTCGGGAAATGCCAATACCATAGCAGCCCATAATCATCGCTTGATTGGTTCCAGACGCATCTAGAAAGGTCGCCCCCAACTTCTCACTGTACTTGGTGCCCAGTTTGAATACGTGTCCAATCTCAATTCCACGGTGGAGTACCAATTTCCCTTCGTCACATCGAGGACATCTATCCCCTTCTATAACATTACGTAAGTCTGCCACATGCCGAAGATCTAGATCGCGCCTTGGATTCACATGCCGATAATGGTAGTCCTGCTCGTTCGCGCCTGCGAAACCGCTGGACATTTGGACAACGGCGTAATCCACCCACACAGGGATTGTCAAGCCGCATGGACCTATGGACCCGGGTGGGGTTCCAGTTGCCTTTGTGACGGCATTTGCACTTGCTATTTCGAATTTTTCACTACCTAAAATTCGTTTAACTTTTACTTCGTTGACCTCATGATCTCCTCTGACAACTACCGCAATCGGCTGATCGTCAGCCATATAAATCAATGTTTTGATGATTTCTTTAGGCTCTATGTGAAGGGTATCAACCAGTTGATCTATGGTGCGTAGACCTGGAGTATACAGTTTTTCCATTTCATCTGTATCGATAGAAGGATGGCTGTCATGTTCATTTTCATCGAAGACAGAAGATATTCCTATGCTTCCCGTCGAACGCGGCTCCGCCTTCTCAAGATTGGCAGCATAATCACAGCAGGTACACGCCACTATGGTATCCTCTCCTATATCAGCCAGCGCCATAAATTCGTGGGTTTCACCTTCACCACCAATAGCACCAGCATCTGCTTCGACGGCGCGAAAATTTAGACTGCAGCGGGTGAAAATACGTTGGTATGCCTGGAACATGGCCCAATAAGTGTGATCTAGTCCCTCCCAATTGGCATCAAACGAATAGGCATCCTTCATCAAAAATTCTCTGCTGCGAAGCAACCCAAACCGAGGACGTCGTTCATCCCGAAACTTGGTTTGAATTTGATACAGTGTTACAGGCAATTTCCGATAGGAATTCACTTCATTTCGTATTAAAGACGTAATGACCTCTTCATGTGTAGGCCCTAATGCAAACTCCCGATCATGTCGATCTTGCAGACGCATCAGCTCTGAACCGTACACATCGTATCTCCCCGATTCTTGCCACAGTTCCGTTGGCTGTAATACAGGCATCAGCAATTCTCCAGCTCCTGCACGATCCATCTCATCTCGTACAATTTGTTCCACTTTTCTGAGTACCCGTCTGCCCAGTGGCATATAGGTATACATTCCAGCCGCCAATTGGCGGATAAATCCTGCCCGCAGCATAAGCTGATGACTAATCACTTCGGCCTCTGCAGGTGCTTCACGCAAGGTTGTCAGTAATAATTGGCTTTGGCGCATGTGTGGCTTCCTCCTTGTAAGAACGATAAAATGTACGCAAAAAAGACACATCCGTCAGGGACGAATGTGTCGTGGTACCACCCTTCATTTGACCGTAACCATATTCGGCACGGTCCTTCTTTAGATAACGGCATCTGGCCGGTAACGGTTTATCTTACGCACCGCTACAGCTCGCAAGGCAGGAAAACGTTCATTCGCGGCGAGAAACCTTTCAGCCCATGGGTTTCTTCTCTGTACAGCGGGTAATTGAACCTTTGATCCTTGGTCTACACTATTCCTATATATTACAATTTTCACCACTTTACTCGAAACGCAGATTCAAGTCAAGGAGATAATTGTCTATCTGGGCTCAGCCAAGGACATGAACGATATTTAGATTTTAAGATAATCAAATTCCTTTCATTACCATATTGCAAAATGAGCGGCCATATTTTAGGACGGATACGCCTGCGAAAACCCAGAACAAATCGGACAAACCGAGGTGAAATATCCCAAATACGAACGGCTTCTTGCTCTACTCCTTTGGGTAGCTCCTTGGAAAATAAAAAACGGTTAAGCGAACGCGTGATAACACCTGATATCGCCTCAATCGTGCTGACATCCATTACGATGATTGTGTCGGAACGCTGGAGTCGCTCGGTAAAATAACGTTCATGATAATTGCCTTCGATAATCCACTCTTCCCCTTGCAGGACTTCACCCAGCTGTTTATGAAATTGTTTGTCTGTACTCCGCTTCCACTCCGGTCCCCAATACAAATCATCCAACGAAATATACGGCAAATGAGTCCACATCGACAGTCGTTTGGCCAAAAAAGTCTTGCCGCTCCCCGGTGAGCCGATTACGATAATACGTTTAGCATGCTGCACAGCTAGAAGCTCGTCACTCACTTCCCCACGTAAGGTTAGCGTTGAATAGATCAGTCGATATAGAAATCCTACTGCCAAAGCCCCTCCCTTTAAAAGCAAATAAAGAAGAAACAGCGGCAGAAAAACAATAGCGTATTTCACACTGTCCATCAGACAACCTGCCCCTTTTATACATTCAATATTTGAGATCATTACATCTGTGAAGCTCTAAATACACGCTGTTGTAGGTTAAGTGTTCTCTTCTTTACTTATGTATTTTTCTTTTTAAAATACACACCCTTAAAAAATACAAAATTTTGCGAATGTGTGCCATACAGCTCCTGGAACCTAGAATGGAGTTTATTCACAGAAATGGTGTCTGAGACTGTCCGATCCGTTTGTATGGTTAAGTCGACACAACTGATTCCAAACTGGCACACTTGCTCCATAGGATAACCTTGGGTAATTCCATAAATCATCCCGGCAATAAACGCGTCATCTGCGCCTGTGACATCAATGACCTGTTGAACTGGAGGGATAGGGATTTGTCCATGAGTTCCATCCTGAGAAGCAAACAACACATGCTCAGCACCGCAGATAATAATGACATTTTGAACCCCTAGTTTGTGAAAAACTCGAGCTGCGTCCAATATCTGCTGGTCATCTTTAAGTTCCAGTCCCAAATAAGCTTCAGCCTCTTCCGGTTGGCATACCAGCCATTCCACCCCATGCAAATTTCGGGGAAGCTTTCTCATCTTGGAAGCCGACACCGATGAAACGACAAGCGGAACCTGATGTTCCTGACAGACATGTATGGTGGCCGCTATTACGTTCATAGAGAAATTAGTGTCCAGCAGAACAAGTCGGGACGAGGCGATTAAAGGAATATTTTCAAAAATTACTGAAGGACGAATCTGATCATAAATCTCCATTTCTGCTGTCGCTACAATCATCTCACCATGCTCGTTTAGCAAGGCAGTATAAACGCCAGTTGACGACTCACCTTTGACTTGAAGAGGAATCACATGCATGTAACGGCTAGACTGTTCGATGATAAATTCGCCTTCCGCATCATCTCCAACTGCGGTTAGCAGGCTGACCCGTCGGCTCAACCTCCCTAAATTTTCAGCTACATTCCGTGCTACCCCACCGCAAGATTGCAGCCTAGTGCTGCTCGGATTGGAGGTGTGAAGCTGAAATGTACCCTTAACCATGATTTTACGATCCAGATTTGCCCCTCCTATACACAGTATTTGTTCGCTAGAGGGCCAAGGCTCGTCCTGTTCATTTTTGTGAATTTTTTTTAATTTCATCATTTGACTCCTTTCTCGACTCTATTCGGCTAGAATGATTTAAATTTGTGCAGAAATAGGCACTCTATAAACCTAACATGTTCTAAATGTCAAATTCCCAAGAATCATGTCGAGTCCGTTAAAATATCAAAAAGTTACACATGCTAAAAAAGTCACCTCATCGTAAAGATACCCTCCACTTTACGATAAGATGACTAGAACTGAACTTGCAGCTTAGATCCTTCTTCCTAGCATCCTGTTATTTTATAGAGAATAGAGCAGCTCCATGAGGGGGTAAATCTGCGGACAGTTCCTGCACTATAACACCTAAATCCACATGGTTCCACAAGTCTCTGGCACTTGCCTGCCCTTCAATTCCAAGCTCCTGTAGGGATACACGGACTGTTGAAGCTTCATCTCCAACATTAAATAAAGCCGCATATACGTGACCTTCCTCATTGTGAGAAGTCCAAACGATATGTTCATCCTTTCTGTAGACCTGTCGCGCATTCACACCGTTGTGATGAACATCGAGCACTTCTTTGTTCGTCAGCAATGAAAGTGTCCATGCGTCATTATCACGCAGTTCTCCTCCGAACATCAGTGGAGACCGGAAAATGCTCCATAAGGTCATCATCGTCAGCTGCTCATCCTTCGTAAAGCGTGTCCAACGATCATGACTGCCAGAATCTACTGAATCTACCGAACGAATACCTAAATGTCCGAGCGGCAACATGTCGCAATCCGGCCAGTGACCTGGACCTACATGTTCCGCCCATTTCTCGCAGCGTTCGAACATACCATACAGTAAAGGCCATACATCCCAGAAATCATCAGTCATACGCCACATATTCGCATTTGCGATTAAATCAGATGCATGTTCCAGCGGTGCGGGACCAGGCGATAGACTTAACACCATCGGACGTCCGCATTGGGCGATAGCCCGCTTAATCATTTCGATTTCCGCCAAATGAATACCATAGAGACGTGATGCAGCAATGTCATCTACTTTGACAAAATCGACCCCCCATTCCGCATACAGGTCAAACAAAGAATTATAATACTCCTGTGCGCCTTCCTTGGATGCATCTACCCCATACATATCTGTGTTCCAAGGACAAATAGAGTTAGGATGTGCAATTTGTCTGGCCGTAGCTGTAGTTCCCAAAATCGGGGTATCCTGATGAACCGCCTGTCTAGAGATGCCCCTCATAATATGTATCCCGAATTTCAATCCCAAACTATGCACATATTCTGCAAGAGCATGGAACCCACGACCGTCTGCTGCCGAAGGGAACCGATTCACCGCTGGAATCAGACGTGAAAATGAATCCATTTCCAATGAAACAAATGGTCGGTACTGTGAAGATACTGCTCCCGACTCATACCATTGAATATCCACCACTACATATTCCCATCCATACTCCTTCAGGTGCTCCGCTATATATTGAGCATTTCCCCGTACTTCCTCTTCCCTTACTGCTGCGCCATAGCAATCCCAGCTATTCCATCCCATAGGTGGTGTATGCGCTGTCAAAAGATGTTCCATTGAATTCATCCTTTCATCTGTTAGACCTTAACCTGTTACCGCAAATCTCATCAACCCCACAATACCATTATAATGTAACCCCTTACTTTTGTCGCTCGTCATCTTTTCCATTTCCACTTTTTATACATTTATGTTGACTAACTTAAAGAATGTGGTACATTTAAACTTGCTTGTTAAAAAACTTTGACTTGAATCAGAGGGTGATTTTACATGTGTGAACATGCTTATCGAATTTTGTTGTTTTACAAATATGTCAATATTGAAGATCCTGCCACCTTTACGGCAGAGCATCTGGCTTACTGCAAAGAGCTGGGCGTCAAGGGAAGAATCTTGATTGCTGAGGAAGGAATCAACGGAACACTGTCCGGTACAGTAGAGCAAACGGAGCAGTATATCCGTGATTTGCGCGCCAATCCGAAATTCCACGATATCGTTATTAAAATAGATGAATCTGACGGTCATGCGTTCAAGAAAATATTTGTACGTCATCGCCAGGAACTGGTTACGCTACGTCATGAGGACGAGCTGGACCCTAATGTAATTAGCGGCAAGCGTCTGTCACCAAAGGAGTTTTATGAACAGCTTCAAGATGAAGATGTCGTGGTTCTGGACGGTCGTAACGACTACGAATATGACATCGGTCATTTCCGCGGAGCCATTCGCCCCGAAGTTGAATCGTTCCGTGAATTTCCACAATGGATTCGCGATAATATGACTCAATTTAAGGATAAAAAAATCCTGACATACTGTACTGGAGGTATTCGTTGCGAAAAGCTGTCCGGTCTGCTGATTAAAGAAGGCTTTGACGATGTAGGCCAGTTGGATGGCGGCATTGTGACTTACAGCAAGGACCCTGAAGTACAAGGGCGTTTGTTTGACGGTAAATGCTATGTGTTTGACGAACGGATTTCGGTTCGGATCAACCATACGGATGAAGACGTTATTGTCGGTCAATGCTATCACTGTGAAACGCCAAACGATCATTATATTAACTGCCCGGTGTGCAATCTCCAACATATCGTGTGCCCAGACTGCGAAGAACAGCATCAACACTATTGTTCTGACGAATGCCGAACGAAAGCAAAAACCATGGCTTCTGCTTAAACCATTAGAATACTCGGTTTCACATAAAAGGGATGTTCCTACTAGCCGTTCAACATGGCTGTGGACATCCCTTTTGTTGTTCTCAGAATAAGTGCGTTAAGCTTCATAGTATATACCTATAACCTTAATTGTTTATCCATCTTGGACGGGCTCAAAAGTAGCGCCTTATAATGGAAAATGTCATTACAGAAAGGATGGGTGGAATTCATGATTCAAATCGTACTTTCAACTCTTTTATCCGTTATCGTTCCGCTGTCCATTCCGGTGATTGCCGGATTTTTACTCGGCAAATTCATGAAGCTGGAAACAAAACCGCTCTCGACTTTGTACTTATATTTTTTAAGTCCTGCTATGATTCTGGACACACTGCTCAAAGCGCAGCTTTCCTGGCATGATGTGACACAGACAGCCGCTTTTTCATTACTCAACCTGCTACTATTGTGGGGAATTGCACAATTAGCAGGGAAAATCTTTAGGCTGAGCGCCCCGGAAACGGCTGGGCTCACCTTAATCTCCACACTGACCAATAGTGCAAATTATGGGTTGCCGCTCATTTTACTTGCCTTTGGGCAGCTTGGTCTGGATAAAGCCTCTGTATATGTCGTCATCCAAATGATTATGGTCAATACTATTGGCGTTTATTTTGCAGCCCGCTCTGAATTTTCTGTTCAAAGTGCCGTGAAGTCGGTATTTTCTCTCCCTGCAATTTATGCGGCTCTTCTCGCACTGGGACTTCGAGCACTGGATTGGCATCTGCCCTCCGGCATTCAATCGAGCGTCTCAATGATTGCAGCTGCTTATTCTCCGGTTGTGCTGGCGATTCTGGGTACCCAAATGGCTTATGTGAAAATACTCAAGCTGGAGCCATCTATTAAAAAAGCCAGCTACGCAGGACTAACAATCCGACTTCTGCTTTCCCCGCTCGCGGCTTGTCTTGCCATGCTGATACTGGGAATTTCAGGTCTTTTGTTCTCCGTTCTCTTCATTCTGGCCTCGATGCCAGTGGCTGTGAATGCAGTCATTTTAGCCGAAAAATTTAATGCATCGCCAAAACTGGTTTCCACCTGCATCTTGTGGAGCACGCTTGCCTCATTCCTGGTTCTGCCCATTCTGATTATGCTGGTAGCAGGTTAGACAGACAAAAGGCTCTCTACACCATAGAGAGCCATGCACGATCCTGTCTCCAGTCTACTTGCACAGGTGTTTCAAAAAAAGTACTAAGCGTTTCACTGCTCAGGATATCAGTCGTTTTACCTTTGGCAAACACCGTACCCCGGCGAATCAGAATCGTATGTGTGTACATCGGTAAAATTTCTTCAATATGGTGTGTAACATACAATAAATTGGGAGAACCCGGCGTCTCGGACAGTTGACGAACGCTATCCAATAATGCTTCTCTAGAGAAAAAATCCAACCCGTTGCACGCCTCGTCCAAAATCAGCAGCTTGGGCGAGGCCATTAACGCGCGAGCAATAAGCACTTTTTGCTTTTCTCCCTGTGAGCATCCCTGATACAACCGATCGACGAGATGAGCACAGCCCAGTTGGCTCATAAGCTGAACGGCCTGTTCATAATCTATATCCGTCGTCTGGTCATACAGTCCAATGGAGGCAAATTTACCGCTGATGACGACATCCTGTGTACGCTGGCTTCCATTAATCCTTTCCTGTAAAGAGGAACTGACCCAACCAATAGATTTGCGCAATTCCCTCAGATCTACATCCCCAAAAGTATGACCCAATACACCGACACTACCTGTGGTTGG
Source organism: Paenibacillus sp. EKM211P (assembly GCF_011066175.1). Lineage (NCBI taxonomy): Bacteria > Bacillati > Bacillota > Bacilli > Caryophanales > Paenibacillaceae > Paenibacillus > Paenibacillus sp. EKM211P. Next base: position 90,738 of record NZ_JAAMNS010000007.1, read on the forward strand.
CCATATGTAGCCATTTATCATATTGAGCATCGTTGTTTTGCCTGATCCATTCAAGCCGAGTACAGCCCAATGCTCTCCCTCAGATACCTGCCAATTGATTTGATCCAGTATGGTACGGTTATCTCTCTTCCAGCTTACATTGTTAAGCTCAATGACAGAATTCATGGCTGTACATCCCTTCTATACATCGTATCATCAGATGTTTTTAGGCGTAATAATATATCACTTTTACTGCGTTAATCTTCACTTTCGTATAAGAATAGCACAGGGTTGCAGGTTGTTCAATTTTAAATTCACTATATTGCTTTCTACAAAACAATAGAAATAGAATCAAGTTCAATAGCCCGCTTAGGCTAACTTGGAATAAGGTAGTCTAAGCGGGCATTTTAGTTGTTTTAAGATTTAAGATTTCGAAGCGATGAAGACCGATTTATGAGGTAGTTTATGCGCTATTTCTCGAGGAAGGCTCAGATTCGTTGCCAATACATCAACAGGGTTGCCAGCCATCCACTCACTCAAATCAATGGCCTCGTAATGACCACTGTTAAAACCAATCAAAATACGGCATACGTCCGATCCGGTATTTTTAATATAATGCCCGGCTCCCATAGGTACATACCCTACATCTCCGGCCTCAAACTGCTCTGTCACTGCATTCCCTTCTGCCAGAAATACAGTCATTTCTGCTTTGCCGTCCAAATAGTACTGCCATTCATCCGCATTGGGATGCCAGTGCATTTCTCGCAATCCGCCCGGCTCCAGTTCAATTACAGATCCGGCCATCGTCGAAGAAATAGGAAAATCTTCTACTGTAACGGTCCGCTGAGTCCCTCCACCCGGTGCCAATCTGGGCTGTTTGGCCATTAAAGGATAGCGGTGTTTAGTAATCAGATCAGAAGAAATGCGCGGATATGCATCATGAGATGCGGTAGATGGGACAGGCCCTTTTGCAAAATAAGCTTCCTTCTTTGGCAAAAGAGCGAGCTCGTCGGCTGCAAATCCGAGATTCTGCATGACAACATCTGCGGGAGTCTGAGCGATAAAATCAGTAATGCTGAACGTATGGTCCTCCGAAAAATCACCATTATCGAAAATCAGGATAAAATGACACTCTCCAGGACCAAGACCTTGAATGGAGTGACCATAACCACGCGGGAAATACCATACATCACCGGGGTTAAAAATATCGACATAGGAAGTACCGTCTGGATGGATAACAGTTGTCCGACAGGAACCGCTAATCACATAGGCCCATTCAGCTGCATTGGCATGCCAGTGAAGCTCGCGCATTCCACCCGGCTCCAGACGCATCGAAACCCCTGCTATTCCTTCTGATACAGGGAAATCATGGACTGAAGCCCCACGTGTGATACCCCCTGGCCCGATTCTGGGTTCCTTTTTCTCCAAAGCATACTTAAATGATTTCATCGCGATTCCTCCTTAAAATCATTCTTCCCATATGTCTTTATTCACTTATTGATGCTGTGCAGGTCTATTATATACTTTTAATGTTAAAGAGATCAAATTTGTCCATTTTTTTCATCAAACTATGTCCGAATCGCCCCCTCGCGGTTAGGATTAGGGTAAATAGGCAAGAGAAAAAGGATGAATCATAAACAATTCATCCTTTTTTTGATTTAGTTTCTTTATTTGTATGATCAGCTTTATTTGCATTTTTATCTTTATTCTTGTCGTTATTCTTCTTATCCTTGCTTGGGACTGTAACTTTCTTTTTTTCATTAGCCAGTCGCCAATAGCTTATTACTTTTCGGTACATAGACTTATCTGTCAATTGGTTAAAAATGTATGGGTCTGGCTTCGTGTTCACCTCAATGATCCACGGGATAAAGCGATGATCCAATCCAATGTCCACACCAATTTGCCGGAAATTCGGATATGTTTTTTGTAGTTGTGTGGCAATGGTAATCCCCAGTTCATTGAGCTTCTTAACCAGCTCAGCCTGCTTACTTTGCGATAAATGGGATTTCAGTAGCTGTTCCAAGGCCATCGGCTTACCACCACTATGATAATTGGTCACGATTTTACGGGGATGGCCCAAGCGTCCAATAATTCCGGTAGATTCCCATGTCCCTTTTGCATTACGCTGCACCATGACCCGGATATCAAAATAACGATTTTGATGGCGCAGTAAATGAATTCCCTTTTGAATGAGATAACTTTTTTTACCCATGTGTTTCGATAGGCTGGTAATCAGTGCATCCAACTGTTTGAATTCCAGACGTTTTTCCTCATATTGGTAGGCGAAGCGCTGACCTGCCTCCTGTTCGACTTTCATCACACCTTTGCCAAAGGTACCTCGATCAGGCTTTACATAGACCATCCCATACTTCTCCAACATTGATTTCACAGTTATTTTGCTGTATTTACGGGTTTCAGGTACAAAAGGCTTGATACTGCCATGCTGGAGCAACAATTGGGTTTTATGCCATTTGCTACGCAACGCCTGCGCTTGTGAAGAATTCACTTGCCCCTCTCCTCTCTACTCTCAGGGTAGAACGCTCCTGTTAAAAAAGATCAATCTATCGTATGCGCCAAAACCCCATTCGAAGCTCCATTCGCCCTCTTCTACACAGAATTAGACAGTTGGCCTTGCCCGGTCGAAAGCGCCTGTCCAGGCATACAATAATATGAGATACCGGTAGCGTATATTTACACGTATAGGGAGTGAATAACATGTCTGCGCAATCCGATGGGCTACAGAAGGGTTCCCTCTCAATCGATGTTCTAATCCCCGCAATTGAAAAAGATCTGGCTACACTACCACTAGTAATTGACAGTCTGCGCCGTCACGTGCAGCACCGAATTGCAACCATCTATATCGTTTCACCGCAAAGCACCAAACTTCGCAGTCTATGTGCAAACAAGAAGTGCACATTTATAGACGAAAAAACGGTGTTGCCCATCACTAAAAAGCATATTCATTACGGAACAACGCGCTGGGATCGCTCAGGCTGGCTGTATCAGCAATTGCTCAAAATGAATGGCGACAAAATCAGTAAATCGTCTTTTTTTCTCGTCATAGATGCGGACACCATTTTGATTCGTCCACATACGTTCCGTAAAGACGGAAAAACAATTTTTTACTATCGCAGCTGGAGTCAACCTGAGTATTTTCGAACTTACCGTAAGCTGATGGGTGCTAAAGCTCCCTCACCAAAGTCCTTTGTCACTCACTATATGCTTTTTGAAAAAACACGGCTCACCCAGCTCAAGCAAATTATTGAGGCCAAGCATGGGAAACCTTGGTACAACGCCATTATTCAAAGTATAGACCGGACAAAACAGTTTGGATTTTCCGAATATGAAACGTATGCCAACTATCTATACAGCAATCAGCCCTCTCGGATGATTTTGCGCAAGTCATTAAATAAAGCGCTTCATAGTCGTGCTTCTTCGCTGTCACAAAAACAGTTGGATATCTATGCCCAAAGCTACCGCTCCTTATCTTTTCATCAACGCAAAGTGTACCAGCTAGCTTCAAAAACAAGGATTCAATCTTCATTGAAATAGTTCCTAAAATAGAAAATCCCGCAATTGTTGATGCAATCTAATGGATTTGCATTGAAGGAGGAAACGTCTGTGCGCATCGTATTGTTATGCGGTGGTGCCGGAAAACGGCTGTGGCCATTATCCAATGATATTCGGTCAAAGCTGTTTCTCCGGTTGTTGCCCGCTCCTGACGGGCAGCAGGAATCTATGCTCGGCCGGGTGTATCGTCAGCTTACCTTAGCCGGACTAGATTCCTCTGCCCTGCTTCTGGCTCATCAGAGTCAGGTAAATCTAGCCTTTCGCCATACAGAAGGTCGTCTGCCTGTTCTTGGCGAGCCGGCTAAACGGGGAACCTTCACAGCTGCTGCACTCGCTGCTGCTTATTTTCACACAAGAGGCATGGGGCTGGATGAAGTTCTCTGTATTGCTCCAGCAGATATGTTTGCAGGCGACGACTTCTTCCACAGCATAGCAGCGCTCTCCGGTCTATTGCTCGAGAGCGGAGCCGATCTAGCTATGCTTGGGACAAGGCCTACCCATGCCTCAGACCAATATGGCTATGTCGTTCCGGGTCTGCAAATGAGGCAGGAAGGGAAATCGGCTTATGCACAAGTTGCTCGCTTCACTGAAAAGCCGGATCTCTCTGGGGCGCAGCAGCTTATTAACCAAGGCGCACTGTGGAACTGCGGTATTTATGCTTTTACGTTACGATATATGCTGTCCTGTATGGAGCAAAGTCAATTGCCGCTGAACGATAAAGAACTGTGCGCAATGTATGATACCCTCCCGGTTCGCAGTTTCGATGAGGAGATTGCGGAGCGTACTGAACGGGCCGTTGTCCTGCCTTACGAGGGCGAATGGCACGACATCGGCAACTGGCAGACCTTAACAGAGCAGCTAGGAAGCCAAGTGATCGGGCGCGGACAAATCAGTGGTCAAACTCACGGCACACACATCGTCAATGAGCTGCCCTATCCACTTCATGTCATTGGTGTAGAGGATATTATTGCTGCTGCAAGCCTTGACGGTATTCTCATTGCATCCAAAAGCCATGCCCACGCGATCAAGGAACAGCTAGGCAAACTCCAACTTCACCCCATGCATGGTGAAACCTCTTGGGGCAGTTACCGGGTGCTGGACGAATTTGAGCACCGAAGCCCAAATGACATATTAGCTATACGACTGACGGTGTTGCCGGATCATCGCTTGAATGGACGTATTCACGGCAGCGGACTTAAAGTATGGACGATCGTATCCGGTCGGGGAGAGGTTATGCTGAACGGAGAACGCTTTGCTGCGGCAAGCGGCTCTGTATTTAGCATTCCGGTCGATACGTATCACACGATCCGCGCCGATCTGGATTCAAAACTGGAACTAATCGAGGTTCGCCTAGGTAACAGTTTGGTGAGCGCCTTCTATAAATCCGATTCCTGCAACACGGAGTTATAACATCTAAACAGATCGATTTCTGCACGAAGATCACACATCAAAAAAATCGCTCTTGAGCAAGGTGAGTAACATCCTTTGCTCATGAAGCGATTTTTTTTTGTAATATTACATCTCATAAGGAAACCGTTCTAACCTTGCCAGATAAATAAACCTTGTTGGCCTTAATCATCCCGGCCTCTCTTAAAAAGTGCTGCACGATCTTCATCTGATAGTGTATGCGTTCTTTCTGGGGCAGGCTCCACCCTGTTTCCACGGTTACCGCACGCGCCCCTAAAATACGGGCTGCAGCGGTACGAGAGGAACCTGGGAGCTCATGCAACCGCATGTTGAAATGGCATTCTTTCACCTTGATCGAGCGATTCATTCGCTTAATAATCCGGCGCGTCGTGGGAATTATCGGATTGCCCTTATTGGAGATCAGCGTTTGGCCAAGCACCTTGGCATCCTTTTGTGATAATCCATTCGCCTCATGCAAGTCGAGATACCAATCAGGGTGATGCTTTTGTAATAATTTGAATAGAGCAGTGGAAAGCGGTTGTGTTGCCGCCTGCTTTTTCCGGCGCGGAAAGGTTCGATTCAGATCCGGTTTTCCTCTAATCTGCTTGCGATAAGCCTTTTGATTCACAATTGGCACAATAATAAGCTTGCCATGGCTGAATCTCAGCTTTTGCTCATTCAAAAGCTTTACCAGTTTCTCAGCCGCACGTATACTTGCTATTTCATTACCATGTATGCCTGCAACCACCATCGCACACGGACCTTGTTGTCCCTCTATGGCTACATAATAAGGAGTCGCCCAAGAAGAGCCCTTTCCAAGCATATATCGTTTGACCTGCATCCCCTTCACCTCCGTATAGGCTTTCGGTGTCCTCTCTTCTGTTCTCGCCGACGAATGATTTCACGGTATAGTCTCAAGTAGTTGCTGGTCATCTGTTTGTTGGTAAATCTTTGGCTAACATACAATCGAAGCTGCGCGGGTGACGGGTAATTCTTTTGCTGTGCCTTTCGTGCCATTTGTCCAACTGATTTGCAAATCAACTGCGGAAAGCCTGATAGCACCTCGGGAACAGAGCCATTTTTTAGTGCCAGCACCGGTGTTCCACAAGCCATAGCCTCTACCATTACAAGTCCGAACGGTTCTTCCCACAGTGATGGAAACAACAGACACTCTGCATGTTTCAGAAGCTTCTGTTTCCGATCACCCCCAACTGGTCCCACATAGCGTATATTCGGATTGCGCTGAATTCGTGTCTGAATCTCTCGGCGAAAAAATACAGGGGCTTTGATGGGACCCGCAATAAGCAGTCTTTTTCCTGTTCGCTCTGCAACCTGAATGGCCTGCAATACACCTTTATCCGGTATAATTCTGCCCATGAACAGCAAGTAGCTGCGCTTCTCACTGCTGAACTCGTATTCATGCGTGTTGATGCCGTTATAGATATAAAATCCTTTGCCCCCGCCCATCAGCTGACGTGCTCGTTTACTGACATATACCGGGTTTTTACCGTGTCTTCTCACTGGAAGATGAACGGTACACAATGATGAGCAAGGCAGCTTCCTACGCGCTACAGCAGAACGAAAAGTATGGTCATGAATGATATGTGTGCCGGAAGGCATATGCCGAAGTACATATTGGGGGATCTGACTATGTTTCAAACCCTTGGGATAAGTAATCAACCGCGCGCTGCTCCTGCTCCCACGGGCGGCAAAAAGAGATACATGATGCCCTCGTCTCACTAATTCCTCTGTTAATTCATGCACGACCTTTTCCGTTCCGCCCTTGATGGAGGGAACAGGCTGTGCATCGGGATAGTTGGATATGACCTGCACAATGGTTAAAGGTCGGTTTTTGAATGCTTTACTCTGCTTTGAAGCCATACGAATTCCCCTTCCTGACCGGAAATACGGTGTGATCTTTACGATGTCAACGGGAATCTGAGCATACTCCCGTGCAGGTTATAAATTGTAGTATATAGGTATGTATGTTTTGCATGATTGCTTGTGCCAATCGTCTGCAAGTCACTTTTTGTCATACGAGCCTAGTCATAAGGGGGCGTTATTTAATTTGTCAAGCTAAAGTTAAGGAGAAAATTCTCATCGTTTTCTAATAAAGCAGTGCAAAACGTTGGGGTAACAGGATTGTAACCATGAGTGGTAAATTCCGGATATTTTATTTGTGTTATTGTCATTTCAGGACATCAACACAATACGAATAACGGAGGAAATTATATATGAAACGTACTTCTAAAAAATTGTGGATGGGTATTTGCTTTACGATGACTTTGGCACTGAGCGCTGGGAGCTTCGTCGTTGGACCAGACACCACTCATGCCGCTTCGACAAGTAAAGCTGATCGGATTATCTCAAAAGGCTCCCAGTATATGGGCGTCCGTTATGAACATGGAGCTCCAGCTGGCAGTACAAGCTCTTTTGATTGCTCTTCGTTCACTCAGTATGTTTTTGCACAAAATGGAATCAAGCTTCCACGTTCGTCCAAACAGCAGTCAACTGTGGGCACTTATGTACCGCGTAGTCAGCTTAAAAAAGGTGATTTAGTCTTTTTCTATGCGCCAATTCATCATGTAGCCATTTACATGGGAGACGGGAAAATTCTGCATACGTTTGGTAAAGGCGGCGTAACGGTTACAGATCTAAATTCGGGATGGTGGAGCTCCCATTACACAACAGCACGTCGTGTCCTTTAGGATCATTTTGGATGATCTCCCATCCACCGAACGCATAACTTACAAATAACATTAAAAAGGCTGTTCCTTTGAGTAGAGATGTCTACTGGAGGGACAGCCTTTCCTGTTGTTTTTGAGGCAGCGTAACGATGACATCCGTCCCTTCGCCTTCTGCGCTTTCCATGCGTATCGTACCCTGGTGAGCATCTGTTATTGCCTTGGCAATTGGTAACCCAAGCCCGGTTCCTCCGGTTTTACGATGTCTGGAGCTGTCTACTCGATAAAATCGTTCAAAGACACGCTTGATCTCACTCTCAGGAATGCCAATTCCGTAATCCTTAACGCGGAGGTGAACATCTTTTTCATCTGTAGATAGCCATATTTCGATTTCTTCCGAGCTATACTTTAACGCATTATCCAGCAAGATGACTAGTAACTGCTTGATTTTTGCAAGATTAGCATCCAGCCAAATTTCCTTCTCTTCTGTAAAAATAGAAATTTGGCGCTCATGTACAGGCTTGAGATGTGCTACCACCTGTTGACAACAACCGACCAGCTCTACCCGCTCATACGGACCGGAATCTTGCTGCTGTGAGGAGGCCAATGTCAGCAATTGCTGTGTCATCGTACGCATTCGCTGAGTTTCTTCATAGATCGATTCAATCGATTCCTTGCGTATGTCCTCGTCACGCGTACCCCACCGCCGCAGCATGTTGGCATAGCCCTCAATAATCATCAATGTCGTATTCAGTTCATGTGAGGCGTCGGAAACAAACTGCTGCTGGCTCTGAAAGCTTTCTTCCAATCTCTCCATCATTCGATTAAAAGTAGCGGTCATTTGGGATAATTCATCTTGATTAGGACTGCCAGCAGGAATTTTTTTGAATTTCAAGCTTCTTTCGATTTCCTGCATCGTTTGAATACTACTGGCAATGGGCAGCAATATCGCATTTGCCAAAATCGTGCTGCCCACCAGACTGAGCAACATAGCTCCAACAGTCGATGTGATAAGAATTGTATTTAAGATATCGAGATTGTTTTCAAGCGCATCCCATTTTTCTACGATCTCCAGTGTCCCCTTTTGACTACCTTCTGGTGAAAGCACTGGAAGATGGATAATCAGGATTTTATGATCCTGTAGATCCGTTAGTTGAGAGCTTTGAGAAAGGTTAAAATGTATATCGTTCAGCTTAAAGCGGGACTGACGGCTTACTTCATACAAAAGACGAGATTGCTGATCAAATACCCTCAGAATGGTGTCCGCAGAAAGTTCATCTTTCAACTTGGACCCCCAAGCATTTTTCAGAATCATCGTAGCTCCTGTTTCGGCAATGATTTCGGTCCATTTATTTTGTAGCACTTCTCTTTCATTACGAGTAGCAATTTTGACAAATAATAGATGAACCGTGACGTCCACAAACAGGAGAATCGTCATCACTAAAATAGAACTAAGCAGGGTAATTTTGGTCCGCAGCTTCAATGGTCTTCCTCCCGGATACAGTACCCAACACCGCGAACGGTTTTAATCAGTTTCTTTTTGTATCCATGATCAATTTTTTTGCGAACATACCGGATATATACATCTACCACATTCGTATCACCGACAAAATCAAACCCCCACACATCCTGAATCATTTGATCCCGATGCAATACCTGATTTTTGTGCTCCATCAGATAGAGAAGCAGATCAAATTCTTTGGGCGTAAGTTCGATACGTTTTCCTTCCCTCACCACGGACCGCGTCTTGGGTTCCAACACCAGGCTATCGACTTGAAGTTTGGACTGCTGCTTTTCCTCTTTTTGCGAAGTAGTAGCTGCCGGCTCCAACTGATTCCTCATACTGGCCCGCATCCGCGCTAATAATTCCTCAATTTCAAAGGGCTTTGTAATGTAATCATTAGCTCCTTCATCCAGACCTGAAACTTTTTCAGGAGTCGTGTTACGTGCAGTGACCATAATTACCGGGGTATAATTGTCCACTTTTCGAATCTGCTTCAGCACCTCGACACCGTTCATCTCGGGCAGCATCACATCCAGTATGATAATATCCCATGTAAGGGATAGTGCTTTTTCCAATCCTTCTTTTCCCGTCTGTGCAATTTCAACCGCATATCCTTCGTGGGATAACTCCAGTTGAAGCAATCTGGATATCTTCGCTTCATCATCAATGACCAGCACCGACTTTTCCATTGCAAAACCACCTATTTTTTATAGAGAAAACTAATAAGCAATGCACATACCATTCATTTTTTATTTGATTTTAAGCTTTTATCCGTATAGTCGCTCTATAATATAACTTTGTAATTTAATTTTTTGAGGTTAAGGAGTAATTTATTCATGTTAATTAATGTAGACTTTGCTTTGTTTCACTGGATCAATGAATTGGCTAATCACCTCGCCTTTTTGAATGGAACTATGCGTTTCTTGGCGCAATATGCACCGTATTTATTTGGAGTGGCTTTACTGCTATACTGGTTCACCTTTAAAATGCCGCATCGGATGATGGTTTTAGAAGCCGTTATAACGGTTTGTATCGGTTTTACAATTAGCTGGTGTCTTGGACATTTGTTTTACAGAGATCGGCCTTTTGTCGGACACTCTGTCATTCAGCTGATTCATCATGATCCCAATGCTTCATTTCCGAGTAACCATGCACTTGGAGCTTTTGCTTTGGCAGCAATTCTATGGCTTCATCATCAAAAATATCGTGTCCTCTGGATTGTCTTGGCTGTGCTTATTGCGATATCCCGCGTATGGACCGGTGTGCATTATCCTTCAGATATTTTGGCAGGGGTGCTCATTGGGGCAGGTTGCGCAGTTGGTGTTCACAAATTCATTCGCAGTCGGAAGCTTCCAGGCATCTTCATCCAAGCAGCTATTATTTTTTATGAAAAATGGGAGCAGAAGCTAGGAATAAAGCATGTAGAACAGACGAGAACAAAGATGACCCAATCTACTTCCTCTGTGCAAATAAAAAGCAGACGCTAATGCGTCTGCTTTTTTTAGCCTCATGATTTATGCACTCATTATGCAGTCGATTTGGTACGAAGTGGTAGCATTCGTTCTTCATACCGCTGGTAGAACCAAATGCAAGCCGCCATCCAGCAACCACTCATGAAATAGCCACCCACAACGTCACTCGGATAATGAACACCCAAATAAATGCGGCTTGTCCCGATCGTTACAATTAGTAGGCTACTGAGCACAACAAGAAGGATACGACCTATCCTGGAAGGAACGTGCTTCCACAATAAAAACGTCAGCGCCGCATACATACTGAAAGCGGTCATGGAATGTCCGCTTGGAAAGCTATATCCATTCGCTTCGATAATACGGTTGATTTCAGGCCTCGCACGCCGAAATAGCATTTTTAGTACCGTATTCAACAGCACTGATCCCAGCACAGCAACCGCTAAAAAAAGCAATTCTCGTCGGTGTCCCAATACACTATAGAGCACGAACATGGCAATTAAAATGATGATTACCACTGGAAGCCCGCTGCCGATAATAGTGAAACATTTCATAAGACGTGTCATGAAAGGCGATTCCAGTTGTCCAATAGCCGTAATGATCTTGTGGTCAAAATGCCGTACTTGCTGGTCGCTAACCCATAATGCGATTAAGCCAAAACCAAGGGCACATACTATACATGTAAGTAGAGCCACGGAAATCGGTAGCTTTGTATATATTTGCTTCATTTTTTAGAGGTCCTCCATGAAATTCATCCCGTGATCAAACAAAACGCAGCATTCACATCGTCCATGTATTTACTTTACCCACTTTTCTTGTATCATTTCATAAAAAGATTAGCTTTTAGAATAAAGCATGGTTAGCTTTTTGGCAAAAGAACGAGGAGTCATCCTGTGATATGAAATCAATTCCCCATTACAGATCACGTGAAATACGCCATACGGTGTCGGAGACAGTTCCATGAGTTGTGAACGATCTCGTATATCAATAATCTCGGGTTGTATCCCCACAGTCTCAGCTGCTTCAATCACATTGTGCGTGGCTATTTCCAGATAAGGGCATTGATGAGTTCGTAAAATGGTTAAGCCTTCACTAAAATGATCCAGACGTTGAACCCAATTATTAGGGAAATAAGGATCTGAATGCTCTTGATTAAACTTATAAACATACAACTGAAAAGAATATGGAGCATCCTCCACATGCCGGAATCCGTTTTTCAGAAAAATTTCGGGACCTGGCGCCCAGGAGGTATCTATATTTGTAACGACTGCCACTCCCTTCTTCCCCAACGTAATAGCATCTTGAATGCAGCGTTGAATAAGCTGTGAGCCTAATCCCAAGCCGGTTACAGCAATCCAGATACAATGAATTACTAGATATCCATCCGCATGAACAGCTCTCCATGCTTGTTCACCCGATGCATACTCTATAAATCCTGCTGGTTTATTGTCTTTTCTCAATTGTATGTAAGTCAAATTTTGAGTGAATTCTTTTTCTGTCCAATTCATTTTTTGTACATATCCCGGTGCTTTTTGCATGCTTCTCATGCAAAAACAGCCGTCTTCCCTTATTTGATTTTCATACCATTCAATGGTTGTTGTTGAATTTTCCATTTAGTCTCTCCTAACTTTATGAATATTGATATAAGGATTTCATAATGATTACAAAACCGCAAGCGAAATATAGTTAAAAAAACAGCAAAAAAAAGACACCACTCAAGCCTTATTGGCTCGAATGGCATCTGTCATTGCATGTGAGACACTGCTAACACAATTCTATGTCAAACAAATAGCATCTTCTTATTAGGTTGGCGTGACTTCACCAAGTTTAATCTTATTCTCTGCTTCTTCAATTGGATAGCGTTTGCGGAACCACAGCGATTGAAGCAGCAAAAAGGTGCCGCTTACGGTCCAATATAAAGGCATGGCCGCAGGAGCGTTGAAGGAAAAGACCGCCATCATAATCGGTGAAAGATAACCCATAATAGCAAATTGCTTGCGCTGGTCAGCCGTCATCTGTTGCTGAGAAAGCTTAGCCTGTGCCAAGTATACAACTGCGACGACAATTGCCAGAATCCAGTCCGGCTGTCCGAGCCGGAACCATAAGAATGAATGTGACGCCAACTCCGGCGTGAGTCGGATGGCAGTATACATACCGCTTAAAATCGGGAGCTGAATGAGAATAGGCAGACAACCGATATTGAGCGGATTGAATTGATGCTCTTTGTACAGCGCCATCATTTCCTGCTGCATACTCTGCTGGCTGGTGGTATCTTTTTTATTCTCATACTTCTTTTTAATTCGGTCCAAGTCGGGCTGCATAGCGCTCATCTTGCGCTTCATACCCTGCTGGGCACGCGTTTGACGCATCATTAGCGGCAATAAGGCCAGACGGACAATGAATGTCAAAGTCATGATCGCCAGCCCAAAACTTCCACCAAACCATTCCGCCAAATGCTGAATGAGCCAAGAAAGTGGGAATACCACGTAATGATTAAAAAAACCAGGTGTCTGTGCATTAATCTCCGCAGCATTCGCACCACAACCAGACAGCAGCATGACCACCGCCAACGCTACGATTAAACCCAATATCCGTTCTTGTTTACCCCAAAAAGTGAATCCCTTGAATCGTTTCATATGTTCCTCCTCGTTGATTGGCTGTGCCATTTTTCAACAAGGGGGAACAATCGGAAGCATCTTCATCTGGCGCTTCCTTCCGCCGAATGTGACGTGCTAGCCGGACAGGCATGTCCTGTCCGCGGGCAGACATCGGCATCAGTGGAGAAGCATGCGAGCGAACGGGGCCGCCTTCGACCCAGCATTCAGCTACGCTGCCATGCAAATGAGCAAGATACGTATATGTCACTGTGCACAGCAAGCCGATCGTAAGCAAATAGGGGAGTAGGTCCTGAAGCTCAAACAAGGGATTCACCTCCTTCGGTATGTTGCTACAATTATAGCACGAAACCGGACAATCGACTAATCTTTAAATAGAGATAGAGATCGGATTACACAAAAAAGTACGCTCTACGTAACGGTAAAACTTAACGTATAGCAAGCATACGATTCAGTGCCTGTACAGCGTCCTGTCTGATCTGAGCATCCACCCGAATTACACCTACAGGCTCTCCCCGATCAATCTGTTCCATTGCCCACAGCAAATGCGGAAGATCGATCCGGTTCATGGTCAGACAAGGACACATATCGGGATTGAGCGATTCAATCTGCTGTTCAGGGTGCTGTTGTCTAATTCGTTGCACGAGATTCATCTCTGTGCCAACGGCCCAACGGGTTCCCGGCTCTGCCGCACGGATCGTATCGATGATGAATTTGGTGGAGCCAGCACAATCTGCGAGTTGTACAACCTCATAAGAGCATTCGGGATGAACGATGACTCGGATATTTTTATCGCGTTCACGGACGTTGCGAATATGATCTACCGTAAATTTTTCATGAACTGAACAATGCCCTTTCCATAAAATGATTTTTACGGTTGCCGGGTTTCGTTCAGTCTCCAACTGATCGGTCATAGGATTCCATACAGCCATTTCATCTAGCGGAATTCCAAGATCATGGGCTGTATTGCGTCCCAAATGTTGATCCGGCAAAAATAAAATACGTTCCTTTTGTTTCAGTGCCCAGTCTAGCACCTGCTTTGCATTCGAAGAAGTCACGGTAGCCCCGCCATGCCGTCCTACAAAGGCTTTAATCTCTGCTGTGGAATTTACATATGTTAACGGAATGATCGTATCACCAACCAACTCCTGCAAATGCCTCCACGCTCGTTCCGTCTGCTCCATATTCGCCATATCTGCCATTGAGCAGCCTGCGCGCATATCCGGCAGAACAACGGTTTGCCGGTCGGTAGTCAGCATATCCGCTGTCTCCGCCATAAAATGAACCCCGCAAAACACAATAAACTCCGCTTCCTGATTTTGTGCCGCCATTTGAGCGAGCTGTAGAGAATCTCCTGTTATATCAGCAAATTGGATAACTTCGTCTTTCTGATAGTGATGGCCCGGAATGAGCAGCTTTGAGCCCCATTTTTGTTTCAGCTCGGCTACGCGTTGCTCCATGTCAGCAACCGTCAGTGTTTTATAATGCTCTGGCATAAGTCCACGATTTCCTTGTAAAACGTCTAGCATAGACATTAGATTCCCTCCATATCGTTGCGGCTGACTGTCCCTCGCTCACGAATAGATAACCGCTATGTGTACAAAACATATTTACATGTGTCTTGACACCTATATTTACACATGCCTACAATAATCTCAAGAGTTTTTGGAATGGAATTATTTTTAAGCGGGGAGGATTTGCTGTGATTTACCTGGACTACGCCGCTTCCACACCCATGTGTGACGAAGCTTTGCATATATATAGCGTAATGAATAAGGAAATGTTCGGAAATGCCAGCAGCCTCCATGATGCAGGCGGTCAAGCAGCCTACACACTAGATTACAGCAGGCAACGAATGGCAAAAATGATTGGCGGGCAAAAGGAAGGCATCTATTTTACATCAGGGGGCACAGAATCCAATATGGTGGTCGTGCAATCAATCCTGAACGGGCTGCCGCCAGACAAAAAGCATTGGATTATGAGCGCTTTGGAACATCACTCGATGTATAATCTTGCTACTTTGCTAGAACATCAGGGCTATGAGCTAACTATTATACAACCGGATCGGGAAGGACGAATAACCCGTGAAGTTCTTGTACCCCATCTTAGAGACAACACCGGGCTCGTATCGATACAACACGCCAATTCGGAGACAGGGCTGATTCAGGATCTTGCTGCCTTGTCTCCCCTGCTTCACGAACGTGGTATTATGTTGCACAGTGATGCGGTACAAACATTTGGGAATGTTCACATAGATGTAGAAGCCATGGGAGTGGATGCACTCTCTATATCAAGCCATAAAGTATATGGCCCCAAAGGTGTCGGTGCTGCATATCTCAAACCCGGAACCCCATGGCGTCCGTTGTATCCTGATACACTGCATGAAAACGGATTTCGTCCTGGTACAGTTAATGTTCCTGGGATTGCAGCCTTTGTCGCAGCGGCAGAAATGATGACGGAACAGATGGAGATGCATCAGGAGCGATATGCTACCCTGCGAAGATACTTTATTACGAAAATTCAGGAAAGATCCATTCCATTACGTTGGGTCGTAGAGGAAAGCGAAAAAAAAGCAGTGCTTCATCATATTGTAGGATGTTTTTTTCACGGTTACGAGGGACAATATGTTATGCTGGAATGTAATCGTAGCGGTGTCTGTATATCTACCGGAAGCGCATGTGCCGCCGGACATCACGATCCTTCACCTGCCTTACAGGCACTTGGAGCATCTGAACGTGAAGCCTTACAATTTATCCGTATTTCTTTCGGCAGGACAACCACCATCGAGGAATTGAATGTACTGGTAGATATTTTGACAGACCTGACGCATCGACAAGAAAGGAGCTTATCCCGTTGACTGAATCTTTAAAACGGTCAGGTACGGATCGCCGCGAACAGCTGCTATTGTGGCTCAAAAGCGAGTCACCGCTGACCGGGAGCGAGCTGGCACGCAGGTCCTCCGTTTCCAGACAAGTAATTGTACAAGATATTTCCCTGTTAAAAGCAAGCCAAGAGCCTATACTTGCAACGAGTCAAGGATACATTTATATGGAACCTGCGGCTCAAGCCGCTCCCTTAGCCTCTCGTATTATTGTGTGTAATCACCGACCTGAACAAACAGAAGAAGAATTAAAGCTAATTGTAGACTACGGTGTCAGTGTGCAGGATGTTATAGTTGAACATCCAGTATATGGAGATCTGACTGCTCCAATACGGGTCGGAACTCGCAAAGAAGTGGACGATTTTATACGTAAGATCAGCTCCACCCAAGCCACGTATTTGTCCCAGCTGACCGGAGGCATCCACCTGCATACCTTGCATGCGTCGGATGAAGATAAAATTAATGATGCCTGTGCTGCATTGGAGCAAGCCGGCTTCCTAATGACAGATTGATCTTAATACGATAGCAAAGCAATAAAAATCCTTTCCAGTTTGTGGAGTGCAAATGCACTCCGCAGGGATGGTATGTAAATAGCTTGAAATGAAAAATCCCGGCCCCCTATAAAGGGAATCGGGAATGGACTAAGTGAGCTTAATTTCTAGCAACTCATATTTGATTACAGCCATAGGTGCATCGACATGAATGATACTGCCCACTTCTTTCCCCAAAAGTGCCTTACCTAAAGGACTCTCATAGGAAATTTTGTTGTCCAGAACATCTGCCTCCGCAGGACTTACAACTTTGTATTCCACCTTCTCCGAAAATTCGATGTCATTCAGAATAACAGTAGAACCGATACTGACCGTTTTAAGATCCAGATTACTTTCATCCACTATCCGAGCTTTGGTCAACATTTTTTCCAAGACCATGATTCGTGTTTCCATAAACGCCTGATCGTCCTTGGCTGAGTGATATTCACTATTTTCCTTCAGATCTCCATAGCTGATGGCCAACTTGAGGCGTTCGGCTAGCTCCTTGCGTTTTACTGTCTTCAGTTCCTTGAGCTCTTCCTCCAGCTTGGCTAATCCCTCTTTAGTTAACAATACTTCTTCATTCGACATGGTCTTATTTCAACTCCTATTTCAGCACTTTGCATAATTCAAGTTCAATACTCGAAGGTACAATATATACGAGCTAAACCGTTAGGGTCCATCTATTGCTAATTGGATAAAGCTCCTGGAATTGATGCAAAATGCTCATTTAGCTTGCTTTATTGTAGTTTACTCTAAATTGGACCAACATGCGAAAAGAAATTCAGGAAATAGCAATCAGCTACCTTCGACCACTGTGATCCATATGGTAACCAAAGCTTTCTTGTTCGCATATCGTATGATCATAACGTATTTTAATGAGCACGTGCAGTGCCACTGCCCTTGTCCCAAATTTCATGCAAATCAGGCAGGAGCAGTGTATGGCGGGAGGAAGGATTCAATGGCTTCCTTAGGAAAGAATGGCAATGGGAACGGGAATCGCAAATCCAAATCCCCCCCTAACGGTCAAAAGAAAAATGGATTAAACAGTAATTCGGCTATCTTTTCAGCACTTCAAGGAAAAAATGTAGAGGTCCTAGTCGCAGCCCTCCTACTAACAGGAAAACTAAACGTCGATTCCGTGACTTTATACAGACAAGCAACATTATTTTTAGGTCTCACAGGAAAATACAAAACATTAGCATCTGCCCCTACTAATGTCGACAATATGGTGAAATTTTTAAATGATAACGGCAATATGACGTTGGATCAGGTGATACAAGCCTTTTCGCAGAAAATAAATAATTAACAGGTGGCGAAAGGAGATAGTTGTGGTGAGTGAGTTTGATGGAGAATCTTTTGCAGAGTTTATCATTATTGTGATTCTAGTTGCCATGATCTTCTATGGCTCCTCAGATATAGAGGGACTTTCCGCTTCGCCAACCCAATCCTAAAATGCTAATTCCCGCAAAAAAGAGCATCTATAGACTCTCGCGAGGTCAATAGATGCTCTTCCTTTTTAACGGCTCATTATTTCGAATTAACGTTCCTTCACTTCTACACTTATGGTTTGACTGGAAACCTCTCCTGCAGCATTGACTAACTCGGCCCGATACTCATATATACCCGGCTTTTGATTTTGGATGTTGGTCACAGCACTTTGGGCCTGCGGACTTTGGCTCGACAGATCCTGCGTGTCGATCAGCTCTCCATTTTCATACAGGTTGTATTGGGTTGCATTCGTACCCCACCACATGTTCATTGTCAGGGTATAGTTGCCGTCACCATCCCAATTGTTATGAGACAACACCGGTATGCCAGGAGTAGCATCGATCACTTCGACAGTTAACGGGTCGCTGACCGTTTTACCGGAAGCGTTGATCAGCTCAGCAGTATACGTGTAGGTTCCATTGCTCTTGCCTGTAACAGAAATGACTGCATGCTGTGCTTCAGGGGAAGCCGCTTGCAACGATTGGGTCGCGATCAGCTTGTCATTTTCATACAACTTGAGTTCATCACCATTCGTGCCCCACCACAGATTCATGGTGATATTGTAGTCTCCATCCTTCAGTCCGGTGTCCTGACCGTTATCATGAGACAGCACCGGTTTACCCGGCACTTCACCTACAGTGTTTTTCTCGACTCTAACGGTTACTGGATTGGATACGACCGTTTTACCGTCCAAGGTGACGCTCGCTGTAATCTCGGCGCTCCCCTCTTTTAGGGCCCGAAGCTCTCCATACGTATCCAGTGCAACAGATTCATGGCTGCTGATATACTGAACAGAGGCATTACTTAAATCAGCTTGGCTGCCATCTGTGAGCGTACCCTTGAGATGTGTGGCTGCTGTATCCCCAACGTTAAATGTTGTTTGATCCAGTGAAAGCACTACTTCCTGCAAAGCTGCGCCTATCTGAGCTGAAAAATCATCTAGCCCGCCCGGCTTTAACTGATAATTTCCTTTGAAAACCGCCGAAATTCCCTTCAGCTTCACTTGCTGTCCTTCTTGATACGGAAAAGATGTCCGTGTTAAGCCTGTACGTGCATCAACTCGCACATGATGGCTAACCTCACCCGCTACTACATCAAATTCAAACGAACCTACAGGAGTTGCATCTATTATATTACGAATAATGGCAGTAGGAAGCTCAACCAGCTGTCCTTGGTTCGCATCGCTGAGTTCAGTGACCTGCACAGCTTGCGGAAGTTGTCCTTCTCCCGTTTTTTCAATAGCCACTGGATCAGTCAACTCGACTTCACCATTGTACAGTGCCAAACTTGCTGTAATCTTTACTCGATCACCTTGGTGAAAGCCGCTTTGGTTTTGATAAACATAAATGCCGCCACTTTCATCCTGCATATAGAAGGCTTGACCGCCAAAAGCCCCTGGTTCTATCGTCACAACACCCTCCAAGGTCACAACTTTGCCAGCCGAAAGATTCCGCGCTTCTGCGACACTGATTCGAGCTGGAATTGTATTGCCATCCTCAGGCAACGGCTGGGCTGGGACATCTGCCAGCACGACGGATTGGGTCAGCAGGTTGCTGCCATTTTGTCTCAGCCTAAGATTAGCTGCACCACTGGTACCCGGCTTGATCCGCACCGTCAGGTCCCTATAGGCATGCCCCTTGCTGTCGGATTCCAGACTAAATGTTCCGCTATAACCGTAAGAAGTCGGCCAGCTTCCATCCGGATTTTGAATCTGGGCTACTTGATTGCCGCCCGCTACATAAATACCTGCACTGAATCCGCTAATCGTACTATTGGGAGCCAGTTGGTCGGCAACTATGCGAATTTGAAAAGGCTGTGCATTCGGTAGTTGCTCCTGCCGAACGATGCTGTACACAGGCTGCGCACTGGCTGTAGGTCCGCCATAGGAGCCGGCCTTGAACGTTCGCTGATCCCACCATTTGTAGCCGGCTGCAGGAGCGGACCAAGGCTCGGCTTGCGGTTCCGTGGAAGCCTGAGGAGCTTCAAAAGACAGCAATGCCGTCGGCTGATCTAGCTGTAAGTTTTTTACATCCGACAGGCTGGTATACTCCTCCTTCTTGGACAACCAATCGACGATATTGACCAGTAACACAGCGTCATCCTGCTCCTTAAAGCCGTCATACGTTGTCTTCTTGGTTCCTGTCTCTTCACGCAGATATTTCGGCGTTGCATCTTCAACAGGAGATGAATCCCCAATGAAAGCAGCTTTGCCTAGACCTACTTTTGCTACAGCTGCATAAGGTCCTTCCGCTATACCACCTCCGTTATAAACGCCCTGATCTACTGCATTCCCCCAAGCCTGATTGGTTTTAGGCAGATATACGATCCCCTTGGCTTTGGTCGGGTCAATAATCGCCAATGTTGATCCTGCGTGCATTGCCACATTACTCACTCCTGCTGTAATGCCGAACGCCTGGACAGGTTCAACAATCTGATTAGCCGTGATATCGCCTAATGCATTGTAGCGAAAGCGTATACCAAACTGGTTACCCAGCCAATCTGAGCTAACCACGCCCTGCATCGCTGCCGAGCTTTTTTCTTCCTCACTCATTCCCTTTGCAGGGTCTTCCCATGCACCACGACGGTACCCATTGATACTTTCCGATCCGTCCCAGCGATTCTTGTTGCGGTCGGCGTTATAATGATCACCAATGAAAAAAATGCTATTGCCTGCTTTAACATACTGTTCCATTGCGGCCTGTTCGCTTTGTTTAAAAGGAATATTCGGCTCCGCTGTCACAAATACATCATAATTCTTTAAATCATTATAAGTAATGGGTGTAGATTGGCGAAGTTCATGAACATCGTAGCCATTGTTTGCAAGGGCTTGGCCAAAATCTGAAAATCCACCATCAATCACCCAATCTGCTGCGCCGGCTGTCTGTCCATGTGTATTATCGAACAACACTTTTTTACCAGCGTTTTCGTTGACCACTTTGGCTGCAATGAAAGGGGCCGGGTCTGCCGGACCTTCTGCGCGTGCCGGTTGCATGCCGCCCACAACACCAGCGTACAACGATAAAGTGAAAACCATAGCTGTTGCGTATTTGAAGCTGCGGGATGTAAAACGACGAAAGATTCCCATTCTATTCCTCCTGTTAATTGGTTTAAGGCCCCTCTCAAGAGGGGCACTAAATATAAATGTTAGCATTCATTTATGTGTGGACATGCGTTGTTTTGTAAATCTTTAGGAATAATGAAAAGGGAGGAAATTCCAATAAAAAAGGTAGGCTGTATGCAGCAAAGTGAGTATCGCAAATACAATTTTCCCGGCAGCCCGGGTTCTTTTTTCCCCTGTAATCAGCTTGGTGCCATTCACGATCAATACCCACACGGCAATGAGTGCTGAAATGAGCGGCAGCGTACAAATTCCCCAGATATACCAGGCGGAATAGCCATACACCATCTGATTGTTACCATAGACGACCTGTACCCCGAGAAAAATCGTATTTAGTAACGCGATGTATGCCAGGTTGGACGAAATGTGATTATTCGTTTTGCGGATAGCTCTGATCACATATCTTATGATCCATATCAGTAGGGTTGTGACGAAAAATAAGGATGCGGCTGCATAGCTGACGAGTAGCGTCCAGGTACGGTGCCAAAGTGTCGTCTGCTTCATGGTCTTACTATCCGGGGCAATCATCATCCACGTACCCTTTTCCTGATACAGCAAAATTTTAAGCTGGCCCCCCTTTTCCACAAACAGCCCATCACCTGCTGCTTGAAAAACTTTGTCTGTTGCTTCATTCTGATCCGGGTATTTTCCTTTAACAATTAGCGTATGATCATCTTGAATATGAACGGTGTATTTAATGCTTCCCAGTATCCGAATCCATTTTCCCCACCCATGAACAGGAGTAGTATCCACCTGATATACGCCCTCGATCTCTGGCGAAAGCTTCACTTGCGTGACAGAACGAGCCAGTGACTGAGAAGCGGCCTGTGGCTTTACGGGCAGCATTTGAGCTATCGTATTGATGACTTTTCCATGAAGCAGGGTGTCTGTGTCAGCTGAATTGATGGTCACAAAAATACCGATCTTTTGGGATGGAATCAGTACCATTTCGGAAATAAAATCATCAATTTCTCCAGTAGCCCACAACATGGGTACTCCCGTCTTCAGTTGACCACGGAAAAATCCGTAGCCCAAGCCATCCAGACGGGCATCCGCTGCAAATTGCTGTGCATGCATCACTTTTACCGTTTGTGGCTGGAGTACCGCTTTGCCCTCATACTCTCCTTGGTTTAAATGAGTGATCAGATAGTGGGAAAATTCGTTGGGTGTGACGTTCAACGCTCCTGCTCCCGGCAGATTGATATACGATAAGGGTTGTTTCACATAAGCTCCATGCTTCCACTGATACGATTGCGCCAATTCTGGATGATTTAATGGCAACTCCAGTGTCGCGCTGGGCATATTCATCGGCTGGAATAGATGTGTACGAAAGTAATCATTCAGTCCCTGACCGGTTACTTGCTCCACGATATTACCGATCAGACCGAAGGCGACATTACTGTATTCATACTGAATTCCAGGTTTGCGGATAGGTGGCTGATTTTGAAAATACGTGCTGAGATACTGCTCTGTAGGTAAAACGCCTGCGCGAGTTGAGCTGTTAATGTCGTATATCGCTTCATCTAATCCCGCAGTATGTGTCAGAAGCTGATGCAGATTAAAAGGATGATTTTGGTATTGCGAAGCTTTATAGCTGTGAAGATAGCTGTTCACGTCTTCATTCAAATCAAGCTTGTTTTGCTCGACCAGTTGCATTGTGGCACTTGCACTAAATGATTTGGTTAGCGAGCCAACACGAACAATGGTCTTTGCCGGGTCGAATACCATTTTCCGCTCCAGGTCTGCATATCCATATCCTTTACTAAAAAGAATTTGGTCTTCCTGGGTCACAACGACGGCCGCTCCCGGAATATGCAATTTTTCCAATTCTATACTCATGATATCGTCCACTGCTTTTTCCACTGAATTAGGTGTTATACTATCTGCTGCCCATGCTGAATTAATGAGCAGATTCCAAAGAAACAACGTTGTTAAGAATGCGGATAGGTAGCCAATACCTCTATTCTTCATATTGAAGTACCCTCCTTACCTATGAAGTTGATTTCATGATTTAAACCGTGCGGTGATTGCATAGCGGAGCAGATATTTACACTCCGTATGGGAGCCATCAGCATGGCGCTATGGAATCATCGCACTTCCCTCGCGGGAGTGCGCATGATAAAGCGAATCCTGATCGAATCGCGTAAGCAGAAGGCTTCTTACCTGTTCGATCAGGATTCATGCATTACAGATAAAATTAGTAATTCCAGTTAGTTAAATCATCGACTGTAAGTTTTCAAGAATTATGATGGGCCAAACCTTGTGTCACGTCTTTGCCCATGCTCCGGGTTATCTTGTGTATTGTGGCACGGATACATTTTACATTTTCTTC
Source organism: Paenibacillus sp. EKM211P (assembly GCF_011066175.1). Taxonomy (NCBI): domain Bacteria; kingdom Bacillati; phylum Bacillota; class Bacilli; order Caryophanales; family Paenibacillaceae; genus Paenibacillus; species Paenibacillus sp. EKM211P. The sequence continues at coordinate 114,318 of NZ_JAAMNS010000007.1, forward strand.
GATAAATCCGGGTTCCAGCAGTTCATAATGATTACCAATCAAGCTATGCTCTTCATAGCTTCCTTGTGTAGCATCTTTCCATAAAAGTTTATTATCTCCTGTGCCCTTCACCGTTTCCGATCCAGCGGCAACAAAGCCATGAATATTCGCCTGAACATTTTCTGTGTTCACAAGCTGGTTGCCATACACCGCATAAGCGATCATTTTACGCTGGTACGTTTCATTCAACAGCTCACGATAGGATTCGGGAACCTGTTCCAGCATGGCATGAATTTCCTGCTCTGTTTCTTCATCTGTGAAAGGCAGAGCTTCTGCCCTTTTGACCGAATCGAGCATTAAAATATCGGATACAGTATGACCTTGACGCTCCAGTGTGTCGGCAACCTTATGCGCCAGATTCCCACCTATAGAATAACCAAGCAGCACATACGGACCTTGCGCCTGCGTGCTGATGATTAAATCAACATATCGTGCCAACATTGCCTGCTCATCCGTAACATCATCTACGAACTCTAATCCATACACAACTGCATCTTGGTCCAGTTGTTTTGCAAGCTCTGCGAACGACAGTCCGTATCCAAGCATAGGAGGAAAGCAGAAGATGGAAACCGGACCGTGTTCATTCAACCGGATGATTGGACTATCGACCTTGTAGTCCAGATCGGCTTTCAATAATGTGAGCGCCTGCTCTTCTATGGTCGAGAACTCCAGAACACTACGGATGGGCAGCTCAATATCTGTAGCAAGACGAACTTTGCGTATAAGCTCCAGTACTTTCAAGGAATGTCCACCCAACGTGAAAAAGTCATCGTGGATTCCCACTTGCGGGATTTCAAGCACCTCCTGCCAAATAGCTGCCAGCAACTGCTCCACATCGGTTCGTGGTGCGACATATTCTATCCCCGTGTGCAATGCTTTGTCCGGCACAGGTAAAGCTTTACGGTCAATTTTGCCGTTAGTCGTTAGCGGAAACCGATCCAGCTGTACAAAAGCGGACGGAATCATATAGCTCGGCAGACTGGCCGACATCACAGTTCGAAGCTCACGGATGGTCAGCTGTTCATCGGCAGTGAAGTAAGCACATAATTGCTGCTGACCTGCTCCATCCCGCAAAGCGATAACAACGCTATCCCGTACAGAAGGTACACTTGCCAGTCTCGTCTCCACCTCGCCCAGCTCAATCCGGTAACCGCGAATTTTAACCTGTTGATCAATCCGTCCAGCGTATTCCAGTATGCCGTCTTCACGCCAGCGAACAAGGTCCCCAGTACAGTACAGGCGATCTCCGTCCACCCACGGATTAGCAAGAAATCTCTCAACCGTCAGTTCAGGGCGATTCAAATAACCACGCGCAACTCCGTCTCCACCAACAACCAGCTCACCCCAGGCTCCGACCGGTTGCAAGTTAAATGATGAGTCCACAACATACGCCGTCGAATTGCAAATGGGACGTCCGATTGGCACAGAATCTCGCTGTTCTTCCGTAATGTGATATGTCGTCGAAAAGGTTGTATTTTCCGTTGGTCCATAGCCATTAATGATGTTCATATGCGGATTATCGCGCAGGACCCGGTTAATATGGGGTGCAGACAAAACATCACCACCAACCAACAAATACTTCACATCACCAAAAAGTTTACTATCCTGCTGCGAAAGCTGATTAAATAACGGTGTAGTCAGCCACATCATGTTGACGTGATGATCCTGTATCGTCTCTTTCATCTTGGCTGCGTCCAAAAGATCATCCTTATGCAAGAGAACAAGCTGACCGCCGTTCAGCAGTGCACCCCAAATTTCAAATGTAGATACATCAAATACAAACGCACATGTCTGCAGCATTCGGGTTGATTCATCAAATGGGACATAATCCGTATTGCGGACGAGACGCACAACACTTCGGTGCTCAACTACGACACCCTTAGGCTTACCTGTTGAGCCTGAGGTATAAATGACATAAGCGGCATGATTACTCGCTCCATCTATACCCGGATTGGAAGCATCTGCACTGTACGACTTATCATCATTCAGATTGACAATCTGTCCGTCAAAATAGCACCGATCCAATAAATCCTGCTGAGCCAACAGTAGCTTGGCTCCCGAGTCCTCTAGCATATAACGGATACGATCCTCTGGATATTGAGAATCTATCGGCACATACGCGCCTCCAGCCTTCAAAATGGCAAGTGTTCCCGTAATCATATCCAATGAGCGCTCCGTCAAAATGCCAACAGGTTCATCAGGTTTGACCCCTGCATCCCGCAGTATACGCGCTAATCGATTGGCTGTCTCATTGAGCTCCCGATAGGTCAATGTTTGATGATCCAAAGCTACGGCAATATGATCTGGTGTGTGTTCTGCCTGCTCCTCAAACAGTTTATGAATCGTCTGATTGTCTGGATAGGCAGAGGAAGTGTCATTAAACTCTCCAGTAATTTGCTGTTTTTCTGCCGCTGTAACCAGTTCCAGCTCTTCTACGCGAACATTTGGGTTAAGCAAAGTTTGCTCCAACAGGTTCACAAAATGTCCATGCAGACGCTCAATGTCTGTTTGATCATAATTTAACGCATTATACATAAAACGAATCTTCACGCATTCTCCCGGCATTACAACTACATTCAGATCATAGTTGGTCTGCTCAAGAGCTACCACGTTGGAAATCGGGGAAAGTTCCTGCCCATCAATTTCCATCTCCTCGACCTGCTCATCCACCGGATAATTTTCAAACACCATAATATGGTTAATTAAATCCTGTTTCTGGTCAGTCAATGCCTGAATTTCAAACAGTGGGTACGTATCATACGCATGAGAAGCCAGCGCCTGTTCCTGCGTTTTCTTCATAACTTCTGCAAAAGATTCCCCTGCCTCACTAAGGATGCGAACGGGAATGGTATTAATGAACAAGCCGATAATACCCTCGACTCCGATAATATCCGATGGGCGGCCTGAGACGACACTACCAAATACGACATCACGGTGGTTGTTATATTTTTGCAGCACAATTCCCCATACGGTTTGTAATAACGTATTCATGGTTACCTGATATCGCTTAGCCGTCTCCTCCACCCGGAGGGTAAGCTCACGCTCCAAAACCGTCACCCAATCACTAGCTGTATAGCCTCCACTCTTGCGGCCGGATTTTACAGCTGGTAATGCTGTTTGCTGCTCATACCCGGATAAATAGCTGCTCCAGTAATCAGTTGCCGCCTTGCGATCCTGTGCTTCCAGCCATTCAATAAAGCGGCTGTACGGCACTGCCGGTGCCAGCTCTGGCACTCTGCCCTCCTGAAGTGCTGCATAGCTCTCAAACACTTCTTTATTTATTAGGGACAGACACCAGCCGTCCATGACGATATGATGGAAGCTCCACACAATATGGTAACTGTCTTCCCCGGTGCGCAAAATCGCTATACGCATCAGGACATCCCGACGCAGATCAAATCCCCTTGCTTTATCTTCCAACTTGAAGTTCTTCAGCCAAATGCCCCTTGTATCGCTATCCAACTCGCGTAAATCTTCATAATAGAAGCCACAATCCCGATTTCGGTAGACCACCTGCAACGGCTCCGTATCCCGGCCGAAATAAAAATGTGTACGTAGCACCTCATGTCGCCGAACCAGCATATTCAGACTTTCTGCAAAATTCCCGATGTCTATCCGACCCCGCATATCATAAGAAACCTGCTCAAAATACGCGTCATTCGCGGCTGCTTGACTATCAAGCTGGCTGTGAAACAACATTCCTTTCTGCATCGGGGTTAGTGCATATACATTGTCGATCTCACCCGCAGCGCCCATTTCAGATAACAGGCTGTCCAAGCCCTCCACACTCATTCCTTTATAGGAAATATCACTTGGGGTCAGCTCTGGGTGTTCTTTATGGGTGCAATGTGTCAAAATTTCGCGCAAGCTCGATTCCAGTAATCTCGCCAATCGCTCAATCGTCTCTGGTCGGTAGCTGGTACGGCTATAGCTAATTGTCAGCCCCAACTGACCTCCCGAAATGATGCCGCCAAAATCCAGTGTATATGTCCGAGCCATTGTCGGGCTAAGTGGCATCCCCCCCTCATATGGGGATGACTGCAAGTCGTTTCCTTTCATATCCTGATCGAACTGTCCCAAATAGTTAAAACTAATTTCAGGAGCTGTCGTAAATATGGCTGAAGGTCCCTCCGATGCCTGTGTCTGACTGTCGAATAAATATTTCAGTGCGCCGTAGCCGATCCCTTTTTGCGGGATACTGCGCAGTCCTTCCTTCACATGTTTGATTCGCTGTGAAAGAGCAGTCTCTTCTGGCATATCGAGTAAAACAGGATATTGGCTTGTAAACCACCCTATCGTCCGGGTAATATCCACCTCTGATAAAATGGGTTCACGTCCATGTCCCTCTAGATTTATCAGGAAACGATCATTTCCGCTCCATGCCTGTAACGCCATTCCTACCGCAGTCAGCAACAGGTCATTAATTTCTGTACGGTAGGCACGATTGGCCTGCTTGAGCAGTTGCTCTGTCTCTGCATTTGTCCATAAAGCAGTAACCGACTCACTATCGCCAATCAATGGCTTATCGTGCTCGTTATGTCCGTAATCCTGCGGCAAAGGAGCCAGTTCCGCTTGTGCAAGCTCCTCCCAATACGCCCGCTCACTTTCCATAGCTGGGCTGTTGGCATAGGCGTGCAGCTTTTCGGCCCACGTTTGGAACGAATCCGTCTTGTGAGGTAACTGAATCACCTGCTCACCCTTGGAGGCTTGCTCATAAGCTGTCGCCAAATCCTCAAATAAGATGCGCCAGGACACTCCATCTACCACCAAATGATGAATTGCGACCAGCAGATGATCCCCATCCGGGCAACGGAACAGGCCGAGCCTCATCAACGGCCCTTCGCTTAGAGAAATACCAGATTGAATTTCATTGCATTTGGCTTCAATTATCTTCGCCAAGTTCCCTTCAATAGCATCACTGTTCCTATAGTCAAAGCACTCCAAATGGTACGGTTCGCCTTCATCTACACCTCGGTTCCATGCTGTATATCCGTTCTCCGACGACCGAAAAATCATACGCAATGCATCATGATGCGTTGTAATCTGATGGAGCGCCTGCCGAAGTGCCTGTTCGTCATAGCCTTCCTGCCGATAGAGCATGACCGATTGGTTGAAATAGTGTGGTTCACCTGTTGGCTGTTCAAAGAACCAGCGCTGAATCGGTGTAAGCACAACATTTCCGGTAACCTCGCCCTGCTCGGCTACTCGGTTAACTGGCTGAATATAAGTACTTAGATCCGCAATTGTAGGGTATTTAAACAAGTCCTTCATTTCCAGCTTGTATCCAGCCTGAAACAAGCGAGACGACACTTGAATGGCCTTGATGGAGTCGCCACCCAAATGGAAGAAGTTATCCTGTATCCCAACCTTCTGAATGCCCAAGATGGCTCCCCATGCCGCAGCCAAAGCCTGTTGAACATCCGTTTCAGGTGCCACATAATCCATGCCTGTATCGACATTAGGCTCAGGTGCAGGCAGTGCCCTGCGGTCTACTTTGCCATTCAGTGTCAAAGGCAGTCTGGAAAGCCGTACAAAGTAAGAAGGCACCATATAGCTCGGCAGATCCTGTGATAGAGCGTTACGTAAGTCGCTAGCGCTTAGTTCGCTGTCTGTTACAAAATAGGCACACAGCTGTTTTTGCCCGTGATCATCCTGTCGCACTATCACAACCGATTCCTTCACACCTGCAATCGTGGACAAACGGGTTTCAACTTCACCCAGTTCGATGCGGTAGCCGCGAATTTTGACCTGCTCATCCATTCTTCCCTTGTACTCCAGTACGCCATCAGCACGCCAACGCACCAAATCCCCTGTACGGTAGCAATATTCTCCAGGCCGGAATGGACTTTCAATAAACTTTTCTGCCGTAAGCTCAGGCCGATTCAGATACCCGAGTGCCACGCCATCGCCACCGAGAAGTAGTTCGCCCCATGCCCCCACAGGCTGCAATTTTAACGAACGATTGACCACATAAACGGTGGAATGATCAATCGGACGCCCAATGGGAACACCTTGAGTTTGCGGTTCCATAATTTCATAGGTGGTGGAAAAGGTTGTGTTCTCCGTCGGCCCATAAACATTACTCAATCGAAGGTGCGGGTACTCCTTCAGCACGCGGTTAGCGTGTGGTACGGACATCACATCACCACCCACGAGCAATTCCTTCAGGGATGCAAACACTTCAATGTCTTGCTGTGAATGCTGATTAAATAAAGCCGTGGTCATGAACATGGTGTTAATCCGATACTTATTCATCGCCTGTTTGAACTTGGCAGCATCCAAAATAGTGTCATGATTTACTACATATAATTGGCCACCGTTCAGCAGCGTTCCCCAGATTTCAAATGTGGAGGCATCGAATACAACTGCACCCATTTGCAGCATACGCGTATTTTCGTCAAGCGTGGCGTAGCTAGTGCTCTTCACCAATCGTACGACATTACGGTGATTGACCATAACGCCTTTCGGCTTGCCTGTCGTACCAGAGGTGTATATGACATGCGAAAGATCTAAGGCAGATCCCCCATTTGAAATAGCATCTGATCCATGGGTATGAGTGTAGCCTTCAAATTCACTGCTCCATAGTTGCGCATCGCTCAAATCGATGACTGGAATACCTGGTTCAAAAAAAACCTGCTCACGTCGCTGTGACAGTAACAGCTCGGCACCGGAATCCTCTAGTAAATAACGGATGCGTTCTTCCGGATACTCGGGATCAATAGGAACGTAAGCCCCCCCTGCCTTCAAAATAGCCAGCATGCTCACGACCATTTCAATGGAACGCTCAGCCACTATCCCTACTCGCTGTATCTGAGTCCCGGACCCGTGCCGTATCCCATGGGAAGTAAGGATGCATGCCAAACGATCGGAACGCTCATTCAGCTCGTGATAAGTGAGTTGTGTGTCCGCAAAGGTGATCGCTAGTCGATCTGGCGACTGTGCAACCTGTTCCTCGAACAGCACATGCATTAATTGATCCCGTGGATACGGAGAGTCTGCTGCTGTAGTGCTGAATTGCTTCACCAGCTGCTCTTTTTCTTGGGTCGAAACCATTTCTATAGCCGCAAGAGCGATCTCCGGCTGTTCTATAACCACATTGATTAGCTGCTGTAAATGTACAGCCAGTCGTTCGATGGTTTCGCGTTTGTACAAACGGGTTCCGTATTGAAAACCGCAGGCAATTTGTTCCCCATCCTCCTGCGCGAACAGACTTAGATCAAATTTAGCCGTCGTTTGTTCACTTGGATAAGGTGCTAATTGCAGCTCTGCCAGCTGCTGCTCTGTTTGTTCCAGGTTTTGTAGAGCAAACATGGTATCAAATAACGGATTGCGGCTTAAATCTCGATCCACACCCAGCTTTTCTACTAGCTCTTCGAACGGATAATCCTGATGTTCAAAAGCCTTTAACGCGTTATCCTTGACCTCCAGCACATAATCGCGGAATGTTTTCCCGCCTTCCGGATAATTACGGATTGCCAGTGTATTGACGAACATACCGATCAGATTGCCAAGATCAGCATGAGGCCGTCCCGCGATTGGTGAACCGACAATGATATCCTCCTGCCCGCTGTATTGGCTAAGCAAAGCCGTATAGGCAGCCAACAGCACCATATATAAAGTCGATTCGGTCTGCATCGCAATGCTTTTTAATCCTTCGCTTTGCCGTTGATCGAGCGTAAATTCTAGTACATCCCCTTCAAAGCTTCTCACCGCCGGACGTGGATAATCAGTCGGAATATCCAGCACAGGCAGCTCTCCTGCAAAGGTATTGAGCCAGTAGTCTTCCTGTTCTTGATAGCGTTCACTTTGTTGCTGCTCCCGCTGCCAAGCAGCGTAGTCCTTATACTGAATACGCAGCGACGGAAGCGTATCCCCTGCATATAAGTGGATGAAGTCCTGAATCAATACATTTATAGAGGTGCCGTCAGAAATGATGTGATGCATATCCAACAGCAAAATATGATGCTCTGGACTAATTTCAATCAGACCAGCCCGGAACAGCGGAGCCTGCTCAAGATTGAATGGCTGGACAAAGCCATGCACCAGCTCATCTGTCTCCCTCTGGTCAGCTCCGGGGGCATGAATCAACTCCACGCGAAAAGAAACCTCGTTATGTACTCGCTGGACAGGTTCACCATTCATGGTCTCAAAGCTCGTTCGCAATGTTTCATGGCGGTCAATAAGCTGACGGAACGCATTATCCAGTGCCTTATGATCAAGTGAACCGATCAGTGTCAGGGCTCCGGGTATGTTATAGCTAATTCCCGCTCCATCAAGCTGATTGAGAATATACATCCGTTTTTGGGCCGAAGATACCGCATAAAATGGCTTATTCTCCGAAACAGGGATGGATTCATAGGTGGTTTGCTCCAGTGCTTCAATAACCTGCGCAAACTGTTCGATGGTTGGGTGCTGGAATAGATCCTTTAGCTGCACATTTTTATGCAATTGCTTATGGATGAGTGATATGACATGTGTCGCCCGCAGGGAATGTCCTCCTGCTTCAAAAAAGTTATCCTTAATGCCAATACGTTCAATTTCAAGCACTTCTTTCCAGATTATGACCAGTTGTGCTTGTAATTGATTTTGAGGAGGTACATATTCTGCGCCTGAGCTTATGCCTCCCTCGGGTCGCGGCAACGCCCGGCGATCCACCTTGCCATTAGGTGTCAAGGGTAATTGTTCCAGCTGTACAAAATACGACGGCACCATATAACTTGGTAGCTCTCGGTTCAAAGCACTGCGAAGCTCACTTAACTGTACATCCGCATGGGTTACCACATAAGCGCAGAGCTGCTTTTGCCCCTGCTCATCCTCCCGTGCAATCACAACTGCTTCTCGGACTGCCTCCAGCTTCAACAGCTGCGCTTCCACCTCGCCCAATTCAATCCGATAGCCCCGGATTTTCACTTGTGCGTCGATCCGCCCTTTGTATTCCAGCGTTCCGTCCGCATTCCACCGCACCAGGTCCCCTGTTCGATAGCAGCGTTCGCCGTTACAAAACGGACTATCGATGAACTGTTCAGCCGTCAAGTCCGGACGGTTGCGGTATCCACGTGCCACCCCATCACCGCCCACTAGCAACTCACCCCATACCCCGACGGGCTGAAGCTGCATCGAACGGTCCACGACATATGCTGTCGAATTATGGATCGGTCTGCCAATTGGCACAGATTCCGATTGCACACCGTTGATCGCATGCACTGTGGAAAAGGTCGTATTTTCAGTTGGGCCATAGATATTACTGATTCGCAGGGACGGATGAGCCTTCAGCACCCGATTCATATGTGGTACGGACATCACATCACCGCCGACCAGCAGCTCCCGTATCCCCTCGAACAACGCCAGATCCTGCTGAGACAGCTGGTTAAAGAGCGGTGTGGTGAGAAACATCGTGGTAATGCTGTGGCTGCGTACAGCTTCCTTAAGCTTGAGCACGTCCAAAATGACATCCTGACTCACTAGCACAAGCTGTCCACCATTTAGCAACGCCCCCCAAATTTCAAAGGTGGACGCGTCAAAGACAACAGACCCAGTCTGCAAAATGCGCGTGTCCGCATCCAAACGTGCATAGTTTGCATGTTTCACCAAACGAACGACATTGCGATGTTCCACCATTACCCCTTTGGGCTGGCCTGTTGTTCCTGAGGTGTACATAATATAGGCCAAGCGATCAGCTGCGGTCGCCTTCGGTTGTTCTTCAGCTGCATAAACCTGCTGTATTGGTTTAGCTTGTTCTGATTGCGTATCTTCTGTTGGGATAGTTGTAGTAGAAGCAAGTTCGGGACTAGCAGAAATAGAATAGAGTGGGTTTAAGCAGTCCACATATCCCATATTACCCGTATCTGTACTCATCCCGTTATCATACGACAAAACGGAATTGCAGCGATCAGCATCATCTGTTTCATAGATCGCATCATCACTCAGGTCAAGTACTATTCCCTTAAAATCTGTGGGCCGATGCTCCATTTTTTGTACAAGCAGTATCTTGGTCTCGGAATCCTCCAGCAAATAACGCACGCGCTCGTCCGGGTAATCAGAGTCAATCGGAACATACACCCCGCCTGCTTTAAGAATCGCGAGCATGCCTACAATCATCTCAATTGAGCGCTCAGCTACAATGCCGACTGTCTGTTCGGTACGGATTCCCTGCTTACGTAAAAAATGAGCCAGTCGGTTGGCCTTTTCATTTAATTTTTCATAGGTTAGGCTATTGGGTCCAGACACTACTGCCACCTGCTGTGGTACCTGCTTCGCCTGTATCTCGAACAATTCATGAATGGAAGCATCACGTGGATAATCTACAGCTGTATCGTTGAAAGTATGAACCAGCTGCTCTACTTCTTGTTCTGACAGCACTTGTGCTGTGCAAATCTCCAACTCTGGCTGATGTAAAACAACGGTATACAGCCGTAATAGCTGCTCAACAAAGCGTTCAATCGTCATCTGGTCGTAACGGTCGCTACTGTATTTCACGTTTAGAGAAACTGCAGCATTTTCCCATTGAAATTGAAAATCTAGCTCAGATTGCACGTGATGTAGAAAATCAGAAATGTGAATATTTCGCAAGGAGGCCGTGGTGTGGATAAGAGGCTTGTCGTCCTTGTTACGTAGGATTTCAAGCCCCTCGGTATAGTTCCAAAAAGGAATATTTTGGTGTTCAATAGCTTCGCTGACAGAGGTTTTGATCTGAGACAGCAAGGTTTTGAAGGTCGTTGAAGAATCCAGCGTATTTTTCAATAAAAGCAGATGGTTGATTGGCTTGGTAGCACCGTTGCCAGACTTGGCTACTGGAATGCCCAGCAGCACACTTTCCTCACCTGTGTATTTATGCAATAAGCTCTCAACTCCAGCCAGCAGAACCATAAACACGGCCCATGGAGCTCCACCTGTTATAGATAATATTCTTTGGGAAATTTCAGATGGAAATGTGAGCGTGTACGTAAGAAAATTAGAACTCGTTGCAGCTGTATCCTTGGACACATGATTGGTGTATGGCAAGCAAGTGATATGATCCTCAGATTCCAGCTTATGACTCCAGTAGTTTTTTTCCTTCTCAAATAAGGCTTTCAATGACATCCCTCCTGCTTCATGGGGTCTGTACCCCTGTTGGAATGGTGCTTTGTTACGTAATTGAGCAATGTGTCGGAAAATTAATACTTTGCAGGCAAGGGCAGTCGGACAAGCCGCCGCCCTCTGCGCATGCAAAGTGAAATCATTTCTTTTTAGAAAACTGATTTAGAAAATAAAGTCGATGGAATCTGGCGAGAAGCCTTCCGGCTGCTCGCTCGAGTTCACCTGAATATCGCTTAATAGCAAATCTGGATTAGCTCCAACCTGGGACAGGATCGCTATCAAATCTCCGGTTAATCGTTCAATAGCATCTGCGCCAAACAGCTTTGTGCAATATTCGAAGGAACCCTTGATCTGCCCGTCTTCATCACTCATGGACAAGGTCAAATCGAATTTGGAAATACGATGCTCCTGAACATACGGACTAAAGGACAGTGTTTCAAGCTTCGCTTCCTGTGACTCCGTATTTTGCAGTACAAACATGGTGTCAAACAACGGATTACGGCTTGCATCCCGCGCTACATCCAGCTTTTCCACCAACTCCTCAAGCGGATAATCCTGATGCTCGAAGGCTTGTAGCGTACGTTCTCGGGCTTCCAGCAGGTAGCTGTGGAACGTTTGGTCGCCCTGCGGCTGGTGCCGGATGGCTAGTGTATTGACGAACATGCCGATCAGTGGCTCCAGTTCTGGCAACAAGCGGCCTGCTACCGGCGTACCGATGATCAAATCGTCCTGACCGCTGTATTTGGACAGCAGGACGGTATAGGCACTCAGTAGCACCATGTACAGCGTACTTCCGGTCTGTGCCGCGATTCGGCGCAGTTGCTCGGATACATTCGAGTCAACAGTAAAATCATACATTGCTCCCTCGAAGCTGCGAACAGCAGGTCTAGGGTAAGCAATCGGCAGCTCCAGTACAGGCAACTCTCCGGCTAAATGCTCCAGCCAGAACTGTTCCCGGCGTTGGTATGATTCACGCTGCATTTCCTGCTGCTGCCACACCGCATAGTCCTTGTACTGAATGGGCAGCGGCGCCAAGGCCTGTCCCTCGTACAATTGTCCCAGCTCCTGCACGATATTGTTAGACGACACACCGTCTGAAATAATATGGTGCATGTCGTACATCAGGAGGTGACGTTCGGGTCCGGTTTGAATGAGACGGACACGCAGCAGAGGTGCCTGCTGAAGATCGAAGCTGCGTACAAAAGACTCGATATAGGCTTCGGCTTCGGACTCATGGGCCTGCAGGCGCTCTACTGCAAACGCTACCTGATCGTAAACCCGCTGAACAACCTCGCCGTCCACCATTTCGAAGGAAGTTCGCAGCGTTTCATGGCGGGCTATTAACTGACGGAACGCATCCTCCAGTCGATCTGCCTGAAGCGGCCCCTCCACGACTAATACACCCGGCATATTGTAGCTGACCTCCCCACCGTCCAGATGGCTCAAAATATACAGTCGTTTTTGAGCCGAGGAAGCAGGATAGTAAGACTGTTTGGCAGCTGTAGGGATCACCGTATAGGTGTCTGTGCCCTGCGCGGTGATCAGCTGGGCTTGCTGCTCAATCGTAAAGTGCTGGAACACCTCACGCAGTGTAATTCGGCTGCCCAGTTCCTGATGGATTTTGGCCACCAGCGTCGTGGCCCGCAGGGAGTGTCCACCCACATCGAAGAATGAGTCGGTGACTCCTACGCTGGACAGCTTCAAGACATCCTGCCAGATTTGGGCTAGCTTGGCCTCCAGTGGCGTCCGCGGTGCCACATACTCCAGGCCTCCTTCAAGGCGTGCTTCCGGTGCTGGCAATGCCTTCCGGTCAATTTTCCCGTTTGGCGTCAGCGGGAAACGATCCAGCTGTACCACATACGTCGGGATCATGTAATCCGGCAGCTTCGGCTGCAGCGCATTCCGCAGTTCCGGTAGACTCAGCGACTCCGAAGCTACGATATAGGCACACAGATCCTTGTGTCCGTCCTCGTTTTCCCATGCTGTGACTACGGCTTTCTGAATGCCGTCCACGGTCAGCAGCTGTGCTTCCACCTCGCCCAGCTCGATCCGATACCCGCGAATTTTGACCTGATGGTCGATCCGGCCTAAATACTCGATACTGCCATCCGGCAGCCACCGTGCCAGGTCGCCTGTCCGGTACATCCGGTTTGCGTAAGTGCTGTCCGCTGGATCAGCGGCCGTCGCATCAGCAAACGGATTCGGGACAAACTTCTCAGCCGTCAGTTCCGGCAGGTTGAGGTATCCTCGTGCGATACCTGCCCCTCCGATATAGAGTTCACCCGCGATCCCTATCGGTACCAGCTGTTGTCGAGTGTTCAAGATGTACACAGCCTGGTTGGCTATCGGCGTTCCGATGGATACCGTGTGCTCCCCTTTTTCCAGCAGTACATTCAGCGACTCTACATCTTCAATCGTATAGGCGGTCGTATCTACGGTCGCTTCGGTCGGACCATACACGTTCGTAATGACCGGACGATACCCGGACCATTTGTGCAGGAACACATGGACCAACTGCACGGATAAGGCTTCGCCCCCGATCAGGTAATGCTTCACATCCGGCGCTTCTGTCACGCTGACGCTTTCGTTCAAAATATGCAGATGCGCTGGTGTGCCGTCCGACAGATCAATCCGGTGCGTGCGGTAGTAGGCGATCAAATGCTCTCCGCTCAGGCTGACGTCACGGGACACCACATGCAGGGTATGACCTAGCAGCAAGCTGGCAAAGATTTGCTTCACCGAAGCGTCAAATACAAATGCGGACAGCCATGCGATGTGAAGCGGCTGAGCATACCGACTGTACACTCGCTCATATAAAGCGTCTACCAGATTGCCGACACTGCCTTGCTCAATCATAACCCCTTTCGGCTGACCGGTTGTACCTGACGTGTAAATCATATAGGCCAGGTTATGCAGGCCGGCGACAGGGATCAGGTTGCTCGCATCCTGTGCTCCCCATTGAGCTTGAACGTCCTCATCGTCAAGAACGATAGCTTGTACTGTCGATGGCAGTTCGAGTGACAGGTTGGCAACTCTGCTGGTGATCACGACCTTGGCCCCACTGTCTTGAAGCATGTAGTCGATCCGTTCCTGTGGATACATCGTATCCATTGGCACATACGCGCCTCCGGCTTTCAGTACTCCCAGAATGCTCACCAGAAGATCCGCAGAACGTTCCAGCAGTACGCCTACCGGTTGATCTGCTTCAACTCCTTCTGCCCGTAACACACGGGCCAACCGGTTCGCCTGCTCATTCAGCTCAGCGTAGGTTAGACCTATGTCCCCAGATACAACGGCTATCCGCTCAGGGCTGTTTTTCGCTTGCTCTTCAAAACGCTCGCTGAGCGACAGACCTTGGAGTGTTCCACGCACGCTGTGCGCGTTCGGATCATTGAACACCTCCAGAATCTGTTCGGTTTCTTCGGTCGTAATCAGTTCCAGCTCACCCAGCTTCGCATCCGGGTTTGCCGCCACGGCTTCGGCTAAGCGAATAAAGTGACGTGTCATCCGTTCAACGGTTTCCCGTTGATACAACGCAGTTGCATATTGCAATCCGAACTGGATGCCTGCCTCTTCCTCTCTGGCTTCCAGCGTAAAGTCAAACTTCGCTGGTGTTTGCTCCAAGCCGTATGGACGGAAGCTCAGGTCTGCCAGTTGCAGTTCGCCTTCCTCGGTCGTTTGCAGAGTAAACATCGTATCGAACAATGGATGGCGGCTCATATCCCGCTTCACATTCAGCTTTTCCACCAGTTCCTCAAATGGATAGTCCTGATGCTCGTAGGCTTGCAGGGCCCGAACCTTCACTTCTTCCACGTAGCTGCGGAAGGTATGTTCCGCTGTCGGATAGTTTCGCAATGCCAACGTACCGACGAACATCCCGAGGATTGGCTCCAAATCGGCATGCGGTCGTCCGGCAATCGGCGTGCCGACAACGATGTCCTCTTGGCCGCTGTATTGATGCAAGAGTGCGGTGTATGCCGCCAGCAGCACCATATACAGCGTAGAGCCTGTGTGCGCCGCCAGTTCCTTCAGGCGTTCGCTCACTTCGCGTTCCAGCCCAAACACCACGGTATCGCCTGCCGTACTTCGTATCGACGGACGGGCAAAGTCTGTCGGTAAATCCAGCACAGGCAGTTCCCCCCGGAAGGTGTCCAGCCAGTAGGCTTCCTGACGCTGCATCCATTCCTGATGGGTCTCACTTTGTTGCCATACAGCATAATCTTTGTACTGAATCCGCAATGGCGCTAGCTGTTCACCGTCATACAAGCGGACAAATTCATTAGTTAGTACCCCCATAGACACCCCATCCGAAACGATGTGGTGCATGTCGAGCATGAGTACATGCTGCGGTTCCTGCTCAGTTCCGGATACGCCTAGATCTACCAAGCCTACCCGCAGCAGCGGTGCAGCTTTGAGATCAAACGGACGGACAAAGCAACTCACCAGCTCTTGTACTTCCTTGTTGACCCTCGTGTCTGTGTCCGTAGTCGCACCCTCAGCTTGTACCTTCGTAAATTCGACCTCGAACGGTACGGTGTCCTCAATAGACTGCACTGGCTCGCTGTCCACCAGATCAAAGCGGGTACGCAACGTCGCATGACGGGCAATCAGTTGACGGAATACGTCCTCCACTCGCTTCACGTCCAGCGGACCGCTCACTTGCAGCACCGATGGCATGTTGTAGTTCACATCCTGCGGATCGAACTGATGCAACACATACAGTCGTTTTTGCGCCGAGGACAAGGGATAGAAGCTGCGCTCTTCCGTTACTGGAATGGACGCATATGTTACTTGATCCAACTGTTCCAGTACGACTGCCAGTTGCTCAATCGTTGGTGCTTCAAAAATACTGCGCAGTGGAAGCGGCTTGTTCAGTTCCTTGTGAATCTTCGAGGCCAGTGTGGTCGCCCGCAGCGAGTGTCCGCCAATCTCGAAGAAGTTTTCCTTCACACCGACCTGAGTGAGGCCTAGTACATCCTGCCAAATTTGCGCCAGTTTCACTTCCACCCACGTTCGCGGTGCGACATAGTTGGCTCCGGTTTGCAGGCTGCCTTCTGGTGCTGGCAGGGCCTTGCGGTCGATTTTACCGTTCGGTGTCAGCGGCATTTGCTCCAACTGTACCAAGAAAGAAGGCACCATGTAGTTTGGCAGCTCCTCACCCAGTAAACTGCGCAGTTCACCAGCGCTTACTTCTCTTTCAGCGACATAGTACGCCACCAGTTGATTTTGTCCCTGCTCGTCCGCTTGGGCCAGGACGATGACCTCTTGTACGTCCTCCACTTTCAATATTTGTGCCTCGACTTCGCCCAGCTCAATCCGGTAACCCCGAATCTTTACTTGATGGTCAATCCGGCCCAAGTATTCGATGTTTCCGTCTGGCATCCATCTTGCCAAGTCGCCTGTGCGGTACATCCGCTCATACCCGGCTTCGCCAGCCGCAAACGGATTCGGTACAAATTTCTCCGCCGTCAGCTCTGGACGATCCAGGTAACCACGTGCCAGACCCGGACCAGACACGCACAGCTCACCCGCTACGCCTATCGGAGCCAAATGCCCGTGTACATCTACCATGTATACCCGATGATTCGGCACAGGACGTCCAATGGAAATCAGCTGTCCTGCTCTCTCATCCTTGGATACCGGCCAGATGGATGTCGCTACCGAGTTTTCAGTTGGACCATAGCCATTGTAGTACGCCACCTGATCCTTCCACTTGTATACCAGCTCTGTTGAAGCGGCTGAACCCGCAGTGACCAGAATACGCAGATTTGGCATCCGCTGCGGCTCCAGATACACCGCATAGGTAGGCGGCAATGCTGCCACCGTGATGTGGTGATCCGCCATATATTGTTCAAACCGTTCGTAGTCCAAAATCGTCTCTGACGTTGGCACGTACAACGTGGCTCCGCAGAATAGAGCTTGGAAGATTTCCCAGCAAGCCGCATCAAACGAGTAGCTGGCGAACAGCAACATATGATCTGAGGTACTGATCTCGAATTCCTGATCAAAATAGGTTTTCAGATTGCATAGCCCGTGATGCTCCAGCATAACACCCTTCGGCTGCCCCGTTGTCCCCGATGTATAGATCACATACGCCAGATCGTTCGGACCGGACAACGGCTCCAGGTTAGAACCATCCTCGTGATACACACTTTGTGCCCCATTCAGCACCAGCATGTGACCGTCGAAAGCTACTTTGTCCACCAGATGACCTTGAGTTAACAACAGCTTCGCTCCCGAGTCATCCAGCATATAGCGGATACGCTCTTCCGGATAGGTTGGATCGATAGGTACATATGCTCCTCCGGCTTTCAAAATCCCGAAGATACCCACGATCATGTCTATCGAGCGTTCGGTCATCAGACCTACCAAACGATCATTCGTCACACCTTGACTGCGCAAGGTACGAGCCAAACGATTCGCGCGTTCATTCAGCTCGCGATAACTCAGTTGCTCTCCTTCGAAGTACAACGCTGGCTGCTCTGGTGTGTGCGCCGTTTGTGTCTCAAACAGACCATGGATCGTTTGCTCGCTTGGATACTCGGCGGCTGTATCTCCCCATACGCTGAGAATTTGCTCGCGTTCCTGCTCGCTTAACACCTCCAGCTCTTGCACCCGAATGGCCGGATTCGCTACCACCTGCTCCAACAGCTGTATCAAATGCCCCTGAGTCCGTTCCACGGCTTCCCGATCAAATATTTTTGTATTATATTCGAATCGGATTTTCATCGCTTCCTGCGGCATAACGACCAGATTGAAATCATAGTTCGTTTGTTCAATCATGCCTGCATTGCTGATTACAAAATCCGACGCTGCACCTTCGCCAAGCTGCTCGACCTGCTCCTCCACCGGATAGTTTTCAAACACGATAATGTGGTTGATCAGCTCTTGCTTTTGCTCGGTCAAGGCTTGAATTTCATACAGCGGATACGTTTCATAATCTTGAGAAGCCAGCGCCTGCTGCTGATTCGTTCTAATCAGGTCGGCAAAGGTGTCCTCAGCTCCACTGCGGATACGTACGGGAATGGTGTTAATGAACAAGCCCACCATATTTTCGATCCCCGGAATATCAGCCGGACGACCCGACACGACACCGCCAAATATAGCATCATCACTACCGTTGTACTTTTGAAGCAGTAAGCCCCAGGCTGTTTGCAGTAATGTATTCGGGGTCACGTGGTACTGCTTGGCTACCATTTCCATGCGTCCTGTCAAATCCTTACCTAGATCGCACAACACATGCTCAAATTGTGCACCGTCCGCTTTCGTGCCGACTTTTCCGGTTGGAATCGACGTTTGTTGATCATAGCCCAGCAAATAATCTTTCCAGTATGAGGCTGCTGCTTCTACATCCTGGGCTTCAAGCCACTCAATATACTGACTGTATGGAGTCACCGGGGCGAGCTTTGGTTCTCTATGTTCTACGGCTGCAAAATAAGCCTCAAACACCTCATCCGTTACCAACGCCACACACCAGCCGTCCATTAGGATGTGATGAGAGCTCCACACAAAGTAATAATCCTCATCACCTGTCCGTAAAATCGCCACGCGCATCAACGCATCCCGGGACAAATCGAATCCGGCTGCCTTGTCCTGGCGAATAAATTCCTGCACATACGCGTCACGTTCCTGATCATCCAAATGACGCAAATCTTCATAGCTGAAACCAACATCCTTGCGCCGGAAAATCACCTGCACGGGCTCATCCTGCCAGCCGCTAATGAAATTAGCTCTAAAGATCTCATGCCGCTGCGCCAAATGATTCAAGCTATCTTGGAAAATATCTGCCTGGAAGCATCCACGCAAGTCAAAGGTCGTTTGTTCAAAATAAGCCCCTGACGCTGCATCCATCAGGCTATGGAACAACATGCCTTTTTGCATCGGTGTCAAGGCATATACATTTTCCAGTTCCCCGATGTCACGAGTCCGCTCTACTAACTGATCCAGCTCGGCCAAGGTTACAGGTTTAAGCATCACATCGCTTGGCGTCAGCTCCTGCTGTTTGCGACCCGCGCAATGTGCGATGATGTCCTGCAGGCTGGTTCTGAGCGCTTCGGCTAGCTGTTCCATCGTTTCCTTGCGATATTCCTGATGGCTGTAGCTGATCGTCAATTGCAATTGACCTTCTGAAATCAGTCCGTTCAGATCCAGCGTGTGCGATCTGGCTGCATGTGCGCTCAGCTCGGCACCGCTAGCGTAAGGAGACACGCCAATGGATTGATTTTGCATATCCTGATCAAATTGTCCCAAATAGTTAAAGCTGATTTCAGGTTCGGTTCCAAACCGCTCTTGCTCACATGCCGCGGACAGGTATCTCAGCATACCGTAGCCAATACCCTTTTGCGGAATCCGGCGTAGCCCTTCTTTCACCTGTTTGATGCGCTGTGAAAGGTCTTGCCCTGCGCTCATATCCAGCACAACCGGGAATTGGGTCGTAAACCAGCCTACCGTACGCGTAATATCCAGCTCTGGCAGAATGGATTCCCGTCCATGGCCTTCCAGGTTGACGAGCACTCGTTCAATCCCCGCCCAGCGATGAATAGCCAGGCCGAGTGCGGTCAGCAGCAAATCATTCATATCCGTGTTGTAGGCACGATGCGCTTGTTTTAACAGCTGCTCCGTTTCTTGAGCTGTCCACGTGACTGTCATGAGCTCGCTGTCTTTATTCAAGGAATGAGAAGGTGATTCGTCTTTTGGAAGCGGCTCATACACACCCTGCTCCATTTCTTGCCAGAAGGCGAATTCTGCTGCCATTTCTGGACCGTTCGCATAGTGAGACTGTCCCTCAGCCCAGGTACGGAACGAATCCGTTTTGTGCGGAAGACGAGCCGGTTGTCCGTTCAACGCCTGTTCGTAGGCTGTCGTAAGATCCTCGAACAAAATGCGCCAAGAAACGGTATCTACTACTAAGTGATGAATAACCATCAGCAAATGATCTCCATCTGGGCAATGGAACAGCCCCAGCTTCATCAGCGGTCCTTCGCTTAAATGAATCCCCGCCTGAATTTCATTCGCTTTGGCCTCAATCGCCGCAGACACTTCCGACTCCTTCCTGAAGTCTGCCTGATCCAGCGTATACAGCTCACCCTCACCCACCGCGCGATTCCAAGCTTCATACCCGTGTTCGGTAGGACGGAAAACGATCCGCAGTGCATCGTGATGACTAACGATGTGATCCATCGCTGTGCGCAGTGCCGCTTCATCAAAACCATCCTTGCTATGCAGCATGATGGACTGGTTGTGATGATGAGCATCCGCCAGGTTTTGCTCCAAGAACCAGTGTTGAACGGGTGTCAGCTTCAAAGCGCCTACCACTTCACTCTGATCCGCCAATCGGGTAACGGATTGGACTTTCAGCGCCAATGCAGACACCGTTGGATGGCTGAACAGGTCTTTCATCTCCAGTCGATAGCCTGCTTGTAGCAAGCGGGACGATACTTGCAGCGCTTTGATCGAATCGCCGCCCAGCTCGAAGAAGTTATCCTGCGTGCCTACGGCCTCCACGCCGAGCACTCCGGCCCATACCGTAGCCAATACTTGTTCCACCTTGGTACGCGGGGCTACATAGGCTGCTCCCGTATGGATGCTGCCTTCCGGTTCCGGCAAGGCCTTACGGTCAATTTTGCCGTTGCTGGTCAGCGGGATCGTCTCCAGTCGCATCAGCCGTGCTGGCACCATGTGCGCTGGCAGTCCGGCTTCCAGCTCTGCTTGTACTTCCTCGATCCGCAGCTCGGTTTCTCCCGTGATGTATCCGCACAAATACTTGTGTCCACGCTCGTCCGTCCGGTCGATGACTACGGCTTGACGCACACCCGGTACCCGCTGGATCGCCGTTTCAATCTCGCCCAGCTCGATCCGATAGCCCCGGATTTTGACTTGATAGTCCATCCGGCCGATAAAGTCTACATTGCCGTCCGGCATCCACCGTGCCAAGTCGCCGGTGCGATACAAACGTTCACCCGGTACGTACGGGTTCGCCACGAATTTCTCGGCTGTCAGGTCCGCACGGTTCAGGTACCCCCGTGCGACCCCGATGCCGCCGATGCACAACTCGCCCAGTACACCGATCGGTACCGGGTTCAGCTGGCTGTCTACGATGTAGAAGCGTGCGTTCAGCCACGCCTGTCCAATCGGCACATTCCCGCTGCTTGGCAGTTTCGGCAGCTCTTCATCGTAGAAGCTGGAGTCAATCGCCGCTTCCGTGACACCGTAGCTGTTGATGATGCGGATATCTGCGCCAAACCGTTCTTGCAGCACCCGGTAGTCCGTCACGCTGCAGCTATCCGAGCTCGTGATCAGCAGTTCCAGACTGCTCATGTCCAGCCCGTGTTCATGCACATGCTGCATAAACGGTACGATCAAGGCTGGAGTCGATTCGAACACGGTAATCTGATAATCGCGAATCCAGCCGTACAGACGGCTTGGATCAATCCGATCCTCTTTCGGACAGATGACCATCGTGCCGCCGTTATAGAGAGTCCGTGCAATATCGCCGACGAACACGTCAAAGGAGAAGCTGGCCAGTTGCAGCAGTCGGACCGGGAACTGGTTCAGACGGTAATCCCGGCGATAGGCCGCAGCCGTGTTCACCAAGCTGCGATGCTCGATCATGACGCCTTTTGGACGTCCCGTTGTCCCGGACGTATAGATCACATATGCCAGATCGTGCGGCTCGTTGATGTGATCGACGTCTGTGACATCTCCGGTATACAGCGACTCATCGTCTAATGCTAGTACAGTGTGCAGACGCAGCCCTGTTGCCAGCTCGGATGCTGCTTCGCGGCCAGACTTCGAATCTGATTTCAAGCTTACGCCTTCATTCAGGCGGTCTCTTTCCATCGTTTCAGCGCTAACCGCTGTTTCCAACTCACCCTCGGTCTTTCCTTCGCCCAGAGCCCCTTGGCTTTCATTCAGCCATGCTTGCGTGCGCTCCTGCAAACTGGTTTGGGTCAACAGCACCGTCGCACCGCTGTCCTCCAGCATGAAACGAATGCGCTCGGACGGATAGTCTGCATCCAGCGGCACATAGGCGCCTCCAGCCTTCCATACCGCTAGTACGCCGACCAGCATGTCTACCGAGCGTTCACTCAAAATGCCGACAATCGATTCGCGTCCAATGCCTTCCTTTCGCAATTTACGCGCCAATTGGTTCGCACGCTCGTTCAGCTGGCGGTACGTAAGCTGCTGCTCCTCGTACACCACCGCCACATGATCTGGCACAAGCTGTGCCTGTTCTTCCACATAGGCATGGAATAAGACTTCTGCTTCAGCCGCAACCTCCGATACGCCTACATCTCCAAAACCATAGAGGATTTGTGCCTTCTCCTCGACGGTTACCATATCCAAAGCTGCCAGTGGCTGCTGTGGATGAAGTGTAATGGCACGTACGAGTTCGGTAAAATGCTGTGCAAAGCGTGCAATGGTCTCCGGCTTGTACAGCGCCGTGCTGTATTCCAGACTGCACAGAATGCCTTCTGGCTGCTCTACGGCATCCAAGGTCAGATCAAATTTGGACGTAGGATTGTCCGTCGGATACGGCTTAAAGGTTAGGCCTTCCAGCTCGAACTCCTGCTGCTCAAATGTTTTCAGCTCAAACATCGTGTCAAACAGCGCATTCCGGCTCGTATCCCGCGTTAAATCCAGCTTTTCAACCAGCTCTTCAAACGGATATTCCTGATGCTCATACGCACGGAGCGCATGCTCTTTGACCTCTTGCAGATAATCCAGGAACGTTTTGTCGCCACACGGAGAATTGCGAATCGCCAGCGTGTTGAGGAATACGCCTACCAGGCTCCCCAGTTCCGCATGTGGTCTTCCGGCAATCGGCGTGCCGACGATGATGTCCTCTTGACCCGTGTATTTATGCAAAAGCGTGCTATACGCTGCCAGCAACACCATGTACAAGGTGGAGCCGGTTTGTGCGGCCAGCTGCTTCAACTGCTCACTGTCCTCCATACGGATCGCAAACTCAAATCGAGTCCCTTCCAGACGCTGTACAGCAGGTCTTGTAAAATCCGTTGGCATATCCAGCGCCGGGATTTCACCAGACATGGTTTTCAGCCAATAGCTTTCTTGCGCACGCAGACGTTCACTTTGCATATCTGCATGCTGCCAAACCGCATAGTCCTTGTACTGAATCCGCAGTGGCGGCAGTTCCTGGCCTTCATACAATTGAGAGAACTCCTGCACGATAATGCCTTCCGTGACGCCATCCGAAATAATATGGTGCATATCATAGAGCATGACGTGACGCCCCGGTCCATTTTCGATCAACTGAACCCGCAGTAACGGGGCTTGTGCGAGATCAAATGCACGTACAAAGTCCTGTGCGTACTGCGGTGTCTCTTCTTCGCTTGCCTGTACATACTCCACGCTGAATGGGGCGCTGGATTCAATCCACTGAATCACCTCACCATCCACCATCTCGAATCGGGTTCGGAGGGCCTCATGACGGGCAATCAGCTGGCGGAAGGCTTGTTCCAGTCGTTTTTTATCCAAGGAACCTTCGATAATCAAAGCTCCTGGCATGTTGTAGCTAACCTCTCCACCTTCCAGGTGACTCAGAACGTACATCCGTTTTTGTGCCGAGGAAACGGGGTAATATTCGCGCTCCTCTGCCACAGGGATAGATACATACGTTTGCTGGGTCTGATCTTCACCCATCACCTGTACCAATTGCTCAATTGTTGGATATTGGAAAATATCTCGCAAGGCCAGCTTGTGATTCAGCTCCTGATGGATTTTCGCCATTAGTGTTGTAGCGCGCAGCGAATGTCCTCCCACTTCAAAGAAGTTATCCTGGATGCCTATTTGGTGATGATTCAGAACGCTTTTCCAAATACGGACCAGCTGCTCTTCCAGCTCTGTGCGCGGCGCAACGTACTCCGTGCCTCCTTCGAGGCGCGCTTCCGGTGCGGGCAACGCTTTGCGGTCGATTTTCCCATTCGGTGTCAGCGGGAAACGATCCAGGGGTACGACGTAGGTCGGGATCATATAGCCCGGCAGTTTGGGCTGCAGTGTGCTGCGCAGCTCCGGCAAATTCAGCGCCTCCGAGGCTACGACATACGCACACAGATCCTTGTCTCCGTCTTCGTTTTCCCAGGCGGTGACGATCGCTTTCTCAATGCCAGCCACAGTCAGCAGCTGCGCTTCCACCTCGCCCAGTTCAATCCGGAAGCCCCGGATTTTGACCTGATCATCCATCCGGCCGATAAAGTCTACATGGCCGTCCGGCATCCACCGCGCCAAGTCGCCGGTACGATACAGTCGTTCACCCTGCACGTACGGGTTCGCTACGAATTTCTCCGCCGTCAAGTCCGCACGGTTCAGGTACCCCCGTGCGACCCCGGCTCCGCCAATGCACAGCTCGCCCAGTACGCCGATCGGCACTGGATTCAGCTGACTATCCACGATGTAGAAGCGTGCGTTCAGCCACGCCTGACCAATCGGCACATGGCCGCTACTTGGCAGCTTCGACAACTCTTCGTCATAGAAGCTGGAGTCAATTGCTGCTTCCGTAACACCGTAGCTGTTGATGATGCGGATCTCCGCACCAAACCGCTCCTGCAGCACCCGATAATCCGTCACACTGCAGCTGTCTGAGCTCGTGATGAGCAGCTCTAGACTACTCATGTCCAGTCCGTGTTCATGCACATGCTGCATAAATGGTACGATCAAAGCCGGTGTGGATTCGAACACCGTAATTTGATAATCACGAATCCATCCGTGGAGACGGCTAAAATCAATCCGGTCGTCTTTCGGACAGATGACCATCGTTCCCCCGTTATAGAGTGTCCGCGCAATATCGCCGACGAACACGTCGAAGGAGAAGCTGGCCAGTTGTAGCAGTCGTACCGGGAATTCGCTCAGGCGATAATCTCGGCGATAGGCCGCAGCGGTATTCACCAAGCTGCGATGCTCAATCATGACGCCCTTCGGACGTCCGGTTGTCCCAGACGTGTAGATCACATACGCCAGATCGTGCGGCTCGTTGATGTGATCGACGTCTGTGACATCTCCGGTATACAGCGACTCATTGTCCAATGCCAGTACGGTGTGCAGACGCAGCTTTGTTGCCGATTCAGATGCTGCTTCGCTGTTAGGCACCGAATCTGATTTCAAGCTCAAGCCTTCATTCAGGTTGTCCCTTTCCATCGTTTCAACGCTAACCGCCGTCTCCAGCTCACCCTTAGCATTTACATCACCCAAAGCCCATTGGCTTTCATTCAGCCATGCTTGTGCGCGCTCCAGCAGGTCGGTTTGAGTTAACAGTACCGTCGCACCGCTGTCCTCCAGCATGAAACGAATCCGTTCGGATGGATAATCTGCATCTAATGGTACATATGCACCTCCGGCTTTCCACACCGCCAATACACCGACCAACATATCCACCGAGCGTTCACTCAAAATGCCGACAATCGATTCGCGTCCAATACCTTCATTTCTCAGTCTGCGCGCCAATTGGTTCGCACGCTCATTCAGTTTGCGGTACGTCAGCTGTTGCTCCTCGTACACCACCGCCACGTGATCTGGTACAAGCTGGGCCTGTTCTTCCACATAGGTATGGAACAGGGCTCCTGCTTCAACAGCATCAGCACCTAGTACCCCCACATTTCCAAATCCATCGATGATTTGTGCCTTTTCCTCGGCGGTTACCATATTCAAAACTGCCAGGGGCTGCTGTGGATGATAGGCAATAGCTCGAACGATTTCCGCAAAATGCTGTGCCAATCGCGTCATGGTCTCCGGCTTATACAGCGTCGTGCTGTATTCCAGACGGCACAGAATACCTTCTGGCTGCTCTATGGTCTCCAAGCTCAGATCAAACTTGGCTGTATGATTGTCCAGTGGATAGGAGCTCAAGGTCAGACCTTTCAGCTCGAACTCCTGCTGCTCCATTGTTTTCAGCTCAAACATCGTGTCAAACAGCGCATTCCGGCTCGTATCCCGCGTTACATTCAGTTTTTCAACCAGTTCTTCAAACGGATAGTCCTGATGCTCATACGCACGGAGCGCATGCTCTTTGACCTCTTGTAGATAATCCAGGAACGACTTGTTGCTGGACGGATAATTGCGGATCGCCAGCGTGTTAATGAACACACCCACCAGATTACTGAGCTCTGCATGCGGTCGTCCGGCAATCGGTGTGCCAACGACGATGTCCTCTTGAGCTGTGTATTTGTGTAAGAGCGTAGTGTACGCCGCCAACAACACCATATACAGAGTAGCGCCGGTGTGTGCCGCCAGTTCTTTCAGGCGTTCACTAACCTCACGTCCCAGTACAAATTCGATCGTATCCCCTGCCGTACTCTGCACCGCTGGGCGGGCAAAGTCAGTGGAGAGATCCAGTACAGGTAGTTCACCTTGGAAGGTGTTAAGCCAGTACGCTTCCTGACGCTGCATCCATTCCTGATAGGCTTCGCTTTGCTGCCATACGGCATAATCTTTGTACTGAATCCGCAATGGCGCTAGCTCTTCACCGCCATACAAGCGGACAAATTCGTCGGTCAGGACCTCCATGGATACCCCATCCGAGACGATATGGTGCATGTCAAGCATAAGCAGATGTTGAGCTTCCTGCTCTACTCCCTGAGCGCCCAGATCCACCAAGCCTACCCGCAGCAGCGGCGCAGCTTTGAGATCAAACGGACGAACAAAGCTCCGTACCCGCTGTTGCGCTTCTATGTTGACTCTTGTGTACGTATCTGTAGTTGTGTCCTGATCTGTGTCCGCAGTCGCACCCTCTGCCTGTACCTTCGTATATTCCACCTCGAACGACACAGTGTCCTCAATCCATTGCATTGGCTCGCTGTCGATCAGCTCAAAGCGAGTACGCAAGGTCGCATGGCGGGCGATCAGTTGACGGAATACATGTTCCACTCGTTTCACATCCAGCGGACCGCTCACTTGCAGCACCGACGGCATGTTGTAATTCACATCCTGCGGGTCGAACTGATGCAGCACATACAGTCGCTTTTGTGCCGAGGACAGTGGGTAGAAACTACGCTCCTCCGTCACCGGTATGGACGCATACGCCACCTGATCTAGACCTTCCAGAACGGCTGCCAGCTGCTCAATCGTTGGCGCTTCAAAAATACTGCGCAGAGGAAGTGGCTTGTTCAGCTCTTGGTGAATCTTCGAGGCCAGTGTCGTCGCCCGCAGCGAATGTCCGCCAATCTCAAAGAAGTTTTCCTTCACGCCGACCTGCGCCAGACCCAGTACATCCTGCCAAATTTGTGTCAGCTTCACTTCCACCCACGTCCGCGGTGCGACATAGTCGGCTCCGCTTTGCAGGCTGCCTTCCGGTGCCGGCAGGACCTTGCGGTCAATTTTTCCATTGGGACTCAGCGGCATTTGCTCCAGCTGTACAAAGTACGATGGCACCATGTAGCTTGGCAGCTCTCGGCCCAGCTCACTTCTCAGCTCGCTGGCACTGATTTCTTGCCCCGCGACATAGTACGCCACCATTTGTTTTTGGCCCGTTTCATCCGCACGAGCCATGACCACCGCTTCTCGTACCGATTCCACTTGGAGTAGCTGCGTTTCGACCTCGCCCAGCTCAATTCGGTACCCCCGGATTTTCACCTGATGGTCAATCCGGCCTAAGTATTCAATATTGCCGTCCGGCATCCATCTCGCCAAATCACCAGTGCGGTACATCCGTTCATACCCAGCTTCCCCGCCGGCAAACGGATCGGCAACGAATTTCTCGGCCGTTAGCTCCGGACGGTTCAGATAGCCCCGTGCTACGCCGACACCACCGATGCACAGTTCCCCTGCAACCCCAATCGGCTGCAATTGCTCCGTGCCTTCCTTCACGATGTAGAGACGGATATTTTGAATCGGTTTTCCGATCGGGATCACCGCATATGCCTCATCCGGCTCGCAATCGAAGTACGATACGTCCACCGTCGCTTCGGTTGGGCCATACAGGTTGACCAGCTTCGCTCCGGCCAGGCTCGATACGAGCCGCTGGAACCGGGCCACATGCTGTGGCGGCAACGCTTCACCACTGGCAAAGACATGGCGCAGCGTGCCCAGCTTCGCTTGCATCACTTCCCGCGGCTGCTGCTCCACATACTCCAGGAACGCATGCAGCATGGCGGGTACAAAGTGCATCGTGCTCACACCGTCGCGGGCAATCGTGTCCACGATGTCTTCCGGGTTCTTTTCCCCGCCGACGGACAACAGGCTTACCTTCGAGCCGACCATCGACCACCAGAACAGCTCCCACACCGACACATCGAAGGTGAAGGCGGTCTTTTGCAGGATCGTATCTTTCGCGCTTAGGCCATAACGTTCATGCATCCACAAAATCCGGTTCAGCACGGAATGGTGCTCCACCATCACGCCCTTCGGTTTTCCCGTGGAGCCTGAGGTATAGATGACATAAGCGACATGGTGCGGTCCGGCCAGTGGCTCCAGATTCGAACCATCTTCGTGATAAATGTGCTTGTCATCCTGCTCCTGACGATCCAGCACCAGTACCTGGCCGTCGAAACTCAGCGAGGCTTGCTCCGCCAGATGTGATTGTGTCAGCACCAGCTTCGCTCCCGAATCCTCCAGCATAAAGCGGATGCGATCAGCCGGATATTCTGGATCGATTGGCACATAGGCTCCGCCGGCCTTCAAGATCGCGTAGATGCCTACGATCATGTCCAGTGAACGGTGGACCAGAATACCCACGGGCTGATCCGGCTGAACCCCTTGCGCACGCAAGGTCCGGGCGAGACGGTTCGCTCGCTCGTTTAGCTCACGGTAGGTCAACGACTCCGCTCCGCACAACACCGCCACTTGCTCCGGTGTATTCGCTGCCTGCTGCTCAAACAGACTGCTTAGCGTCTGATCCTGCGGATAGGCTGCCGCCGTATCTCCCCACACCTGAACGATCTGTGCCTGCTCTTCCGCTGTCACTAGTTCCAGCTCATTCACTCGGATATGCGGATTGTCAATAATTTGCTCGATGACATGCAGTACATGTCCCTGCATCCGCTCGATCGTCGCTTGATCGTATACATTCGCGTTGTATCTGAACATGATCTGGAAGGTTTCATCTGGCATCACAATTAAGTCCAGATCATAGTTCGTTTGCTCGACAACCTCTACATTCGTAATGTCAAACGCGGATGGACGAACTTCACCCAACTGCTCGACTTGCTCCTCGACCGGATAGTTCTCAAATACCATAATGTGGTTAATCAGATTTTGCTTCTGTTCGGTCAGCGCCTGAATCTCATACAGCGGGAAGCTGTCATAGACGCCTGAAGCCAGCGCTTGCTCCTGCGTTTTGCGCATGATGTCCACAAACGTGGCATTTCGCTCACTTTGAATCCGCACTGGGATGGTATTAATGAACAGCCCGATCATATGCTCTACACCCGGAATATCCGTCGGACGTCCAGATACGACACTACCGAATACAACATCCTCGTTGTTGTTATATTGCTGCAAAATAAGGCCCCACACGCTCTGCATCAGCGTATTGATCGTGACTTGCTGCTGCTTCGCAATCCGGTACATGGCTTCGCTCCACGTTGGATCCAGCTCTACCGTTATTTTTTCAGAAACATATTTGCTGGTATCGCTTGTTGTCGTAGACAGAACACTTTCGCTGCTATCCGCCACTTGGTCTTTCAATGAAGTATCCGCTCCAGGTAACAACGTCTGCTGTTCAAAGCCCGCCAAATAACTGTTCCAATACTCTTTTGCCGCACGTTCATCTTGACGCTCTAGCCATTCGATATATTGGCCATACGGTGTAATCGGAGCAAGCTCCGGCTGTTTCTGCTCCAGCAGCGCAAAGTACGTACCAAACACCTCGCCCGTAACAAGCGATAAGCACCAGCCGTCCATGACAATGTGATGGAAGCTCCAGACCAAGTGATACGTTTCTTCATCGGTCTGCAACACTTGTACGCGCATCAGTGCATCCGTACCGAGATTGAAGCCTCTCGCCTGATCCTCCTGCTTAAACGTCTGGATATATGCCTGTTGCTCCGCTTTCGGCATGTTGCGTATATCCTCGAAGGAAAGATCGCTATTTTTATGACGGAACACGATTTGCAATGGCTCCAGACCGTGTCCTGTCTCAAATTGATGGAAATTCGTCCGCAGCGCTTCATGACGCTGTGTCAGCAGATCCAGACTCTTACGGAAAATAGCAACATCAAAGCTACCTTTTTGATCAAACGACGCTTGCTGGAAGTATGCGCCTGAGTCCGGCTCCATCAGACTATGGAACAGCATCCCCTTCTGCATGGGAGAAAGAGCATACACATTTTCAAGCTCGCCCACAGAAGCTGTTTGCTCCGTCAATTGCTCCAGCTGCTCCAGTGTCAAGCCTTTGAACAAGACATCGCTTGGCGTTAGCTCACTCCGCTCTTGGGAGGCACAATGCTTGATGACTTCCTGCAAGCTTTCCTGCAATAGCCGGGCAAACTTCTCTACGTTTTGCTGTTGGTATACATGGCTGTCATAACGAATTTCCAGGGTCAGCACGCCTGCTGTAATCATGCCGTTCACATTCAGCGGCTGCTCCAGTACGGTGCGGTCACTCAACGGCTCTCCACCTGGATGTGAAGACAGCGTGATCTCCCCATTTTCCAAGTCCTGATCAAATTGTCCCAAATAGTTAAAGCTGATCTCAGGCTGCAGGCTCCAGGAAGAGGTAGCATCATCCGAAGACATATACTTCAACATACCGTAGCCAATGCCCTTATGCGGTACATGCCGCAGGTCCTCTTTTACCCGCTTGATGCGCTGCCCTACTTCTAACTTTCCATCCACATCGAGGAGTATCGGATACTGACTCGTAAACCAGCCCACGGTACGTGTGATGTCGATATCGGGAACAATGGCCTCCCGGCCATGGCCCTCCAGATTGACCAGCACTTGCTCCTGCCCGCTCCAGTTGTACAATGCGGTACCGAGTGCGGTTAACAGCAGATCATTGACCTCGGTGTGGTACGCACGATGTGCTTCCTGCAGCAGCAGTCGGGTGTCCTGTTCGCTCCACGCCACGCTCACCGTCTCACTGTCTCTGACCACAAAATGCTGTCCTGCCGCTCTTTCTTGATCCTTAGGTAGCGATGCGACTTCCGCGTGGGCAAGACGCTCCCAATATTCGCGTTCTTTGTCGATGGCCGGACTGTTGGCATATTGAGACAAACGTTCTGCCCAAGTGGAGAACGAGTCCGTTTTATATGGCAAGCGAATCGCTTCTCCCCGAGCGGCCTGCTCATATCCAGTCGCAAAATCCTCAAACACAATCCGCCATGAAATGCCGTCTACAACCAAATGGTGAATGGCAATCAGTAAATGATCTCCATCCATGCAGCGGAAAAGTCCCAACTTCACCAGTGGTCCTTCGTCTAGACGAATGGAGCTTTGAATGGCATTGGTTTTCGTTTCAATGGTTGCTGTCACCTCTGCAAGGGTTGGCATATCTGTCAAATCCACAACGTCCAGATGATACAGCTCGCCTTCATTCAAACCGCGATTCCACGCTTCATAGCCCTGTTCGGTCTGACGGAAGACCATACGCAGCGCATCATGATGCTCCGTCAACTTGGTCACCGTGTGATGCAATGCGGCTTCATCGAAGCCTTCTGCTCGATGCAGCATCACCGACTGGTTGAAATAATGCGGCTCTGCCGAGGCTTGTCCAAAGAACCACTGCTGGATCGGGGTCAGCTTGACGCTGCCTGATATCTCGCCCTGATCGGTCGTACGGCTAACTTTTTGTACACGACCGCTCAGCAGCGAAATGGACGGATATTGGAACAAATCCTTCATATCCAGCTTGTAGCCCGCTTGCAGTAAGCGGGACGATACCTGGATCGCTTTGATCGAATCGCCGCCGAGGTCAAAGAAATTATCCAAAATCCCGATTGTCTTCGCTCCTAAGACAGACTGCCAAATCGAAACCAACGTCTGCTCCAGTGCTGTGCGCGGCTCTACATAATCCGCTCCGCTTTGCAGGCTGCCCTCCGGTGTCGGCAGGGCCTTGCGGTCGATTTTTCCGTTCGGTGTCAGCGGCATCTGCTCCAGCTGGATGAAGTACGAAGGCACCATGTAGTTGGGCAGTTCCTCACCCAATAAGCTGCGCAGCTCACCCGCGCTGACTTCTCTTTCAGCGACATAGTACGCCACCAGTTGGTTTTGTCCCTGCTCGTCCGCTTGGGCCAGGACGATGACCTCTTGCACGTCCTCCACTTTCAATATTTGTGCCTCGACCTCGCCCAGTTCGATCCGGTAGCCCCGGATTTTCACCTGATGATCGATCCGGCCCAAATATTCAATGTTGCCGTCCGGCATCCATCTCGCCAAGTCCCCCGTACGGTACATTCGTTCATACCCTGCTTCGCCAGCCGCAAACGGGTTCGGTACAAATTTCTCCGCCGTCAGTTCTGGACGATCCAAATATCCACGCGCCAGACCCGGACCAGACACGCACAGTTCACCTGCTACGCCGACCGGAGCCAAATGTCCATGTACATCCAGCATGTACACCCGGTGATTCGGCATAGGGCGTCCGATGGAAATGAGTTGGCCTGCCCTTTCATCCTCGGATACCGGCCAGATGGACGTTGCCACCGAGTTTTCGGTTGGACCGTAGCCATTGTAGTACGCCACCTGATCCTTCCATTTGTATACCAGCTCGGTGGAAGAGGCTGAACCCGCGGTGAACAAAATACGCAGATTTGGCATCCGCTCCGGCTCCAGGTACACCGCATAGGTCGGCGGCAAAGCGGCCACCGTAATCCGGTGATCGGCCATATATTGCTCAAACCGCTCGTAGTTCAAAATCGTCTCTGTCGTTGGCACATATAACGTAGCGCCACAGAACAGCGCTTGGAAGATTTCCCAGCAAGCTGCATCAAACGAGTAGCTGGCGAACAGTAGCGCATGATCCGACGTACGGATCCGAAGCGTCTGATCAAAATACGTTTTCAGATTGCACAGGCCGTGGTGCTCCAGCATCACGCCCTTCGGCTGCCCGGTTGTACCTGACGTGTAGATCACATAGGCTAGATCATCTGGACCGGCCCCCGGCTCCAGGTTGGAACCATCCTTGTGGTACACCGATTGTTCCCCATCCAATACCAGCACTTGACCATCGATAACTGCTTTGTCCACCAGATGACTTTGTGTCAACAGCAGCTTCGCACCCGAGTCGTCCAGCATATAGCGGATACGTTCCTCCGGATAGGTTGGATCGATAGGTACATAGGCGCCTCCGGCTTTTAAAATCCCGAAGATGCCCACGATCATGTCCACCGAGCGCTCAGTCATCAGACCCACCAAACGATCCTTCGTCACGCCTTGACTGCGCAAGGTACGAGCCAGACGATTGGCGCGTTCATTCAGCTCGCGATAAGTCAGCGTTTCTCCTTCAAAGAATAAGGCTGTCTGCTCCGGTGTCTGCGCCGTTTGCGCCTCGAACAAGCCGTGAATCGTTTGCTCGCTTGGATACACTGCTACTGTATTGCCCCAGACCTCAACGATTTGCTCGCGCTCCTGCACCGTAACCATATCCAGCTCACACACGCGAATGTCTGGATTCGCTGTCACTTGCTCCAGCAGCTGCACCAGATGACCTCGAATTTGCTCTACGCTTTCCCGTTCAAAGGCCAGGGCATTATACCCGAAGCTCATGTGAATGGTATTCCCCGGCAGCACTACCACGTTAAAGTCATAGTTGGTCTGCTCGACAGACTCGGCTCCTGTGATGGTGAAGCTGGACGCCTCACCGCTACCTAATTGCTCGATTTGTTCCTCGACCGGATAATTCTCAAAAATAAGAATATGATTAATCAAATCCTGCTTAAGCTCCGACAGCCCCTGAATTTCATACAGCGGATACGTATCATACACATGGGAAGCAATCGATTGCTCCTGGGTTTGCTTCATCACGTCGGAGAATAGATTGTCCACTTGACTGCGGATACGCACCGGAATCGTATTGATAAACAGACCAATGATATGCTCCACGTTCGGAATGTCTGCCGGACGTCCAGCTACCACGCTGCCAAACACGACATCATCGGTGCCATTATATTTTTGCAGCAAAAGGCCCCAAACGGTCTGCATCAACGTATTGATGGTCACCTGATAACGCTTGGCTATACGCTGAATACCAGCGGTTAGCTCTACGCCCAAATCAAAATCCAGACGCTCCGCCTGATACCCTGTTTTGCCCTGGATTTTTGCCTGTGGCAGACGGGACTGCTCCTCATATCCATCCAGAACCTTGCTCCAATAACTTGATGAGGCCTGACGATCCTGCTGCTCCAGCCATTCGATATATTGACTGTACGGGGTTACAGGGGCCAGTTTCGGTTGTTTATGAGCCAGGATCGCAAAATAGCTTGCAAACACTTCGTTTGTCACCAGTGACAAGCACCAGCCGTCCATCACGATATGATGGAAGCTCCATACAAAACGGTACGTATCCTCACCTGTGCGCAACACAGCGACACGCATCAAGGCGTCTTTTGCTAGATCAAAACCTCTTTGCTTGTCTTTACGTGTAAATTCGAGCATGTACTCGTTTTGCTGCTCTTCCTCCATATCCCGCAAATCCTCAACATACAGTTCACTGCGCTTATTCCGGTACACAACCTGAAGTGGTTCATCCTTCCAGCCGCTGTAGAAGTTCGTGCGCAGTACCGTATGCCGCTGCACCAAGACATCCAGACTGGCCGCAAATGCAGCGATATTAAAATGCCCTCGCAGATTAAAGGATGCCTGTTCAAAATACGCTCCCGATTGCGAATCCATCAGATTGTAAAAGAGCATCCCCTTTTGCATTGGCGTCAGTGCGTACACATTTTCCAGCTCACCGATATGTGCCGCTTGTTCCGCAATCTGCTCCAGCTCTCCCGTCGTCAGACCTTTGAAGGACACATCACTTGGCGTCAGTTCCGGTTTTTCCTGAACGGTGCAATGCGCAATGACCTCTTGCAAAGCGGATTGCAGCAGTCCCGCCACACGCTCCAGCGTTTCTTTACGATACTGCTTACGGCTGTAAGCAATTGTCAAACGCAGCGTGCCTTCCGAGATCATCGCGTTTAAATCCAGCGTGTACGGCAAGCGGGAATGGGCATCCTCTGTCTCCCCTGCATGGTAGGACGACAACGTGATTCCACTGTTTTGCAGATCCTGATCCACCTGCCCCAAATAGTTAAAGCTGATTTCCGGTTCGGCTGCAATCGCACGGTCATTCGATCTGGACCCAGAGGACAGGTAACGCCAAATGCCATAGGTCAGCCCTTTATGCGGAATCCGGCGCAAGCCTTCCTTGGTTTCTTTAATCCGCTGAGCCAGTGTCATTTCCTTGCCGGTCTCCAGCAGCACCGGATACAAGCTCGTAAACCAGCCTACGGTACGCGTAATATCCACCTCTGGCAGGATCGCTTCCCGGCCGTGTCCCTCTAGGTTCACCAGCACATGGCCTGCGCCTGTCCAGTTGTGGAGCGCGAGTCCCAGCGCGGTCAGCAGCAAATCATTGACCTCGGTGTTGTAGGC
The DNA here is from genome assembly GCF_011066175.1 of Paenibacillus sp. EKM211P. NCBI lineage: Bacteria > Bacillati > Bacillota > Bacilli > Caryophanales > Paenibacillaceae > Paenibacillus > Paenibacillus sp. EKM211P. The sequence continues at coordinate 149,961 of NZ_JAAMNS010000007.1, forward strand.
GCGATGGGCCTGCTTCAGCAGTTGCTCGGTTTCAGCTTCGGTCCACGCTACGGTCAGCACTTCGCTGTCTGCGTTCAAGGAGCCCTCGTAGGCAAAATCCTTAGGCAGCGGCGCAGCTCCCGCTTTGGCCTGTTCCAGCTGCTTCCAGTACATGTCCTCCGCTGCCGCCTCTGGACGGTTGGCGTAAGAGGATAGCTCCCGTGCCCAAGTTTGGAAGGAATCCGTTTTATACGGCAATCGTACGGGCTCGCCCTGGATCGCCTGCTCGTAGCCTGTCGAGAAATCTTCGAACAAGATCCGCCACGACACCCCGTCCACCACCAAATGGTGAATGGCGATTAGCAGATGGTCGCCCTCAGTGGTTCGGAACCATCCCAGCTTCACCAACGGTCCTGCGGACAGGTCCATGCTGCTTTGAATTTCCGTTGCCTTCGCTTCCAGCGCTTCCGCATAGTTTTCCTGTTTACGGTAGTCCACTGTTTCCAGCGTATACAGCGTGCCTTCCTCTACAGCCCGTGTCCAAGCCGTATAACCAGCGGAAGTCTGACGGAAGACCATACGCAGCGCATCATGATGCTTCACGAGGTGATCCATCACTTGACGAATCGCCGTCTCCTCAAAGCCCTCAGCGCGATAGAGCATGACCGCCTGATTAAAGTGCTGCGGACGCTCGCGCTCCTGCGCAAAGAACCAATGCTGGATCGGAAGTAGCGCCGTTTCCCCGCTCACTTCTTCTTGATCTGCCATACGACGGACCTCATGCATATGCGGTGCCAGGGCTGCAACTGTCGGATATTGGAACAAATCCTTCATGTCCAGCTTATAGCCGGCCTGGAACGCACGGGATGCGATTTGGATGGCTTTGATCGAATCACCGCCCAGATCAAAGAAATTGTCCAAAATACCGACCGTCTGTAGTCCCAGTACGGACTGCCAGACCGCGACCAGCGCGCGTTCTTGCACCGTACGCGGCTCTGCATAGTCGGCTCCGGTTTGCAGGCTGCCTTCCGGTGCTGGCAATGCCTTGCGGTCGATTTTGCCATTGGGACTCAGCGGCATTTGCTCCAGCTGTACAAAGTACGATGGGACCATGTAGCTTGGCAATTCTCGGCTCAGCTCACTTCTCAGCTCACTCGCTCCTAGCTCTTGCCCTGCAACATAGTAGGCGACCATTTGTTTTTGGCCCGTTTCATCCGCACGAGCCATGACCACCGCTTCTCGTACCGATTCCACTTGGAGCAGCTGCGTTTCGACCTCGCCCAGCTCAATCCGGTACCCCCGGATTTTCACCTGATGGTCGATCCGGCCCAGATATTCAATATTGCCGTCTGGCATCCATCTCGCCAAATCACCAGTGCGGTACATCCGTTCATACCCAGCTTCCCCGCCGGCAAACGGATCGGCAACGAATTTCTCTGCCGTCAGCTCCGGACGGTTCAGGTAACCACGGGCCACACCGACACCGCCGATGCATAGTTCCCCTGCTACACCAATCGGTTGCAATTGCTCCGTGCCTTCCTTCACGATGTAGAGACGAATGTTTTGAATCGGTTTCCCGATCGGAATCACTGCATATTCCTCATCCGGCTCGCAATCAAAGTACGACACGTCCACCGTCGCTTCGGTCGGACCGTACAGGTTGACCAGCTTCGCTCCGGTCAGGCTCGACACGAGCCGCTGGAACCGGGCCACATGCTGTGGTGGCAACGCTTCACCACTGGCAAAGACATGGCGCAGTGTGCCCAGCTTCGCTTGCATTACTTCCCGTGGCTGCTGCTCCACATACTCCAGGAACGCATGCAGCATGGCGGGTACAAAGTGCATCGTGCTCACACCGTCGCGGGCAATCGTGTCCACGATGTCTTCCGGGTTCTTTTCCCCGCCGACCGACAACAGGCTTACCTTCGAGCCGACCATTGACCACCAGAACAGCTCCCACACCGACACATCGAAGGTGAAGGCGGTCTTTTGCAGAATCGTATCTTCCGCACTCAAGCCGTACCGATTATGCATCCACAAAATTCGGTTCAGCACGGAATGGTGCTCCACCATCACGCCCTTCGGTTTTCCCGTCGAACCGGACGTATAGATGACGTACGCAACATGATGCGGCCCGGCCAGTGGCTCCAGATTCGAGCCATCTTCGTGATAAATGTCCTTGTCATCCTGCTCCTGACGATCCAGCACCAGTACCTGACCATCGAAGCTCAGCGATGCTTGCTCCGCCAGATGCAATTGCGTCAGCACCAGCTTCGCGCCTGAGTCCTCCAGCATAAAGCGGATGCGGTCTGCTGGGTATTCCGGATCAATTGGCACATAGGCTCCGCCGGCCTTGAGGATCGCATAGATGCCTACGATCATGTCCAGTGAACGGTGGACCAGAATACCCACGGGCTGATCCGGCTGAACCCCTTCCGCACGCAACGTCCGAGCCAAACGGTTGGCTCGCTCGTTCAGCTCACGGTAGGTCAACGACTCCGCTCCGCACAACACCGCCACTTGCTCTGGTGTGTTCACTGCCTGCTGCTCGAATAGCGCACTTAGCGTTTGGTCCTGCGGATAAGCTGCCGCTGTATCTCCCCACACCTGAACGATCTGTGCCTGCTCTTCCGCTGTCACCAATGCCAGCTCATTCACACGGATATACGGATTGTCTACGATTTGCCCGATGACGTGGTTGATATGACCATAGATACGCTCCATTGCAGACCGGTTATACACCAGCGCATTGTACTCAAGCAGAATAGAGATATCTTCATCAGGCACGACAATCAGGTTAAAATCGTAGTTGGTTTGCTCTGTAAGTTCCACATTAGCAATGGAGAAGCCTGTGTGTGCGTCCGCTTCGCCGGAACCGCCCATCTGCTTCATCTGCTGCCCGATGGGATAGTTTTCAAAGACCATGATGTGATTGATCAGGTCTTGTTTTTGTTCAGTCCGTGCCTGAATGTCGTAGAGCGGGAACGTGTCATAGACACTGGAGGCCAAAGCCTGTTCCTGCGTACGCTGCAATACGTCAGCAAATGTAGCATCCTGTGCACTGCATATGCGTACCGGAATCGTGTTGATAAACAAACCGATCATGCTCTCCACACCTGGAATTTCTGCCGGACGACCGGATACCACACTACCAAACACAACATCCTGATGATTATTGTATTTCTGTAAAATAACGCCCCAAATGCTTTGCAGCAATGTGTTAATCGTGACATGTTGTTGCTTGGCCATTTGGTTTAATGCGGCACTCCGTTCTTTACCCAACATAAATGGCAGCTTTTCCAAAACATAGCCGGAATTTGAACTTTGACCGCTTCGGTTGGTATCTTCATCCCGTTCTGCTACAGAAACTTGCGCATTCTCACTAGGCAACAAGGTTTGCTGCTCAAAACCTGCCAAATAGTCACTCCAATAACGAGATGCTTCCTGTGCATCTTGGTGTTCCAACCATTCGATATAGTCACTATACGGCTTGACAGGTGCAAGCTCTGGCTGCTTGTTCTCCAGCAAGGCAGCATATGCACTAAATACTTCGTCTGTCATTAGTGACAGGCACCAGCCATCCATTACGATATGATGGAAGCTCCATACAAAACGGTATGAGCGATCACCCGTGCGGAAGACGGCTACGCGCATGAGCGCATCCTTGCTTAAATCAAAGCCTCTGGCTTTATCCTGAGACACAAATTCAGCTACAGCCTGTTCACACCCTCTGACATCCTCATAACGGAAGCTCGGATCTTTATGACAATAGACGATTTGCAAGGGTTGTCCATGCCAGCCGCTGTAGAAATTCGTCCGTAATATAGCATGCCGGCTAACCAGCAGCTTCAAGCTATCCTCGAATATAGATGGCGCAAAGTGGCCTTCAAGTTCAAAGGTAGCCTGCTCAAAATACACCCCTGTTTCTGCATTCATCAGACTGTGGAACAGCATCCCCTTTTGCATGGGGGTCAATGGGTACACATTTTCCAATTCCCCGACCGCCTTGGTCTGCGCCTTAATCGTATCGAATTGCTCCAGGGTCAGACCTTTAAACAGTACATCACTTGGAGTCAATTCGGCCTGCTCCCGTGTAACACAATGCTCGATCACTTCAAGCAGATTGGATTTCAACAGATTGGCTAGCATTTCGACTGTGTCCTTACGGAAGGTTTTGCCATTATACCGAATGTCGAGTTCCAGGATGCCATTGGTTACGATTCCACTCACATCGAGCGCATATTTCAACTTCGTCCGGCCACTCACGACCGATCCCATCGAATAAGGAGACATGCGGATATCGCTGTTTGGCAAGTCTTGATCCAACTGTCCGAGGTAGTTAAAGCTTACTTGTGGCTCGGCAAAAGCTTGATGTTGACCAACGGCTTGGCCGGATTCACTCCAATATCTCCAAATTCCGTAGCCCATTCCTTTATTCGGAATATGGCGCAGACTCTCTTTGACCCGTTTGATGCGTTCCGACAAAGCGTGACCACGACCGATATCCAGCCACACCGGATATGGACTCGTAAACCAGCCTACCGTACGAGAAATGTCTGTATCCGGCAAAATGTTCTCCCGTCCGTGTCCCTCTAAATGAATCAGGCTGCGTTCATGCCCCGTCCACGTGTACAGCGTCATGCCTAGTGCAGTCAGCAGCAAAGCGTTCACTTCCGTGTTGTACGCGCGGTGTGCTTGCTTCAATAGTTTTTCTGTCTCTTCTTCCGTAAGCTGGAAGACCACTGTATCCGTGTCAGCTAGGATAAACGGTTCGGCCTCCGCTTGATCCTCAGGCAAACGTACTTGGTCAGCCAAAGCGGTTGCGTTCCATTGCTCCCAGTAGGCGTATTCGCTGTCCATGGCTGCGCTATGCGCATACTTGAAAAGTTCTTGCGACCAGAAGCGGAATGAATCCGTTTTGTCTGGTAACTGAAGTACCTCTGCATGAATGGCCTGTTCATAGGCTACGGCCAAATCCTCGAATAAAATACGCCATGATACCCCGTCCACGACCAAATGGTGAATCGCCATCAGGAGATGATCCCCATCTGCACAGTGGAACAAACCAGCCTTCAACAGCGGCCCTGCATGCAGCTGGATACTGCTTTGAATTTCACTGGCTTTCGTCTCCATGGCTGCGCTGAGCGTGGCTTCATCCGTCAAGTTTGTAAAGTCCACCACATCCAGGTGATACAGCTCGCCTTCCTGTACTCCGCGGTTCCAGGCTTCATAGCCTTGCTCGGTCTTGCTGAATACCATCCGCAGAGCATCATGGTGCGCTGTGAGTTTGCCAAGTGCCTGACGCAAAGCGGACTCATCAAAACCCTGCTCCCGGTGCAGCATCACCGCCTGATTAAAGTGATGTGCGTCTACTTGCTTCTGGGCAAAGAACCAATGCTGGATGGGAGACAAAGTTGTTGCCCCGCTCACTTCTCCCTGATCTACCCTACGGCTTACCTCGTGCATATGCGGTGCCAGCGTTGCGACGGTTGGATAGCGGAACAAATCCTTCATGTCCAGCTTGTAGCCTGCCTGGAACGCACGCGATACGATTTGAATCGCCTTGATCGAATCGCCGCCCAGGTCAAAGAAATGGTCCAAAATCCCGACAGTGGGCACGCCCAGGATGGACTGCCAGATCGCTACGAGTGTCCGTTCCGTTACAGTTCGTGGCGCTGCATAATCTGCACCGCTGTGTAGACTGCCTTCCGGTGCTGGCAGGGACTTGCGGTCGATTTTGCCGTTCGGTGTCAGTGGCATCTGCTCCAACCAGATGAAATACGACGGCACCATATAGCTTGGCAGCGCTTGTCCCAGCTCCTGTCTCAGCTCACTACTTCCAAGCTCTTGACTTGCAACGTAGTACGCCACGAGCTGGGTTTGACCCGTTTCGTCCGTACGGGCCATGATGACTGCTTCTTGTACGGACTCCACCTGCAGTAGCTGCGATTCGATCTCGCCCAGTTCGATCCGGTAGCCCCGGATTTTAATCTGGTGATCCATCCGCCCCAAATATTCAATGTTACCGTCCGGCATCCATCTCGCCAAATCGCCTGTACGATACATTCGCTCATGGCCTGCCTTGTCATCAGCGAACGGATGATTTACAAATTTCTCGGTCGTCAGTTCTTCACGTTTCCAGTACCCGCGGGCCAGTCCTTCCCCTCCAATACATAACTCACCCGGCACACCGACGGGCTGCAATTCCCCATTCGCATTCAGGATATATATTTGGGTATTCGCGATAGGGCGTCCGATGTTAATTTGTTGAGCATGGGTCAGTTCCTGTACGGTCGACCAAACCGTCGTTTCTGTAGGTCCATACATGTTATAAATCCGGGGACCGTTGATTTCTTGCAGTGCTGCAAGCAGCCTGGACGGAAGGGCTTCGCCCCCGACCATAATGGCCTTCACGCCTTGCAGCGCGCGGGAACCTGCTTCATGACCCAGCAGCATTTGCAACCGGGACGGCGTCATTTGCAGCATTTCAATATGATGATGAGCAATCAATTCACCCAGCGCCTGAGGATTCACCTGATGCTGACTATCGCCAAGCACCACCGTCATTCCGCCTAACAGTGGCAGGATGGTCTCCAAGACAAAAATGTCGAAAGAAATGGTCGTGAGTGACAACATCGTTTTGCTCGTTTCAAAGTCAATGACTTCGCGCATCCCTGTGATAAAGTTGAGGACGGAGCGATGCTGGAGCATAACTCCTTTCGGATTTCCGGTCGAACCAGAGGTATAGATGACGTAAGCCAAATGTTCTGGACGTACAATTGCCTCAAGGTTACTACTTTCTCCCTGATACAATGCTGCATCCTCAAGAAATAGGGCATTGGCGTGGCAATGGTGCTCTTCTGCCAAATCACGACGGGTCAGAAGCACTGCGGCCTCGCTATCTTCCAGCATGTATTGAATACGAGAGGACGGAAATTCGGGATCGATCGGCACATAAGCACCGCCTGCTTTTAGCACGGCCAGCAGACCCACGATCATTTCCACGGAGCGCTGTACCATCAAGCCGACCAGTTTGTCGGGTCCTACTCCCTGTGCTTGAAGGATGCGTGCCAATGAATTCGCCCGTTCATTCAGCTCCCGATACGTCAGACGCTGATGTCCAAACACCAGTGCCACCTGATCCGGTGTCTGTGCCACCTGTTCTTCAAACAGCTGATGGATCGTCTGATGAGACGGAAATGCACAAGCGGTATCATTAAAGGCCGCTGTAATTTGCTGTTTTTCCGCTGCTGTGAGTAGTTCCAGCTCTTCCACTCGAACATGCGGGTTGAGCGAAATTTGCTCCAAGAGACGCGCAAAATGTCCATACAGACGTTCAATACCTGCTTGATCAAAGCTGAGCGTGTTATACATAAAACGAATCTTGATGCCTTCACCTGGCATCACGACAACGTTCAGATCGTAGTTGGTTTCCTCTGTAGACACCACATTTGAAATTGTGAAGGGATCCTGTCCATCACTGCCCAGTTGCTCTACCTGCTGCTCCACCGGGTAATTTTCAAATATCATAATATGGTTGATTAAATCCTGCTTCTGCTCGGTCAGTGCTTGAATTTCATACAGCGGGAACGCATCGTAAGCATTGGAAGCCAGCGCCTGCCGCTGTGTTCGTTTCATCAGCTCGACAAAGGTTTCACCTGGTTCAGACTGCACACGCACTGGAATTGTATTGATAAATAGCCCGATCATATGCTCCACACCTGGAATATCCCCTGGACGGCCGGATACAACACTGCCGAACACGACATCCGTACTGTTGTTATACTTCTGCAACAGAACGCCCCATACCGTTTGAATCAACGTATTGATCGTGACCTGATTTTGTTTTGCCACCCGTTCGATCTGGGCAACCAGCTCTGGCTGGAATTCGCAATCCAGATCTTCAGCGATATATTCCCCGGCTTGCATCGATTTCGACTGTGTTTTTTGCTGCGGAAGCGTAATTTGCTGCTCGTAGTCCGCCAGATACCCACGCCAGTATTGCAGGGCTGCCTCACGATCCTGACGTTCCAGCCATTCGATAAAACGACTGAACGGCGTGACAGGCTCCAGCGCGGGCTCATGACCCGCACGCAGTGCCAGATAGCTACCGAATACTTCCTGTGTCATAAAGGACAAGCACCAGCCATCCATCAAAATGTGATGGAAGCTCCAGATAAAGTGGTACGTTTCATCCCCGGTTTGCAGGATGGAGATACGAAGGAGTGCATCCTCTGCGAGGTTGAATCCTTTTGCTTTATCCTCGATAACAAAAGCTTCCACCCGAGCTTCTCGTTCCTCTTTTTCTAGTCCGCGCAGGTCTTCATAGTACAATTCGCCGCTGCGATGGCGGAAAACGACCTGCACAGGCTCATCCTTCCATGAGTTGATAAAGTTCGTCCGTAATGCTTCATGACGCTGTACAAGCAGATCCAAGCTTTTACCGAAAGTAACCACATCGAAGCGCCCATTCAGCTCAAAGGATGCTTGCTCAAAATAAGCCGCCGAGCTCTCATCCATCAGGCTGAAAAAGAGCATCCCCTTTTGCATCGGTGTCAAAGCATATACATTTTCCAGCTCGCCCAGATCTCGCGTATCTTCCACCAATTGCTCCAGTTCGTCTAGCGTTACCTGTTTTAACAGCACATCACTTGGAGTCAGCACTGTTCTTTCTTGGGCAACACAATGGCTAATCACCTCACGCAAGCCAGATGCCAGCAGCTCTCCCAGCCGCTCCATCGTTTCATGACGGAACTGTGTTGTGCCGTAGCGGATCGTGAACACCAACTCGCCATCTTCGATTAATCCGTTGATATCCAGCGCAAAATCCATAGTCGCGTTCGTGCTGACAGGCACACCGATGGAATAGGATGAAGGCTGTAGATCGTTGCCTTTATAATCCTGATCGAATTGGCCCAAATAGTTAAAACTGATCTCAGGCTGAGCCTGTAACTGTACGCCTGCTTTCTCTAGCACATTTAGACCCGACAGGTAGCGTAAAATGCCATAGCCGATGCCTTTTTGCGGAATATGACGCAGCCCTTCCTTGGTCCGCTTGATCAGGTGAGCAGTATGTCCCCCTTCTCCCAGACTTCCATCCAGGACAACCGGGAACTGGCTCGTAAACCAGCCGACCGTGCGCGTAATATCCACATCCGGTACAATGGCTTCCCGTCCATGACCCTCCAGGTTGACCAATATCCGCTCGGAACCCGACCAGTCATACACCGCTTTTCCGAGCGCGGCTAGCAACAGGTCATTCATTTCCGTGTTGTATGCGCGATGAGCTTGTTTGAGCAGCTGCTCCGTCTCCTGCTTCGTCCAGCGGACCGTCACCACCTCACTGTCTCCGAGCCGTGCATTATCATTCGCAAAATCCTTCGGCAAAGGCTTCGCGAGGCTTGCTTCGGCTTGTTCGATATGCTGCCAGTAAGCCAGCTCCTGCTCCATCGTCGCACTGTTGGCATAGGCTGACAGTTGTTTGGCCCATACCTGGAACGAATCTGTTTTATGCGGCAGCCGAATAGCTGTGCCGATTTGACCTGCAACTGCCTGCTCATAACCAGATGCCAAATCCTCCAGTAAAATACGCCACGATACACCATCCACCACCAAATGATGAATGACGATTAATACATGGTCGCCCTCCGCGCAATGGAACAGACCGAGCTTCACCAGTGGACCCGCGCTCAAGTGAATGCTGGCTTGAATTTCACTCGCCTTAGCTTCAACAGCGGTAGATTCGTCTTCCACTCCGCTGAAATCTACAATGTCCAGCGTGTATAGCTCGCCTTCCTCTACACTGCGGTTCCAAGCGACATAGCCCTGCTCCGTCTCACGGAATACCGTGCGCAGTGCGTCATGATGCTGGACCATACGGTCCATCGTACGGCGCAGCGCGTCGACATCAAAGCCCCCAGCTCGGTACAGCATCATCGCCTGGTTGCTGTGGTGCAGATCAGCCGGCTGCTGCTCGAAGAACCACCGCTGAATAGGTGCCAGTTCCACCTGGCCTACTGCCTCTTCCTGACTGGCCACCTTGCCATCGGTACGAAGTAATGGACTGAGTGCCGCTACCGTCGGATGGCTGAAGAGGTCTTTCATGTTCAGTCGATAACCTGCTTGCAGCAAGCGGGAGGATACTTGCAAGGCCTTGATCGAATCGCCGCCCAGCTCAAAGAAGTTATCCTGCGTGCCTACGGCATCCACGCCGAGCACTGCGGCCCATACCGCAGCCAGTACCTGCTCCACCGTAGTACGCGGTGCCACATAGGCTGCTCCCGTATGGATGCTGCCTTCTGGCTCTGGCAGGGCCTTGCGGTCGATTTTGCCGTTGCTGGTCAGCGGGATCGTCTCCAGTCGCATGAGCCGTGCTGGCACCATGTGCGCTGGCAGTCCTGCTTCCAGCGCGGCCTGTACTTCCTCGATCCGCAGCTCGGCTTCTCCCGTGATGTATCCGCACAAATACTTGTGTCCACGCTCGTCCGTCCGGTCGATGACTACAGCTTGACGCACACCCGGTACCCGCTGGATCGCCGTTTCAATCTCGCCTAGTTCAATCCGGTAGCCCCGGATTTTGACCTGATAGTCCATCCGGCCGATAAAGTCTACATTGCCGTCTGGCATCCACCGCGCCAAGTCGCCGGTGCGATACAGTCGTTCACCCGGCACGTACGGATTCGCTATGAATTTCTCGGCTGTCAGGTCCGCACGGTTCAGGTATCCCCGTGCGACCCCGGCACCGCCAATGCATAGCTCACCCAGTACGCCGATCGGCACTGGATTCAGTTGGCTGTCTACGATGTAGAAACGGGCGTTCAGCCATGCCTGACCAATCGGCACATTCCCGCTGCTTGGTAGCTTCGACAGCTCTTCGTCGTAGAAGCTGGAGTCAATCGCCGCTTCCGTGACGCCATAGCTGTTGATGATACGGATATCTGCGCCAAACCGTTCTTGCAGCACTCGGTAGTCCGTCACGCTGCAGCTATCTGAGCTCGTAATCAGCAGCTCCAGACTGCTCATGTCCAGTCCGTGCTCGTACACATGCTGCATAAACGGTACGATCAGAGCCGGAGTCGATTCGAACACGGTGATTTGATAATCACGAATCCAGCCATATAGACGGCTTGGATCAATGCGATCCTCTTTCGGACAGATGACCATCGTGCCTCCGTTATAGAGCGTCCGTGCAATATCGCCGACGAACACGTCGAAGGAGAAGCTGGCCAGTTGCAGCAGACGTACCGGGAACTGGTTCAGACGGTAATCCCGGCGATAGGCCGCAGCCGTGTTCACCAAGCTGCGATGCTCGATCATGACGCCTTTTGGACGTCCCGTTGTACCGGACGTATAGATCACATACGCCAAGTCTTGCGGCTCGTTGATGTGATCGACGTCTGTGACATCTCCGGTATACAGCGACTCATCGTCAAGTGCCAATACAGTATGCAAACGCAGCCCTGTTACCGGTTCGGATGCTGCTTCGCTGTCAGACTTCGAATCTGCTTTCAAGCTCAAACTTTCGTTCCGGTTGTCTCTTTCCATCATTTCAACGCCAGCCGCTGTTTCCAGTTCGCCCTCCGTCGGTCCTCCGACCAAGGCCCGCCGGCTTTCCGCGAGCCATGCTTGTGCACGCTCCTGCAAACCGGTTTGCGTGAGCAGCACCGTCGCACCGCTGTCCTTGAGCATGAAACGAATTCGTTCGGATGGATAATCTGCATCTAGCGGTACATAGGCGCCTCCTGCCTTCCATACCGCTAGTACGCCGACCAGCATGTCTACCGAACGCTCGCTCAAGATGCCGACAATCGATTCGCGTCCAATGCCTTCATTTCGCAATCTACGGGCAAGCTGGTTCCCACGCTCGTTCAACTCGCGGTACGTAAGCTGCCGATCCTCGTATACAACGGCCACGTGATCCGGCACAAGTTGCGCTTGTTCTTCCACATAGGCGTGGAACAACAATTCCGATTCCTTTTCATCACTCCATGCAGCTACGCCTACTGATCCAAAACCATCGATGATGTTCGCTTTTTCCGCAGCAGTCACCAGCTCAAGCTCATCCACCAGTGCATCTGGTCGGTGAATCGCTTCTTCAATTATATGCAGCAAATGCTCACGGATTTGCTCTACAGCTGTACGTTCCAACACCTGCGCGTTGTACTCCAAATGGACATGGATTTCATCGCCTGGCACCACCGTAATGTTGAAATCATAGTTTGTTTGCTCTGACATGGAAGCATTGGCAATCGTAAAACCATTGTTCCCACGACTACCCATCTGCTCCATGCGCTGTTCCACGGGGTAGTTTTCAAACACGATAATATGGTTCACCAGGTCCTGCTTCTGCTCGGTCAGGGTCTGAATTTCATACAACGGATAGGTTTCATAGGCACGGGAAGCCAGTGCCTGCTCCTGAATCTGCTTCATTAGCCCAGCAAACGTCATCTCTTTCTCACTGTGAATCCGTACAGGAACGGTGTTAATGAACAAACCAATCATTTTATCGATGCCCGGAATATCTGCTGATCTGCCGGATACGACACTGCCAAACACCACATCCCGACTGTTGTTATACCGCTGTAGCACAACGCCCCACGCTGCTTGCAGGAGTGTGTTGACCGTCACTTGCTTTTGCTTAACCAGCTTGTTCATCCGCTCCGTCACTTCACGGCCCAGTGTAAATGAAAGCTTGTCCGCTTCATATGCTTTTGCGTGACCGTCCAGCTGTTTGACCTGCGGCAATACGGTCTGCTGCTCAAAACCTGCAAAATAATCACGCCAGAACCGTTCTGCTTCCGCGTTGTCCTGTCGATCCAGCCATTCAATATATTCACTGTATGGCGTTACCGGGGCAAGCTCCGGCTTGCGGTCTTCAAGGATGGCAAAGTACGTATGAAACGCTTCCCCGACAACCAGGAACAAGCACCAGCCGTCCATCAAAATATGATGGAAGCTCCACACAAAACGGTACGACTCCTCACCTGTACGTAAAATAGACACCCGCATCAGCTCGCCTGAGCTGAAATGAAAGCCTGCCGCTTTGTCACGTTCCGCAAAATCAGCAAGGTATGCGGCCTGCTCTCCTGGTCCCATTGAACGTATATCTTCAAACCGGAATCCAGCCGCTTTATGGCGGTACACTACCTGTAAAGGCTGCTCATTCCAGCCACTATAAAAATTCGTTCTGAATATTTGATGGCGATCCACCAGCTGATTGAGGCTTTCAGCAAAAGCCTCCACTTGGAAGCTGCCTTGCAGATCAAATGTTGCCTGCTCAAAATACGCCCCGGATTGCGGCTCCATGAAGCCGTGGAACAGGATGCCTTTTTGCATAGGGGTTAACGAATAAATGTTTTCCAGTTCTCCCGCAGCAGCCGTCTGCTCTACAATATGATCCAGTTCTCCGGCTGTCAGTCCCTGGAAGGACAAATCGCTTGGTGTCAGCTCCGGCAGCTCTTTGGCCACACAATGAGCCAACACCTCACGCAAGCTCTCCTGCAGCAGATCAGCCAGTTTTTTAACCGATTTTTTCATGAACATTTTGTTGCTGTAGCTGATCGTCAGTTCCAGGGCACCGTCCGTGATCATGCCGTTGATATCCAGAGCATACCGCTTGGTCAACGTGTCACTCATGGAAGCTCCGACGGAATAAGGAGATATACGGAATGCATTCTGCTTCAAATCCTGATCGAATTGGCCGAGATAGTTAAAGCTGATTTCCGGCTCGGCCACAAAAGTGGCTTCTTCTGCCCTGTCAGCAAGATATCTCAAAATTCCGTATCCAATCCCTTTAAGCGGCAAACGGCGTAGCCCTTCCTTGACGTTCTTGACACGCTGTCCCACATTCCGGTCCTCGCCCATATCCAGGACCACTGGAAATTGGCTGGTAAACCAACCGACGGTGCGCGTAATATCCATATCCGGCAAAATGGCTTCCCGTCCATGCCCCTCCAGATTCACAAGCACCTGACCGATGCCTGCCCACTCCTGAACGGCTGTACCCAGAGCTGTGAGCAGCAGGTCGTTTGCTTCTGTATTGTAGGCCCGATGAGCTTGTTTCAAAAATTGTTCCGTTTCTTCGACCGTCCACGCTACGGTCAGTGTCCGATCATCGCGACGCTGTGGCTTGGCCTGAGACTTACGAGTATAATCCTTAGGCAATGCCTCTTGTGCAGCACCAGCTCGCTCCACCTGCTCCCAATATGGCCGTTCCTTCTCTAATGCTGCGCTAGTCGCATAGGTTGACAGCTGATCCGCCCAAAGGCGGAAGGAATCCGTTTTATTCGGCAAGCGGACAGACTCGCCCCGTAAAGCCTGCTCATAGCCGGATGCCAAATCCTCCAGCAAAATACGCCAAGACACGCCGTCGACCACCAAATGGTGGATCGCTACCAACAAATGGTCTCCATCAGTACAACGGAACAGAGCGAGCTTCACCAATGGGCCTTCATCTAGACGGATGCTACTTTGAATTTCGCTAGCTTTGCTCTCCAGCAAATGGGCAAAGTCAGACTCCTGGGTATAATCCACCACTTCGAGGCTATACAGCTCTCCTTCTTGCACGCCACGGTTCCATGCTTCATAACCACCCTCTGCATTTTGGCGGAATACGATGCGCAAAGCATCATGATGCTCGACAATGCGTTGCAATGTTTGATGAAGCGCCGTTTCGTCCAAACGATCCTCACGGTGCAGCATCAGAGCCTGGTTATAGTGCTTAGGATTAGATGGCTGCTGTTCAATAAACCAGTGCTGAATCGGTGTCAAGGCCACGTTTCCTCTGACTTCTCCTTGATCGGACACGCGGGTCACCCGCTGCACCCGTCCATTCAGCTCAGCAATCGTTGGATACTGGAACAGTTCTCTCATTTCCAGCTTGTAACCATTTTGCAGCAATCTCGAAGACACCTGGATGGCCTTAATCGAGTCGCCTCCCAAATGGAAGAAGTTATCCAGTACACCAATTTGTTCGATACCCAGTACAGATTGCCATACCGATACCAATGTCCGCTCTACCTCATTACGGGCGGCTACATAATCCTCGCCGGAATCCACGCTTCCCTCCGGCTGTGGCAACGCCCGCCGATCCACCTTGCCATTCGGTGTCAACGGCAATTGCTCCATCTGTACAAAATACGACGGCACCATGTAACCTGGCAATTCCTGGCTCAAGGCGCTTCGTAGCTCACTTGCCGTAATATCCGCAAGGGTGACCACATATGCGCAAAGCTGTTTTTGTCCCTGCTCATCCTCACGTGCAATGACGACGGCTTCTTGCACCGCCTCCAGCTTCAACAGCTGCGCTTCCACCTCGCCCAATTCAATCCGGTAGCCACGGATTTTCACTTGCGCGTCGATCCGTCCTTTGTATTCCAGCGTCCCGTCCTTATTCCAGCGAACCAAATCGCCTGTACGGTAGCAACGCTCTCCACTGCGGAACGGACTATCTATGAACTTTTCGGCTGTTAAATCAGGACGATTCCGGTAGCCACGTGCCACCCCGTCGCCGCCGACGATCAGTTCACCCCATGCCCCCACAGGCTGAAGTTGCATGGAACGGTCTACGACATACGCTGTGGAGTTGTGGATCGGACGCCCGATCGGCACTGCTTCCGATTGCACGCCAGCAATCGCATGAGTTGTAGAAAAAGTTGTATTTTCCGTCGGGCCATAGCCATTGATAATCCGTAGGGACGGATGAGCCTCAAGCACCCGGTTAATGTGCGGTACGGACAGCACATCACCGCCGACCAACAGTTCTTGTACCCCCTCAAACAACTCCAGATCCTGCTGGGATAGCTGGTTAAAGAGTGGCGCAGTCAGCCACATTGTTGTAATACCATGGCTGCGGACAGCTTCCTTGAGCTTCGGAGCGTCCAAAATGACATCCTGACTTACCAGTACAAGCTGTCCTCCATTCAGCAACGCACCCCAAATTTCGAAGGTGGACGCGTCAAAGACAACAGCGCCGGTTTGCAAAATGCGCGTGTCAGCACCCAATTGCGCATAGTTTGTATTTTTTACCAAGCGCACGACATTGCGATGCTCTACCATAACTCCTTTAGGTTGTCCGGTCGTACCCGAAGTGTACATAAGATAGGCAAGTCGATTACCAAATGGATGTGCTCCAGTAGTACTGTCTACGACAGACGAAGAAGATTCCTTTAAAAACTCATTTTTCTGATTTGAATAATGTGTAAAATCCGCATGACTAGCTTCGTTTTGTTCCCCATGCATATTATTTACATCTTGACTATTCTCTGCCCCGTACACAGCGGCATCGCTCAGATCCAGCACAATTCCGGTGTAATCCTCCGGTTGCTGTTTCGCATGCTGCACCAGCAGCAACTCCGCTCCCGAATCTTCCAATAGGTAGCGCACACGTTCAGCCGGATAATCAGGGTCAATCGGCACATATGCGCCGCCCGCTTTGAGAATCGCCAGCATGCCGACGATCATATCTACGGAACGCTCAGCAACGATACCTACAGTTCGCTCAGCGGTAACACCGTTCCCGCGCAGCGTGTGAGCCAGCCGATTGGCTTTTACATTCAATTCGCCATAAGTTAAATGGGCGTTGTCAGACACAACTGCTGTCTGATTCGGTGTACGTGCCGCCTGTTCCTCAAACAGCTCATGAATGCCTGCTTCGTGTGGGTATTCCACTGCTGTAGCATTGAATACGTCGACGATTTCCGCACGTTCTTCCTCACTGATCAGCGACAATTCCTCTATCCGCTTGTGTGGACCCTGTACCATATGCTCCGCCACACTCAAAAATTGTCGAATAATTCGAGCAATTTCCAGCTCACTAAACAGCTCGGTACGATAATCCAGGTATAATACGAGTCTGTCGTCATCCAGCATTTCAACCATATGAATATCGAAGTCATTCACTGTATCTCCGCAGAAATCGTTATCCACCTGCTGAATCGCTTCATCAAAACGGGAGAAACTCAAGGTACGGTACTGAATAGATGCCCCAAATAGACGCTGGATGTCCAGACTACTTTGCTGTTCGCGTAAATCTTGAATAATTTTGTTGTACGGGTAACGCTGATGCCGCAAAATGGACGCCTGCTCCTTCCCTACACCCTGCAAGAAGGCCAGCAGTTCGGATTCCGGTTCGACCAACAGACGAGTAGCCACGGTGCTGACGAACATGCCGATGGTATCCTTTTCTTTCTTAGACGTACGGTTGGCATAGAGAGTCCCTACGGTTAAGTCCTGCTCACCCGTCACTTTATGCAAATAAATATACAGAGCCGCCAGGAAGAACGTGAAAATACTGATTTTATGTTCCTCGCAAAAAGCCGTAACACCACGATACAATTCATGCTTCAGTATAAAACTCTCCCGGCGTGCAGCTGTGCTCAATGTCAGCGGGTTATATGATTTTAAGCCTGTGGTCTCTGGCAAATCAGCAAACTTTTCCGTCCAATACGTCTTGTCCTTTTGATAGCGATCAGATTGCTCATAGCTTTGCTCTACCTGAATAAACTCTAGATAAGGATTGCCTTTGGTCGGTGCATCCTGACCTGTACCATGCACAATATCCATATAATGTCCAGTGATTTCATTAATGGCCTGATTCATGGACACGCCGTCCGAAATAATATGATGCATTTTAAAATTGAACCAGGTTTCTTCTACCCCTAGCTGTAAAATAACAAATCGGTACAGCTGCGAATCCAACAAAGAGAACGGTTGTGGATTATGGCGCCTTAACCATTCATTCGCTTCTTCCGGGGTTACTTGAAGCGTTTCAATATTTTCCGCTGTAAACGGCTCTACATATTGATATGGGATTCCATCCTGAGCAGTGATTTTGATACGGAAAGAATCGTTTTGGGCAATCACTCGGTTCATTGCTTGCTGCAATGCATCTATACGAACAGTTCCTCTGATTTTTACAGTACCGATAATGGTTGAAGTGTTCCGATGAGGATACAAAAGCTCCGTATACCAAATACGTTGCTGTGGCTGGCTTAAGGAAAACAATTGAACATCTTGCTGTGTCATCCGTCTCTCTCCTCGCAAAATAGATATTTGGTAAAAAGAAAATTCGCATATTTATGCGGTTTGTTCCTCTGGATGCTTTCGAAACTGAAGCTCATATAGCTCCGCATAATGACCACCCTCAGCAAGGAGCTGGTCATGAGTTCCCTGTTCTTTGAGCTCGCCATCGGCAAGAACACAGATCGTATCCGCCCTCTCAATCGTAGACAATCGATGGGCAATAACTAATGTCGTACGATCCTTCATCAGCTCATCTAAGCCCTGCTGAACTTCATATTCCGACTCTGCATCCAGGGCCGAGGTGGCTTCATCTAGCAGCAAAATCGGCGCATTTTTGAGCAGAGCACGGGCAATCGCGATTCGCTGTCTTTGACCCCCGGACAAATTGGCTCCGCGTTCACCGACAATCGTGTCATACCCCTCCGGAAGCTCAGCTATGAAGCCGCTGGCATAGGCTGTTTTGGCCGCAGCCTCTACTTCCTCATCCGTGGCATCCGGTGAGCCGAAGCGGATATTGTCTGCTACTGTACCGTGGAACAGTGTAGCCTCCTGTGGTACATAGGCCATTAAATCCCTAACCTCATCCAACCGAAATTCTTCTGCCAAGCGGCCGCGAACCCGCAGCACACCTGCATCCGGTGGGTAAAATCCCAGCAACAACTTCATCACGGTGCTTTTCCCACCACCACTCGGACCGACAATCGCGGTTACCTGCCCTTCTGGCACGACTAAGTTCAATCTTCGCAGCGTTGGACGGTCTGGCTGATAGCCAAAGGTGATATTGTGCAGCTCCAGCGCAGCAACAGTCTGTTCAATAGAGAGGTCTGAATCCACAGTCTCGACACCGTCATAGGATTCCTTAGGTTCACGGGCTGATGAAGCTGACACCTCTGGATCGATAAGCCCGGTTACTGATTCCTTCTGTTTCGCCGCGGGAAACTGTTCCTCTTCCTTCGACTCATTCAAGATTTCGCGGATACGCGCCAAGCCTGCCAAAGAATTTTGTAACAGGGATACAGCTGCCCCCAGCTCCAAAAATACCGTTGAAATACCCGTTTGCAGCTGCACAATCTGTCCCAAAACTCCGAGCTCCATTTGCTTCTGCGAAACCAAGATCAATCCAGCAACAAGCACACCGCCCAGCGTAATAAATTCAATAACAAAATTACACATATCCTGCAGTCCCATATGACGTCCCTGTCGGATACTGATGCGATTTATGTCCTCGCTTGCATCGTTGCAAAGTCCACCCACTTTTGTCCTTAACCCAAATAACTTCACCGTCTGTAAACCAGAAAGCAAATCACTCAATCGTTCCGTGAACCTGCTCATCCGTCCCTGTAATTCTTCACTCGTCTGTCGCATTTTCTTCGCAAAATGAGCATTTATCCAGGCTGAAGCCAGTCCTAGTAGAACCGCCATAATCCCAAATCGCCAATCCAGCACCATCAGAATGACTAGTGAGCCTAAGAAAAGCGAAGTTTCCAGTATAATCGAGCGAATATGAACGGTGTAAGCCTGCTCCAGCGTTTGGACATCGTTTGTCATGCGGGAAACAAGATTACCCGAATGGTGTTTTTCGGCTTTTTCATACGATAGCTTGACAACATGACCGAATAGTTTCATTCGTACATCGGCAATTGCGAGCTTGACACATCGTTTATACATATAGCTGCACACTGGGGAAATAAGACTTAACGCCAAAAATGTGCCGCTGACCAAATAGACCGCTCGGTACAGCTCCTGTACATCGCCATTAACCGCAAAATTCAGCAAATAATGCACCACAAAAGAAAGCAAAATTGTGATGCTGGCATTGGTCAGACTGTTGCCAACCAACCCCGTAAAATACCATTTTCGATGCGGCTTCATCAGGGACATCAATTGCTTAAATTCATAAAACCCCTGCTTGAAGGTCACGACGCTCACTCCTTTCCTCAGGCAGTGAATACCCGTTTTCCTCCGTTTGCTGTCCTTCAAAATTTTGCAAATACAGCTTTCGGTACACACCATCACGGCCTAGTAATTCCTCATGTGTACCCGATTCCACAATGCTCCCCTGATCAAGTACGATAATGCGGTTCGCCTGGCGTACAGTTGACAGTCGATGAGCTATGACCAGTACCGTCCGGTTTTGCATTGCTGCATTCATTGCAATCTGTACCTGAGCCTCCGACTGGCTATCGAGTGCTGAAGTCGGCTCGTCCAGTAGAAGCAGCGGAGCATTTTTCAGCAATGCTCTTGCTATAGAAATACGCTGCTTTTGTCCTCCAGACAATCCGCCTCCCCGTTCGCTCAACAGAGTTTCATAGCCCTCGGGTAGCTGAACAATAAAGTCATGCGCATGTGCCGCTTTCGCCGCCTCGACAATTTCTTTCCGGGTCGCCTCCAGACGTCCATATCCGATATTTTCTGCAATAGTGGCCGGAAAAAGCGACGATTCCTGAGATACCATCGAAATATGGCTACGCAGGCTTGTTAGGTTCCAATCTGTCAAATTCTTACCAAACAATTGAACGGTTCCGGCATGCTCTCCAGGTTCATTAAATCCGCAAAGCAGCTTGAAGATTGTGCTTTTACCGCCACCGCTGGCCCCAACAATCGCTACCGTTTCTCCTTGTCCTACCTGGAAGCTAATCTCCTTCAGCACCGTGTTCCCTTCGTTGTAGCCAAAGGTTAAATGCTCAAAGCTGACTACAGGAATGTCGTCCTTGCTTTCTGCATCGTCTTCCTCGAGATCTTGGCTTATTGAAGTGATTTTCCCGTCTTGCCGCTCATCTGGCCAATCCAGCACCTCAAACAAATGCTTCGCTGCTCCCCCCGCTTCCTTCATTTGCGAAATAATCGTCGGCAGCATGGCAACAGGCTGCAATATGAACGAAATAAGATATAAAAAAAGGACAATGCCACCAGCATTCAACTCACCTTGTTGAATCAAATATCCACCGTACACAATGACCAAAATAATCGGTGTTGCCAGCATCATCACACCTACTGGAGTTATGAACGCATAGCGTTTTTCTAGCCGCAATCCGCGCTTGATGACCTCCTCCGTAATCACCATATACTTCTTCAACAGCACAGCCTGCATATTAAATGCCTTGACGATAGGAATTCCTCCGATCGCATCCTGTCCCACCGCGTTCAAATGAGCAATTTTCTCCTGAAGCTCCTTGGAGTATTTCTCAATTGGCTTGCTCATCAGTGAGGTTATGATCATTCCTACAGGCATAAGCGCAAGACTTGCCAAAACCAGTTTCCAGCTTGTCAGTAAAAGCAACGTTAAGGATGCCGTAAACACAAGTGGCAAATAAAACAGATTAGCAAACTGCTGGATAAAAAAGTTCTGCAACAGCGCCGTATTGTTTGTTAGACGGGATACCAAATCTCCGGTGAACTTGCTCTCCACGCTGGAAACAGGTAAATCATAAAACTTATGTACGAGATCGCCTCTCAAGTCGCGCAGGGCACTAACACTAAATCGTGCCGAAGCGTACCTCATCACAAACTTACAAGGCATTCCAATTACCGTCATACCAACAACTAGATAGATCATGTTCTGGGTGGAGGAGAATGTTCCCTGTGCCATTTGCTCTATGGCCTTACCCAAAATAATGTCAATAGCTGCCAAACACAAGGAGGAAATCACGGCTATAAAAACCCAAAGATTATAAGGCTTTATATAGCGTGTGAGTCTCCGAAAAGCAGAATTTGATCGAAACAAAGGCATCCCTCTTTTTCATTGCCACACTTTAGCAGTGCGAACTTTTTAGATTGGCGATGGACGTCATTGAAGTAAACTCTGTGTCTGAAATGATGAGGGCCTGTACAGAAAAATTGAATTTAATCTACGCTGGAAAATGCATCATGGTGGGTGGTTTTATCGGTTATTGCTGAGATGGTGATAACGAGGTGTATCGTGATGTGTGGGACATTCAACTCTGCCTGAATCGTGGTTGTGGAGTGCTTGTGTTGTAAGTTGTATGAGCTGCCGCAGCGTGGGCCATCGGCGAGAATGCGGAGAGAATGTCCTCGACTGCGCTCATAACCTCTTGCTCTTGTTCATGGATGAAAAAGTGATTGCCTTCGAACATCCGGACATCCATAGGTGACATCGTATGCTGCTGCCAGGCACGAAGTGAATCTGTGCTAACCTCAAAATCCCTCGTTCCCCCTAAAACCGTCATCGGGCATGCCAGTGGATCTCCCGGCTGATAAACATAAGTTTCACATACCTTAAAATCTGCACGCAGACGAGGCATAATAATTTGCATCAATTCTGCATTTTGCAGCACCTCTTCGGGGGTGCCCTGCATCAAGCGAAGCTCTTCGGTGAAAGAATCGTCTGCTAAATCATGGAGTCGTTTTTTGGAGTATGGAAGATGAGGGGCGGATTTACCAGATACGATAATATGCACAGGTAGTTTTCCAGTTTTACTGTACAACTGCCGCGCTGTTTCAAATGCAATCAGTGCCCCCATACTGTGCCCAAAAAAGGCAAATGGCTTATGTATGTATGGAGCCATAGCGGGAACCAACGATTGGACGATGTCTTGAAGGGTTTCCATTGGAGCTTCAGTGGAGCGGCTCTCACGTCCTGGGAGTTGTATTGGCAACACAGTAATATCAGGCGCGAGCCTGGACTTCCAAGAGTTAAATATGTAAGCACCACCACCGGCGTAGGGGAAGCAGAATAGTTGGAGCTTCGCAGCCGGTTGGGCCTCTGTTTTAGCGAACCAAGATTGTGATCGAGTCGTCATATGAATTCCTCCATCCTCTATGCAGTTCATAATTTTACAGTAAATCCTTATATCTCTTTTTTTCTTCCAACACTTTCTAGCTTTTTTAAATATACAAACTTTAAAACGGCTTGACACGGGACAAAAGGGCTAAATTACTAGACTTCATAAAAATAAAACAAAATCCATATTATGCTATTTGTTTCCAAACTACAAAAACAACAATTTGACTTTTTCGCTCATTATCTGCCCATCATGATCTGTAAATCTATCCTAAAACATAATTTCACATTTTCACGAACATTGTAAAACTAAAATCATTATGATTTACAATTACGCCCAAACCCCTTATCCTATAACAATTTTATCTTTACATGCCATTAACAAAAATGTAACAAATTCAACCTGATATCATCCGACAAATTCCGCCTTTTTCCGCGCCCACCTTCAACCTCCTATATAATGGAACTAATTTAAAACAAGCACACACAAACCAAAATTAATAACTCTTTAAATTTTTAATAAACCGGGTTTTTAAGTAGTTCTAAAGAACTATATTATGCATAATTTTTTTTGACTCTTCGTCTAAAAAAATTAGTTCGAATTGATTTTTTCGCTTCCAAAGCTATGTTTTTTTCTTTTCAAGCCTAATAGAAACTTTTCAATTTTACTTCATAAGTACCTGTTTTTTAGAAATTTATATCCTTGATTTTACTCTTTCATCCCCCAAAAACAGTAACAGCAAACAGCAAGTCTCCCTTTAGTCAGAGACTTGCTGTTTTATAAGTTTATTATGATTGAATTCACCAGCGAGGGAAGTCTTGACTTCAAATTTCAAGAGGATGCCGCTGCCGCGAGCGTACCGGAAGAATCAGCAGTATGATGAATACTTCGCACGAAACGAATCGTTTTTGTATCTGAATGCATTACAACTGAATGGGTTTCAGCTCTGTGACCAGGCAGAGAACGAACCCCCTGCAACCACTCACCAGGCGTCACGCCTGTAGCGACAAACATCACGCCTTGGCGTCCGACCATGTCCTCCATCGACAGCAACGCCCCTGGATCAGTAATACCCATGCGTTTGCAACGTGCAATCTCTTCTTCTCCATGAGGCAGCAAGCGGCCCTGTATTTCTCCGCCCATGCATTTCAGCGCGGCCGCTGCCAATACACCCTCAGGAGCGCCGCCAGAGCCGATATGCAAATCTACACCGCTGTCCAGGCAGGTTTCAATTGCACCCATCACATCCCCATGACCAAGCAGCTTGATCCGAACGCCGCTTTCCCGCAGAAGCTGGATGATCCCGGCATGCCGTGTACGTTCCAGAATGGACACCGTAAGATCGGACAAGGGTTTCCCCAGTATGCGCGCTGCTTTTGACAGTGTAGTCGGGATCGTGTCCTCTAGTGACAGCTTTCCAGCCAATGCCGGACCAACAGCTAATTTTTGCATGTACATATCCGGAGCGTGTAGTAGACTACCACGAGGTGCAGCAGCAATGACCGACAGTGCGTTATTCAAACCGTTCGCCACCGTTTCCGTCCCTTCGAGAGGATCAACAGCAATGTCCATGGCTGGCCCTCTGCGATTGCCCACTCTCTCCCC
Source organism: Paenibacillus sp. EKM211P (assembly GCF_011066175.1). NCBI lineage: Bacteria > Bacillati > Bacillota > Bacilli > Caryophanales > Paenibacillaceae > Paenibacillus > Paenibacillus sp. EKM211P. The sequence continues at coordinate 174,308 of NZ_JAAMNS010000007.1, forward strand.
GATATACAGCATGGGAGCCTCATCCATTTCGCCTTCGCCAATCACGACCGTGCCGTCCATGGATACCGCATTAAAATGAGTACGAATGGCTACTGTTGCCGCCTCGTCCGCGCTATTCTTATCTCCACGCCCTGTCCATTGTGCCGATTGCAGTGCCGCTGCCTCTGTTACCCGAACGAATTCCAATGCCATTTGACTCTCCATACCTATCCCTCCACCTCTCCTAAAAATGATATTACCTACAGGCAAATAAATATTTTCAGGGCAGCTTTGCTGCCATTTTATTCATATCTTTATATAATCTCCTATATCCTACGGCCGATCCTTATCTTTAGAGCAGCTTTGCTGCCTTTTATATTTACACTCCTGTATCCCGTAATTATATTTTCTTTATAAGCGCTGCTTCTAAGTTGTTTCGCTTCTATAACATTCTGATAATCAAGCCTGCTGTCTCTTCAATGGCTTTATCTGTAACATCAATGACCGGACAATTCAGCTCTTTAAACAAAGACTGCGCATACGCGATTTCCTCTTCCACCCTTGTCGCTGTGGCGTATTGCACATTATTAGGAAGCCCCATAACCTTTAGTCGTTCACTGCGTATTTTCAACAGCAGCTCCGGCTGGATCGTCAATCCGAATACTCGGCCATGCTGAACATCCTTCAACTGAACAGGCGGTGTAAGCTCCGGTACAACCGGAATGTTGACTGTTTTATAACCTTTATGTGCGAGAAACATGGATAAAGGAGTTTTGGAAATACGTGACACTCCAAGCAATACTATATCTGCTTTGAGAATGGCGCTCACATCTTTGCCATCATCGTATTGAACTGCAAAATCCAGTGCCTCTACACGCCGAAAATAGTTGTCGTCCAGTCGGTGCAGTAGACCAGGCTTCTCTTTGGGATCGTTATGAAACGTATCGGCAAACGCCTGCATCATCGGTCCCATAATATCGACAGCCCGCACATTCAGCCGAACAGCCTCTTCTTTCATCGCCTCTCTCAATTCCGGCTGTACCAGCGTATAAGCTACAAAGCCTTTACGCTCGGCAACTTCCTCCATTACCCGACTCAGCTCGTCTTCATCCCTCACGTTCATAAATCTTTTGATCTCTGTGTCTGGTAACTCAAATTGGCGCATGGTCGCCTGTACGACAGCTTCTGCCGTCTCGCCAATCGAGTCTGAACAGATCGCTATAAAATGACTGCTCGCCTGAACCATTCGATTCCTCCCATTAATCCTCTGCTACCATATCGAGCAACATTTTAATAATATTTGTTTTTGTAATACGTCCCACGACTTTCCAGTGCTCTCCTGGTTTGTCAGAATCCGAAGGGACGACGACAGGCAGGCTGTCGATTTGACGAGCAATAATTTTGCGTGCTGCCTCTAGTACGGTATCCTCTGGGGAAACAGTGACCACATTCGCCTGCCGGGTCATCACAAGACTGACAGGAATGGTTGCTGCATTGGGATTGCCTAACGTTACCTTGAGTAAATCCTTGCGGGAAGCCACCCCTGCCAAATCTCCGTCTTCATCGGTGACGATCAAATTGCTCACATTTTCCAAAAATAGAGATACGACAGCTTCCTGAATTGTGGTTGTTTCACGTACGATGACTGGAACCCCGTGAAGATCACCGACTTTCATTTTCAAAAGCCGGAATTTTTCCTCCCGGTTCGGCGTGCCCCGCTTTCCAATAAAATAACCGACCTTGGGCTTAGCATCTATGTAATTCAGAATGCCCAATTTGGATAGGTCGGTCCGAATGGTCGCCTTACTGAGATTAAGCATTTCCGCAATCTGGTCACCCGTTATCGGGGCATGCTTTTGTACGATGTTTAAAATTTCTACTTGTCTTGCCGTAAGGTCGATGATGAACGCCCCTCCTTTTTTTGCTTGCGATCTGATATTGAATATAATACGTCATATATAATAATAAATCAACCTAAAAAAAGCATATAAAACATCACATATATAAAATTAAAGTGGTTATTCATGTTTTTTTATCATTTAAAACACTTATTCCATTCAAAAAACGGGTGCTTTATCCCCCCTCTTTCGAGTAAGGCAAAGCACCCGCTTTCCTATTCGTATCTTAAAGCATCAATCGGACGCAGCTTCGAAGCCTTGCGCGCCGGATATACTCCAAACAGTACGCCGACTCCCATGCAGCACAGAAAAGAGTACAACACTGGCTCTATCGAATACACAATCGGCATTTGGACGAATTTCTCAAGCAGCTTTGCACCCCCAAGACCCACCATTACACCGACTAGTCCACCCATTAGACTAAGAAAAACAGCCTCAGCCACAAACTGCAGCATAATATCACTGCGCTGCGCACCAATCGCTTTGCGAATTCCGATCTCCCTCGTACGCTCCGTGACGGACACCAGCATAATATTCATAATACCAACACCGCCAACACCGAGCGCAATTGCAGCTACACCGATCAGCAGCATATTCATAACCCGGTCAACCCCAGACACTGTTTTTAAGATTTCCGTCTGGGTCATGATTTGAAAATCATCGCCCTCTGATGGCTTTAGCTCATGTCTGGCACGCAGCACCTGCCGGATTTCAGCACTTGCCTGATCAATCCTGTCCTCCGTTGTTGCAGAGGCATTCACCTGCTGAATGCTCATATTGCCCAGCCGTTCCATTCCAGTTGTAATCGGTACATATACCTGCTGCCCGCTGTTGCTCATATTGGAATTGGAATTGGTCAGCACACCAACCACCTTAAAAGGCAACTGCTTGATCATGATGGTCTCACCGACTGCCCTGGAGGCATCCGGGCCAAAAATATTACGGGCTGCATCACTCCCCAGCACAGCCACATTCATCCGTTTATCCACTTCATAGTGAGTAAACGACCTGCCCTGAGCTAGCGACAGCTTTCTCACATGGACAAATGCCAGCGAAGTCCCCTCAATTTGCCCGCTGACCTTATTGCGACTCCACGTAATATCTGCACTGGTCATCGCACTTGGTGCTACCTCTGCGACTGCTTTTTGCTGCTCTAGCGCCTCGATATCCTCCAGAGATATCCCTTTCGTCTGATTGAACGACATGGAGCTGGACCCATCATATGGAGCATAAGGATAGATCATCAGCAGATTATTTCCCATACTATTGATCTGCGATGTAATTGTAGCGGTTGATCCTTTACCGATGGCTACAATCGCAATCACGGCGGCCACTCCGATAATAATGCCCACCATGGTCAGCAAGGATCGCAGCATATTGGTTCGCAAACTATTGAGCGATACACGAATAATTTCCTGAAATTTCATGCCTTCACTTCCTCTGCCGCCATTCTTCGTTTCTCAACAGGCTGATCCTTTTCAATCCGCCCATCTCGAAAATGAATCAGACGCTTGGCATATTCCGCAACCTCCTGATCGTGAGTAACCAGTACAACCGTTTTCCCCTGATCGTTCAGACGCTGAAAAATCCCCATGATTTCCACACTTGTTTTGGAGTCCAAAGCTCCTGTCGGTTCATCGGCCAAGAGAATAACCGGATTGTTCACAAGTGCCCGTGCAATGGATACCCGTTGCTGCTGACCGCCTGACAATTCGTTTGGCCTGTTGTTCATCCGGTCGCCTAGACCTACACTTGTGAGGGCATCCATGGCTCGCAAACGACGCTCCTTGGCAGAAACCCCCGCATAGATCATAGGCAGTTCCACATTCTCCAGAGCCGTTGACCGCGGGAGCAAATGGAATTTTTGAAATACAAATCCGATTTTCTGATTACGTATAATAGCCAGTTCATCCTCGCGGGCATCTAAGATCGAATATCCATCCAAATAAAATTGTCCTGACGTAGGTAAATCCAGACAGCCGATAACATTCATCATCGTGGACTTGCCTGAACCAGACGGTCCCATAATCGCAACAAAATCACCGTCAGCAATATCAAGTTGAACCTCACGCAGAGCATGAATTTCCTGATCTCCGACATGGTACACTTTTTTCAAACCCTCAATCTGAATAACATATCTCATGCCCGTTTAAAAGCCCCCCTGCATGCCGCCCATTGCGGAAGGATCTGGCGGAGGTTCAGGAGCAGGCACAACAATCGTGTCCCCCTCCTTTACACCGGATTTAAGCTCTACTCGGTCTGGCGTGTAAAATCCGAGTTCTACGGGCTTAAATGTGCGTGCCCCGGGATTCGCAGCGTTAGCAGAAACATACACGCCATCCTGGCCTCCTTCGGATCTCAGTGCAGTCGCAGGAACGAACAGTACATTTTTGTGTACTCCCAAAATAACGGCCACATTCATAATCATGCCTGTTTTTAGCTTACCTTTCGGGTCATGTACAGACATCTCCATCAAATACGTCGTCATCCCTTCATCCGTAGAGGCTTCCGGTGAGACAAATTGCACCTTGCCTGGAAACGATTCACCCGGATATGCATTGGTCGTCAACACAGCCGTAAGCCCCTTTTTGACCTTGACAATGTCGGTCTGACTTACCTTCACAACTACCTTAAGGTCGTTGGAATCCGAGTTATTCATTACAATAAATGGAGCCGTCGGACTGGTTCCCACATCCCCGTTCACCTTTAAAATCACACCGTCCCACGGCGCCGTGACCTGAAGCTTGTTCAACTCATTTTTTTTCTGCTCCAGCTCAGTCGCCAGTCTTCGAACCTCTATCCGTGAGGATTGAATACTCGATGCGTCAGCCGGAACCTGAGTCTTGTGAAGCTCAGCCATTGCTGCACGGTAGCCAATTTCAGCCTCTGAAATGGTGCGACGTTTTTGCGACATAATTTTGCGGAACTGTAAATCTAGATTATCATAGTCCGTTTGTGCTTTATCCAATGCTTGCTCAGCCTGCTCCAATTCACTGTTGGATACTGCCCCGGCATCGTGTAAAAACTTTTGGTCTTCATATGCCTTCCGTGCCTGCTCCAACTGCTTTTTGGAAGCTTTCTTCTGACTTTCGGCTTCTTCCAGCTCAAATGATTCTTGCGCTGTATCGACAGCCATTTTGGCCCGAAGTACATTTGTTTTCTGAATTTCAATATCCTCCGCCTTCGGACCCTTCTCCAATTCAGCCAGTTTGGATTTCGATATCTCCAAAGAATCAGACGCACTTTGTATTTGCATTTTAATTTCTGAACTGTCTAGAAGCGCCAGCACTTGCCCTTTTTTGACCTTGTCCCCGGCTTTCACGTTCACCGCAGCCAGCTTGTTATCGCCTGCACTCGTAAAGTTCAGCTTCACTTCCTTGGATGCTTGCACGGTGCCGGACGTGTCCAGCTTCTCGCTCACATCGCCGCGCTCTACTTTAAACGTCTCGTCCTGAACTATAGGTGCTGCCTGCTCTTTGGGCATATTCAGATAGACTGCTGCTCCGCCTCCGCCTACAACCAGCAAAACAATCGCAGTCCAGATCCACTTTTTTCTCCGTTTTCTCCGTAGCTTGATTAAAGCATCATTTAAAACCGTTTCTGCCAACGCCTTTTCCTCCCTATGTGCTCCATGGCTTGTTCAACGTAAACTCATTTTGATCCAACTCGATCGCCAGCTCTTCCATTTGCCGTTCAATCTGGTTTACTTTCAACTGGTTGTTTTTCAATTCCATCTCAATAATTAGACCTCTGGCCCACTTTTTGTGTGATAACTCCAAGGCTTCTTTTGCTGTACGCAAGCTTTCTTCCAGTTGTACGTATTTCTTTTGGTTTTCCTTAACCGTGGCATACAAATTGCGGAGTGATTCAGCAAAATCCTTTTGACCTTTGGCGAGCTCCTCCTTAGCTGTATCAACATCCATTTTAGCTAGATCGTAAGCACCTGCACCGTTATTAAAATCAAAATATCTCACATTGAGTTCCGAAGTTTTGATACTATCCTCCAGCTTCCATAAATTCGGATTCATGTCTGTCAGCTGTTGTATATGTAATTCAATATCCAGCTTCTTCGGTTCCTTGTACACGGGTCGATCCACCATTTCATAGGCTGTTCCGTTAGGCTGTCCCATGAGGAAGTTCAGAGCATCCCTGGATTTTTGCAACGCAATTTTTCCCTGCTCGACTGCTTGCTCCGCCTGGACTCTGGCCTGTGTACTCTCGTTTTTCGCATATTCAGACAACTTGCCTCGCGCAAATTTGGCAAGTGCAATCTTTTCCTCCGCTTGGGCGATTTCAAGCGCCTCCAGATCATTTTTCACCTGATTCTCTGCTACAAACACACTTTGGTAGCTTTTCATTACATTAAAATAAATCTGGTCTTTGGCATATTGCGCTTGCTTTTTGCTGGCTAGATAGGATAGTGTCGAGGAACTGTAATTCCTCCAGGACGTTTCATTATCAACATACTCATTGTCTATATAATCGATAGGTGAATTACCCAGCTCCTTTTCGGCATTTTTCAGTTCAAGTCTACGGCGCTCTACATCCCGCTCGGCGGTACGCGTATTGTAGCTGTTCGTCTGTGCCCATTCCACTGCCTGCTTAAGCGTTAATGGAGGTAGAGCCTGTCCCGTTACGGATGATGTCTTTGACGTAGCTGCAGCAGATGAATTAACTGACATATTTGCTGACATGCTTCCTGATGGACTGTCAGCCTGTACAGTGGTGACCAAGCCTGTAGAAAAGGACAATACAAGCAGCACGGCAGCCGCTTTTTGCTTCATAAATGAATTTCTCCCCTTTCGGTGCATCTTCGAATCTTTTCCATTCTTTTCGACATAAATTTCCACGAATTCTTCGCATTCTAATTGTACTTTCAGGTTTATGTTGGTACAAGGTGTCAAAACAATACATTTTTGTAACCTTTACTGCCAGATTACTCGTTGTAAACTACTTTACACCCCACCAGACATAGATTTAATCTGTTTTTACCTGAACTTTACCTAAATTTCAGCTAATTTTAAGGAAACTAACAGCATCTATTAAGGTTTGGAACATATACTAGAGAAAGAATAACAGCCGCTCACTAGGAGGGTTAATAGATGATAAAAGAATCTCGCATGACAACTACTAACGAACCGTCTGATTTATGGATGACTCGCTTTCTACGCGAATCAGATCAAAAAAAGAAACAACTCATTCGGGAAGCCCGAAAAAATAATGATATACCGCTAATGAACAGTATTTCTTTTCACCTTGCCCAGCGTGACCAGCAGCATCTGATTGGATAAGCTTAACTGGGAAATCTAGTGCTATATATGAATACCCCCCTTCGTTAATCTACATGATACGCCAGTTTAAAAAGAGACGGGACAAATCAAAACTATGATTTGTCCCGTCTCTTTTTGGCGAGGATTCAGACTAGTGTTGTATTGTGTCTCAAAAACAATGCCACCTTTGCTCGTTCCTCGCCTATTCTTCCATCTCCGTCTGCGGATGATATAGATATTGATCCAGCGGGATACGTCCGTTTGCATTAAACTGTATGCCCTCCTCTTCCAAGTACAGGCGCTGCAGGGATGCGGACTCATCCTCCTGCAAAGCAATCTCTCCCAAGCGGTTGACTACTCTATGCCATGGAAGTCGATGTTTTTGGCTCAGTGTATGCAAAATTCGCACCACCTGTCTAGCACCTCTTGGGCTTCCGGCCTCTGCCGCAATTTGACCATAAGTCATTACTTTTCCCTCAGGGATCAGCAATATAATCTGAAGCACTCGGGCAGTGAAAGGCTGCATGTTCTAATTCCTCCGCGTTACTATTGCTTTTTTCCATTATTATAGCACCCTGAACAGAGGCCAAAAACCCCTGCTCCTACAAATGTAAGAAACAGGGGGGAACCTATCATTGCAATTTAGAATCCACTCAGGCCCTGTCTTTGTAAATCCTGTGCTACCAATCGCGCCAGTTCCCTTGCACCCGCAAAGTTTGGATGTAGTGTATCACCGTTCATATACAAAGCCAGCGTAGCATCTTTGCCAATAGAGGTGAAATAAGCTGAACTAAGAACATTCAGATCGACTAAAGGCGTTTGTTCCTCTTGAGCCAGTGCCAAAATAGCGCTTCTATACCATCTGTTTTCAGCGTTGTGTACATTGTTAGCATTAAAGTCAGTGGCTCGGCCTTGCGGTGTTGACAGAATTACCGTTGCCCCCTTAGCCTTCACCTGCCGAATCATATCCCGCATCCAATCCTTAAACTCCGCTTCGCTTTCGTTATGCTTTGGATTGGTGTCATTAATGCCTAATTGGAGAATAAAATAATCCCCTGGCTTGATATATTGAACGATCGCCTCTAACTGACCATCGTGATGGAAGCCTCTAGCAATCTGGCCCCCTGACGCCATATTGCGAATTTGAAAAGTATTCGTGTTTACAAACTCTGGAAGTAGTTGACCCCATCCTGCCTGCACACTGCTATCTAGCGGATAATAGTTACATACCGTAGAATCCCCGCCGATATAAATCGTGCGATTCGTAACTGGATTGCTAGACAATTGCCTGATTTCCAGTGCACTGAGTGTGAAGACTGCGCCCTCTTTGCCTTCAGTAACTAGCAGATTTAATTGTCCGTCTGTCACTGGAATTTGAAAACGATCCTTGGCCCCATTTCCCGTCATATTTATGACCTGATACACCCCTTCGGCCGCAACACTCGAACGAGAAGTATTTCCTAAAGTAACTGACACCTCATACAAACCTGGAGGAAGATCGACGTCGAAAGTATTCTCGCTTTTCGTACCTGTAGCCAAGAATTGTACCGCATCACTTGCCACCCCAGTTCCCGATGCACTGACATTACGCATATTCTCCGGGGTACGAAAGCCATAGCCACGTGCTGAGTCATAGGACACCGAAGCGCTCACTCCGGTATACCCCGTTTCGACCGTACCCCCGCCAAAATCAAACTTGTACTCGCCAGTTGATGCATGTGCCGGGGTTGCTATACCCAGCCCCGGCGCACCACATAAAAAGGCTGCTAAAAGCATACCAGTCAATCCTTTTTTCCACTTCATTCTTCATTCCTCCTCCAGATTTTTAATTGTAAGAAGCAAAGAATATTCAATGTAAGCGCATACATAAAATTCTACCAATGGTTGCACGGTTGTACCTATGTAATTCTTATGCAATTGAAAAGTAGCTTATTCGTTAAGCTGAACTTATACTTGTCAGCCTGCATAGTGAGTATGATCCAGTATATTATATGCCTGTACACAAAAAAGCTTCGCAGATCCAACTGCGAAGCTCCCTGAAGCAAAATTCCGTTAGTTCAAAACTACTGCATTAATCCGAAACCAAAATCCCGTCAAAGCTCTCTGGGCCTACTCGTATTGTACCCAGCAGGTTAGCTGATACAAAGGCTGTATACACCAATTGTGGCGTAATCGGTGGGTTAAAATCATCTGCTGAGAACGCAATAACCTGTGGAGCTAATAAACTTAAATTAAAAGTTGACGTAGCCGAATAAACAACAGGGTCTGTTATCTGCGTACCTCTGACAATAGTAATTGTAATCCCTACTAAAGCAAGTGGAATTTGGAGAGATATAGTTCCTTTAAGCAGAACCCGTGGTGTACCTGTAGCTCCTTGGGTGTTTAATCCGATCTGTCCGAACAATTGCGGCGTATTTAAAAGAGTGATTGGGATGGCAATAGAGTTGGCTGTCGAAGCATTTTGGGATGTTCTTCCATCAATAAATGTTCCCATAGTTTCTCCTCCTCTCTCTATCAGATACTCATAGTCTATGAAAAAATCAGTTTTGTGCTTGGACTGAATAACTTGTAAAACACACAACTTCTGATGAATAGGCGAATGTACAGCCCCTTCTCTGATCCTGTGAATACACTAAACCAACACTGGGAAAGGAGGGACGTAATGTCCAATAAGTTTAGAGCCACGTTGAGGGGGGCTAATGAAGTGCCTCCTGTCAGAACGAATGCGACAGGAACTGCGGAATTTCGTTACCGTCCAGCGAGCCAGCAATTAAGCTTTGAGCTGACGGTTCGCAATATTTCACGGGTAACTGAAGCGCACATTCATCTGGGACGAAGAGGTGAAAATGGTCCTGTTGTTGCTACACTGTTTGGCCCTTCGAAGTTTGGGATTACCGTAAGAAGAGGTGTCGTTACCGGCGTGCTGCGTGCAATTGATCTTACCGGTCCACTCAGAGGCAGAACCATTAATGATTTGGTATGCCAAATTAGAGAGGGCAATGCCTACGTCAACGTCCACACGATCCGTCATCCGAACGGTGCCATTCGTGGGCAAATCAGACGCGCACCTATCAAACGTTGCAAATAACGAATGAACATGAGTACTAAAAAGAACTTCCATGCTGCTCATTTTGAGCCTATGGAAGTTCTTTTTTTTAATTCTTAACAAAAGTTAAGAAGTTCATAAGCGATTCTTAAGCCGCTCCCTTTCAGGTTGTTAAGAACTTTATCTTTTAATAGAAAGAGTTCAACAAGATACAGTTCACTACTGAAAGGAAATGAAGCTTATGAAGCCTACGACCAAAGAAAAAATTCCTGAATTACAGTTGGTCAGAGCCATGGCGATTTTAGCCGTCTTAATGGTACATGCCACTTCCTATGCAACGGTCCAACTTACAAATTCCAGCCTTTATGTTGTATATAATGCGCTCAATGTGTTGATGAAGTACGGTACCCCTGTATTTATCGCGCTTAGCAGTATGGTGCTGTTCTATAACTATAAGGATCGTCCGCTGGGACGACAGCTCTTGAGGCGCTTTTATAAGCAGAGATTGCTGTACATCCTCTTACCTTATGTCATGTTTTCTCTGTTTTATTTCATCCTGTCCCTTATGGCTGGCAGTACCGAACCATGGAGTATAACTACACTTGCGGAAAACTTTGCTCTGAAACTGGTTACGGGCAAAGCGTACACCCATTTATATTATATTTTTATCATGATGCAATTTTATCTTGCATTTCCATGCATACTGTGGCTATTCCAGCGTTATCGGCAATTTCCGCAATGGTCTATTGTCATTGGGCTGCTGCTACAGTGGTCATTTATAATTAGCAACAAATTTCTCTTTCAGGTTCAAAATAAAGGCAGCTGGGCGCTGTCCTATGTGGCCTGCTACATGCTGGGCGCAGCTCTCGGCTATTACTATCCCCAGCTTCGAACTTGGTTTCTGATGCGTAAGGAGGAACGAAGCTTTACAAGTGTGCTGACATGGATCGCAATTTGGGCTTTATGGATGATTTCAGCCACCATTCATGTCTATCTGTGGTACGAAAATAGATTGTACGGAACCTCGTACAATTCGCTAGTTTTTGAACTTATGTATAACATGTACAGCCTGTCTAGTACGCTGGTATTACTACAGATTTCCTTTTTAATGTATAGAAGACAACATTCCTTTGTCATTCGCAAGCTGGAACGTCTGGGCACACTGTCCTTTGGTGTGTATCTCATACATCCATTTTTCCTACTCTTGTATCGGCAGTTTTCACCACACATTGGCTCACCGCAGCTTATTCATGTGTGGTACGCTGGAGGTTTTTTCTGTGCACTTCTTTGTTCTTGGCTCGTCGTGTCGGTCATCGCCCGCTTCCTGCCATGTGCGTGGATTTTGTTCGGTCAGCTACCGGGTACAGGAAAAAGGAACTTCAAGCAAGAAGAGCGCATGTCTTCGCCCGAAACGCTACTATTCAAAGGACGATGATATCCAACAAACGACCTGAGAAGAGTGTCCATAGCCTCCATCGCCAAAAAGGTATATAATACGCCCATATTGTATACTGCTGGAAAGAACAGAAAGGGTGCACAACCATGCATAACTTGCATAACGGAACCATTTTATTAGTAGACGATGAACCTGAAATTATTAAGCTCATGCAAATATATTTAGAAAATGAAGGATATCGCTTGCTCATGGCACGGGACGGACTGGAAGCACTGGAGCAGGTTAATCGGGAACAGATAGATGTAATGGTGCTGGATGTGATGATGCCCAACATGGACGGGATTGAAGCCTGCATGAAAATCAGGGAAACCGAGCATTTTCCGATCATTATGTTGTCTGCGAAGGGACAAGATATGGACAAAATTACAGGGCTTAGCGTTGGGGCCGATGATTATGTCACCAAGCCGTTCAGCCCGCTGGAGCTAGTGGCACGCATCAAATCCCATCTACGTAGAGTACGGAAATATACCCACTCCTCTCCTATATTGGAGCATGAAATGGTTCTGGATGAACTCTCCATTAACACTGTTACACATGAGGTCACTCTCGCTGGAGAATCCGTTAAGCTGACTCCGCGTGAATTCGCTATTGTTGAGCTTTTGGCTCGACACCGGGGTCAAGTGCTGAGCATGGAGCAGATTTATGAGAAGGTCTGGAAGGAACAATATCTGGAATCCAATAACACGCTAATGGTACATGTGCGTAAAATTCGCGAGAAAATTGAGACTGATCCAAGAAAGCCCAAATACCTGAAAACGGTGTGGGGCATCGGCTATAAAATGGAAAAATTCGATTAATGGAGGACTTGCGTCTTGAAGGCAAAACGATACGATACGCTGGGATGGAAGCTGGCAGCCCTTAGCCTTGCCGCCTTCACTTTAACTGGACTAATTTTAATGGTGTTTTATTATGGAGCGTCTTTGCTGTTATGGCTGAATCCCTCGCGTTCTTTTTTTGGCACTCGGCTGATCCGCTGGACCGTCAATCACATTGGTTCCTCACTGATCTTGCTGGTGTGTGGGCTGCCTTTATATATTTATTTCTTTTTCCTTTTTACCAAAAATACGATTGGCTATCTACGCGAGATTACGACAGGGATGCAGAATTTCGCGGACGGAAATTTATCCTATTCGATTCCGGTATCTTCCGCAGATGAACTGGCAACCTTGGCAAAAAATATGAACACCATGGCAGACAAGCTCCGTCTTTCAATAGAAGAAGAACGGGCTTCTGCCAAAGCGAAAAACGACCTGATCACTGGTGTATCCCACGATCTTCGCACCCCGCTAACATCGGTGATTGGCTTTTTGGAGTATATTGAAACCGACCGTTACCGGGATGAAATTGAGCTACGCTATTATGTAAACATTGCTTATGAAAAATCGCTGACGCTTAAAAAGCTGATCGACGAGTTATTTGAATACACGCGTGTGAGTGGTGGTAGCCTGCCACTGGAGCTGGAGCCTGTAGACCTCGGCAAATTGCTCACTCAACTTGCTGAGGAATTTGTACCCTCACTGGAACAGGCGGACATGTCCTATCGTGTCCGAATCGTTGAGCCTGTTCGGATTTTGGCCGACACGGGCGAGCTGGTGCGCCTGTATGAAAATTTATTTTCCAATGCGATTCGATACGGAAAGGATGGCAAGCGTCTCGATATCACGATAGGACGTGAAGGCGATGAAGCGATAGTGATTTGCACCAACTACGGTACCCCGATTCCACCGGAAGATGTCCCTCATCTGTTTGAACGGTTTTACAGAGTGGACAAATCACGCTCCAAGGAAACCGGAGGTACCGGGCTGGGCCTTGCTATTACCAAAAGCATTACCGAACTGCACAATGGCCGCATTTCGGTTAGGAGCAATCGTAGACAAACGGATTTTGAAACCCGTTTTCCGATCTATCGCGCCCGTTAGACGGGCAGCATAACGCTAACCAATCAACAACGTATAAACGATACCTGGTCCGTGTACACCGATCGTCAAATCATTTTCAATATCCGACGAGCGGCTCGGTCCAGTAATAAAATGAATGCCTGCGGGCAATTGCTCGCGCCCGGCTTCGTCAAAGCGGCTTAAAATCTCGCCCAGTCGTGTTCGCAGACGTTCCACGGGCAGGAGAATGATCAGCACGGTCGGCAGCAGACTGACCGAGCGCCCCTTCTCCGGCGAGGATAGCACTGCTACCGAGCCGGTGTAGGCGGCGGCCTCATCGGCCATGACGATGCCGATATCGGCCTCCGCGGCGCGTGCCTTCCAGTTTTGGGCTGGATCGGTGTTCCACACCGACAGTCGGACTTCCGGCAGCGCTGCTTCCAACTGGAGCGCATCCAGGTCCGGCTCATTCTGCCGGACGATATAGGCTGCTCCCAGCTCGCGCGCCTTGTGCGCGATCCAGTCTGCCGCCTTCTTCAGATCCGGCAGACGCACCACATGTCCGCCAACACTTGTAAAGTTGGCGGTGAACTCCTCGATGCGCTGCTCCGCACTCCATTCGAATTTGTGCCAAAACGCAGGTGCGCCACGAAACGGCTGCATCGGTGGCTCCGTCTGTCGCGGACGCTTGAGCCGCGCCGCAATGCCTTCCATAAAGCGCGCCTGCTTGACACGGGATTCTGCTTGCATTTGATGGAGCCATGCTTCATGCTCCGCTTTTGCTTGCATAGAAGGATTACGCTGTTCACTCATGCTGCATCCCTCCTTTTCTTCTATCCACCAAGATCGTCTCCATTCGGCTGAGAATGTCCGGATGCATGACCTTGCGTTCCTGCTCCAGCTCACGCGCTAGTGTGTTCCAGTGCTGACGGAAGGACTTATTCGCCAGACTTGGAGCCACACGATACGTATTCCAGCCTTTTAAGGGGCCAAGCTTAAGGGTAATTTCTCCCTTACGGACTACCGCTTTCTGTGCGATCTGTCCGAGTCTGATCGCCGCAGCGAATCGCTTCGAGCTGGAAACTACCGCTGCAAAACCTTTCATCCCGATCGTCTCCAGCTTATCCCCTTGTCCTGCCTCCACCTTGCGTCTACGCAAATAAACCAGCATATCATGCAGTGGTATTTTGACCGGACAGGCTTCATAACACGCTCCACACAGACTGGACGCACTCGCAATATCGTTCCACTCTTCAATGTTGCCATGAAGGGCAGGCGTAAGCACTGCACCGATAGGACCGCTATATGTCCCGCCATACGCGTGCCCCCCAATGTGTCGGTACACCGGACAAGCGTTCAGGCAAGCGCCGCAGCGGATGCAATTTAACAGCTCTTGAAACTCAGGATTGCCTAGCTGAAGCGAACGCCCGTTATCTACGATGATAATGTGCATTTCCTCCGGTCCATCGGCATCCTGGCTGCGCCGGGGTCCTGAAATACCGGACATATACATCGTCAGCTTTTGTCCGGTAGCGGAGCGTGGCAGCAATGTAGCCATCACCTCCAAATCTGTCCAGGATGGAATAATTCGCTCCATACCCATCAGTGTGATTTGCGTTTTGGGCAGAGTAGAAACCATGCGAGCGTTGCCTTCATTTTCAAACAAAACCATGGAACCCGTCTCGGCAATGGCAAAATTGCAGCCTGTCATGCCAATATCCGCTTCTAGAAACTTTTCACGCAGCTTTTTGCGGACAAAGCCCGCCAAAATCGTCGTATCTGCGGACAGCTCCTCCCCTGCTTCTTTAGACAGCAGCTCGGCAATCTGATAACGATTTTTGTGAATCGCAGGGATCACGATATGAGATGGTGCCTCTCCCGCCAGTTGAATAATATACTCACCGAGGTCACTTTCAATCGTCTCGATATCTGCACCTTCCAGCGCCTGATTCAAATGCAGCTCCTCCGACACCATCGACTTGGATTTGACGACAGAATGGGCTTGATTATGCGCGGCAATGTCCAGTGTAATGCGCACGGCATCCACTGCGGTGTCGGCAAAATGGATATGCACCCCGTTGGCACGGGCATTTTCTACAAACAGATTTAAGTAATAGTCCAGATGGGCAATGGTATGAAGCCGAATTTGACGCCCCCGCTCACGCCATTCCTCCCAATTTCCATGCTGCTCTGAAGCTGTCCGCTTGCCGTTGCGCAGTCGCTCGGTAGTGAAATGAACTGCATTCCGCAAAAAATCATCATTCAGAGCCAGCTCTGCACGTTTTTTGACCTTTTGATTCATAGAGTGCGTATGTACAGCGGTCATGCGTGCTTCACCCCTTCGTATAACAGCTCTGCCAGATGCATTACCCGAACTGGCTCTTTCCGATATCTGAGATTACCGGCGATATTCATCAAACAGGCCATGTCCAGTCCGACCAGTACCTCGGCTTCCGTCTCCCTGATATGGTCCACTTTTTCAGTCACCATCGCTCCCGAAATATCGGGCATTTTTACCGCAAAAGTACCACCAAACCCACAGCAGTCCTCCGCAAAAGGAAGCGGCACTAATTGCAAACCCTTTACGCTGCCAAGCAGCTTCATCGGTTCCTCCTTTACGCCGAGCAAACGTGTTCCATGACAAGACGGATGATAGGTTACCGTATGCGGAAAAGACGCACCCACATCGGTCACGCCAAGCACCTGCACCATAAATTGTGTAAACTCATACGTCTTTTGCTCCAGCCTCCGTGCCGACTCCAGCCACTCAGGCTCATCCTTGAACAACTCCGGGTAATGATGAATCATATATGTGCAGGAACCGGAAGGAGCTACGACAAAATCACTGTCATTAAACGCTTTCAAAATCGTTTTTGCCGCTGCCCTTGTTTCATCCCAATAGCCGCTGTTATAGGACGGCTGCCCGCAGCATGTCTGCACCTTGGGAAATTCCAGCTCGACACCATATCTGGCAAGCAAGCGGGCCATCGCTTCCCCTACCTTGGGATAAATCGCATCACTTAGACAGGTAATAAATAAAGATACCTTCAAACGGCACACCCCTTCCGTCCATTTTCCAAAGGAAAACTTTCATCATAAGCATACGCTTGCAGTGGGATTCTCACCTAAGTAGATCTTACTCATCAGAGAATCCCGCTGCAACAGCGATCGTAAATCAAATGAACCGCAGAGCGACCTCACGCCGGAAACTACCTGCTTACACAATCGTAACCGGAATGGACAACTCTGCGAGCTGACTGCGAATCGGGTCCGACAGCCGCGAATCTGTAATAATTTCGGACACTTGCGTCAAGTTCACGACATGGGTAAACGCCTGCTGCCCGAATTTGCTCGCATCTGCCAGTAAAATTACCCGATCCGCAATGCTGACCATTTTCTGCTTCAAACGAGCTTGCAGCTCATTTGATTCACTAATGCCGCGATCCAGATGAACTCCCTGACTGGAAAAAAACAGCTTATCCACATAATAGGTTTCTAATGAACGCTCTGCGAGCGGGCCCACGAATGACAGTGAACGTTGAAGCAGCTGTCCTCCCGTCGAAATGACCTCGATTTTTTCCTTACCTGCCAGCTCTGTAGCTACCCGAATCGAATTCGTCAGTATCGTTAAAGGAATATCCGGCAGACTGGACGCCATATACCAGGCAGTCGTACTGGCATCCAGCAAAATGCGATCGTGCGGCTGAATCTGCTTGACCGCTTCCTCAGCAATCCGACGCTTTTCCTCCGCGTTCATAATTTCCCGTACCGCATAGGGCGTTTCAGGCTGCTCGTTTTTGACACTAACCGCTCCCCCATGGGAACGGCGCAGTCGTCCCGCCTGCTCCAGACGATCGAGATCGCGGCGAATCGTTTCTTCCGTTACTTTACACAGCTCACTCAATTCGGACACCCGTATGCTTCCTCTTTCATTTACGAGCTGCACTATCATCTCATATCTTTCTGCGACCAGCATGGCAATCTCACTCCACATCTTTAATGTACAAAAAGTCCTGTCACCCGCCGGAACCGCCCGTAGGCATCCTCCCACGCTTCTGACTCGGCAGGTTCATATTCCTCTACGGTAATAGAATCCGCAATGACCCGGCGTGTTTCCCATATATCGGCGAACTTTCCCTGTGTCATCCATTGTACCGCAAGATTGCCGATTGCGCTCGCTTCTGCGGGTCCTGCCCATACGGGTTTTTGAATCGAATTGGCCGTCCATTGGCACAGCAAGCGATTTTGAATCCCTCCGCCGACCATATGCAAACCATTAAAACGCTGTCCTGACACCCGTTCTGTAAGCTCCAAAATGTAGCGATACTTTAACGCCAGACTTTCCAGAATGCAGCGCGTAATCTCTCCCGGCGTCTCCGGCATTAGCTGCCCGGTATTGCGGCAGTATTGGCGTATGCGTGTTTTCATATCCCCGGCATGCAGAAACAGTTCATCATCCGGGTCAATCAAACAAGTGAACGCTGGAGCCTGTTCTGCCATATGAACCAATTCAGGAAAGGAATAGGAGTTTCCCTGCCGTTCCCATTCTCTGCGCGCCTCCTGTAGAATCCACAGTCCCATGATATTTTTTAGCAGCCTGTAGGTTCGGCCTACGCCGCCTTCATTTGTAAAATTAAATCGAAGCGTATCATCATTAATTACTGGCTGTGCGGTCTCCGTTCCCATCAGGGACCATGTTCCGCAGCTCAAGTACGCAAAGGACCGCTCCAGCGCTGGTACGGCAGCCACTGCTGATCCTGTGTCATGCTCTGCTACTGCAATCACAGGAACCGCTCCAATACCCAGATCCGTCATGACCGATGAACGGATTGTACCTGCAACACTTCCCGGCTCCAGTACCTCTCCAAACCAAGAGCGGGGAATGTTGATTCCAGACAAAAGCTCATCATCCCATTTTTGCTGTAACGGATGATATAACTGCGTGCTGGTTGCATTAGAAAACTCATGATACATTTCACCTGTCAGAAAATACCGCAGCAAATCAGGGATCATCAGGAAATGTTCTGCCTGCTCCAGCAAGGGTGATCTTGCATTTTGCATAGCAGCTAGCTGATAAATCGTATTAAACATCAAAAACTGAATGCCTGTGCGCTGAAAAATAAAATCTTTTCCCAGCCGTTCCTGTACTTCTTCCATTACTCCATGGGTGTGCCAATCCCGATAATGATAAGGGTTGCCCAGCAATTCGCCGGTTTCTCCAATCAGTCCAAAATCGACCGCCCAGGAGTCAATCGCCAGGCTGGATGGGTTCACTCTCATATGCTTGGCTTTGAGCAATCCTTGCTGAACCTCGTGATAGAGACGCAATATATCCCAGTGCAGGCGCTCCCCAACCTTGACCGGATCATTGGAAAAGCGATGGATTTCCTCCACCACGATACGTGAATCGGTTAATTTTCCGAGTAGAACCCTGCCGCTGCTTGCCCCCAAATCATAAGCGAGGATGCTCACCAGCTCGCACCACCCTTGCCTCTTTGCAAAATCTGGGTACCATACTCAGATGCCAAATAGGCTTTCATTGGATCTGCAGGTAATCCTTGCTCTTCACGGATTGCTTTGAGCAACGGGGCCACATCAAACTCAAATGCTTGGCGTACGGCATCCTCGGCACCCAGCACGTCCTGACGGTTCGCCGCTTCCTCCACCTCTGCATGATTGATCAAAAGTGCCTTCGCATATTGAGTCTGCACATTTAGGACCGAGCGAATCATGGCCGGAATTTTGGGTTCGATATTGTGCGACTGATCGATTAAATAAGCAATTTTATCGACAGTATGACGGATATCTGCATCGACATCCTGAGCTGCGTTCAAAATCTGATAAAAGATTAAAAACAGCTCATACGGATTGGCGGAGCCCACGATCAGATCGTCATCCGCATATTTATAACTGTTAAAATGAAAGCCACCCAGTCGCTTCTCATCCATTAAAAACGCAACAATATGCTCCACGTTGGCTCCCGGCAGATGATGCCCTGTATCCACCAGCACCTGTGCCTGCGGCCCCAACTTGGTCGTGTAATGATAGGCCATGCCCCAATCGGCAATATCTGTATGGTAAAAAGCCGGCTCAAACGCCTTGTATTCAATCAGCATGCGCATATCCGGCGTAAGCGCCTTATACATTTCATGAAGCGCCTCCAGCATCCAATTTTTGCGTTTGCGAATGTCCCCCTGACCGGGATAATTCGTTCCGTCTGCAAACCATAAGCTAAAGTCGTTGGAGCCCGTTTCCTTTGCAATATCCACGCATTCCAGCAAATGGTTGATAGCCTTGCGACGGATTGCCGGGTCTACATTAGTAACGCTACCGAGCATGTAGTCCTCGTCTTGAAAGAGATTGGGATTTACCGCCCCAATTTGCAGGCCAAGACTTTCGGCATGACTGCGAAGCTTGCCGTAATTGTCAACTTTATCCCACGGGATGTGAATGGCAACGGACGGACATAAGCCTGTCAAGGCATGATCCTGTGCTGCATCCTCCAGCTTTTCGAACGGATCACGCGGCACACCCGTTTTCTGAAAGACTTTAAAACGTGTACCTGAGTCGCCATATCCCCAGGAAGGTGTTTCTATGCTAAGCGCTCTCAATTTGGTCTTTACTTGCTCTAGGTCAATGCCTCGTTGTTGCTGCTGCTCCTCGAATAAGGCGTACGCTTTGTCACTCATCGTGGTTCCTCCTTGAAAAGTAAGTGAGTTATGGGGGGAGGCCGCTTCGCGTCTAGATCATTCTTCCGATCGCTGTTATCCCCAGATTTTTTTATTTTATAGAACATATTAAAGGTGAAAATCCGGGGATAAAGGCGAACGCTACGCTTCTTCAGAACGATTCCATCCGCTCCGCTGCTGACCACCCATAAAGTCACTTTTATTTTAAAGTGTTAGCGTGTATATAAAGGCATTCGCGCGTAAATAAGTTAACACAACTTATTTACGTGTTCGAAACTAATTAAAAACCTCTTCGTACTATGGGCTTGTGGCCTGGATTATTGCAGTAAATTAGTACATTAAATTAGTTCGCTATGATCCTAAGTGTTCTATTGGACTGCCTTCCTTGGCTTCCTAGCGTGTAAAGGCTGCGGGTACACCGCCGTCGATGGTCAACATACATCCTGTTGTTTTCTCTGCCTTGGATGAGGCGAAAAAGGCAATACCCTCTGCGATATCCTGCGGATAGATATTGACCAGCAGTGTCGTCCGCTTGCGGTAATGCTCCTCCAGCTGGTCTGGCTCGATGCCGTAGGCAGCGGCGCGTTCATTGCGCCAATTGGAGTTCCAGATTGCCGAGCCTTGCAAAATCGCATCCGGCAAAATAATGTTTACGCGGATACCGTATTCGCCACCTTCTGCGGCAATACAACGGGCCAGATGCGCCTCCAGCGCCTTGACCGAGCTGTAGGCCGTTACATTTTTGCCTGCGTAGATCGAGTTTTTGGAACCGACGAACACCATGCTGCCGCCAATTGTCTGTTCCTTCATCAGCTTGAATGCTTCGCGTGCGACCAAAAAATAGCCTGTTCCCAGCACGTTTACATTTAAATTCCATTCCTTTAATGATGTTTCATCGAACGGACTGGATGTAGCAAGCCCTGCGTTGTTAACGATGACATCTACACCACCATAGATCAGCGCCGTCTCGGCATAGGCCGCCTGGATTTGCTCCTCCTGCGTCACATCCATTTTCACGGCAATTGCACGGTTTTCACCGTAACTGCTATTGATGTCTGCAGCTACCTTTTGCGCACCTTCCAGATTGAGATCTGCCAATACAACATGCGCACCTTCATCTACTAAACGCCGTGCGGTTGCACTGCCGATTCCGCCTGCACCACCCGTAATGAATGCAATTTTGCGTGAAAATTCTGCTTCTGCCGGCGCAAGTGACAGCTTATAAAGCTCCAGCGGCCAGTATTCCACGTTGTAAGATTCATTTTCACTAAGTGAAACAAATTCTCCTAACGCCGTTGCTCCTCGCATGACAGCAATTGCACGATGATATAAGGCGCCGCTCACCTGCGCATTGCTCCAGCTTTTGCCTGTGTTGATCATACCGATACCCGGAATTAAGATGACACGCGGTGCTGCTTCAAATCTCACGTCTCCTTCATGTCGATTGCGCTCAAAATAAGCTTGGTACTGCTCCTTATAGGTTGCTATACCCTCGGCAAGCTTAACTTTCAACCCCTCTACATCCTTCATATCCGGTGTCCAATCTACATAGAGCGGCTTCATTTTGGTATGAACCAGATGATCCGGGCACGCTGCCCCGATCTGAGATAAAGCAGCAGAATCCTGGCCGTTCACAAACTCCAGCACATCCTCCGCGTCATCAAAGGTGAGGATCATCTTTTTCTCATCACTGACTGCACCTCGAACGGATGGCATGATCTGGGACACCATGCTGCGCCGCTCCTCTAAAGTAAGCGCTTTATATTTTACGCCTCCAAACGCCTTCTTTTCCTCTTGGCAAGCTTTAATATAGCTTTCTGCTTCTTGGATGATTTCAATCGTTTTGGCATAAGCTGCTTCGGAAGTGTCTCCCCACGTAACCAAGCCATGCTTTTCCATCAGTACCAACTCAGCTTGTGGGTGATCGAGCACCCCTTGGGCAATCATTTTCGACAGCTTAAAGCCAGGACGGATATAAGGTACCCATACAAAACGTTCACCGAAAATTTCCTTAGCGATTTTCTTGCCGTTATGCGCACAGCACAAGCTGATGATCGCATCCGGATGTGTATGATCGACATGCTTAAATGGCAAAAATGCGTGTAGCAGTGTCTCAATGGAAGCCCGCGGATGCTTGGCATCTATCATACAGTTCGCCAAATATGCGACCATATCCTCGTCAGACATCTCTTCCCGTTCAAACAGTGGACGAATATCCTCCATACGAAGCCCTGTGAAGTTATGCGCTTTCATTGTTGCGAGATCGGAACCGCTACCCTTAACATACATCACCTCTACTTCACGCCCGCGAAAATCTTGTATCGTCGTTTTGGCCGAAGTGTTGCCGCCTCCCCAGTTGCACACGCTCCGATCTGTGCCAATCAGGTTAGAACGATATACGAGCTGTTCCAGCGTGCTTTTCTGCTCAGATGCTTGCGAAGAATTCCATAGACTTTGTACCATAGGAAAAAGACCTCCAAGTTCTGTTTTGGTTTTGAATGGCTTTATTAAGGTGGATATTTTTATTTACGGAGACTATAACACTTTTGTTTAAATTTGAAAATATAAAATACAAAAATAATCAAAAATAATTTTTAATTTTATCCATATGTAAACACGAATATATTCATCTGTAAAACAATCATGACCACACAGACACACACAGACAATAAAGGCCGTGCCAGGAATGGTTATAAGAACCTCTCTGGCACAGCCTCGTTTGTTTAACTCATTTATTTACTCATCTATGCGCATCACTTGGGCTAGCAACTCGTACGAACGCAAACGTGCCTGGTGATCATATACCTGAGCGGTGGTAATCAACTCATCGGCTCTCGTCTGGTTGATTATAAAATCCAGCCTTTGCTTGACTGTGTCAGGACTACCGATTGCTGAATACCCCAGCATATTACCACGAACCATCTCCTTCTCCTGCTCACTCCAAAGCTTATCCATGTCATCGACTGGTGGTTTTAGTCCTCCGCTATGTCCGCGCAGCACATTTAAAAATTGTTGTTCTTGTGAAGTAAAAAGCCGTTGTGCTTCTTCATCAGAATCTGCAGCAACCACATTCACACCAACCATCACATACGGTTGATCCAGTGCCTTGGACGGCCGGAAATTACGGTGATACAATTCCAGCGCCTGTAGCAAATGAGCCGGGGCAAAGTGGCTAGCGAACGCAAACGGCAGCCCAAGCTGACCTGCCAGCTGAGCACTGAATCCGCTTGAGCCCAACAACCAGATAGGTATATCCATCCCTTCTCCTGGAATCGCTCTCACCCCCGGCATGGCTCCGTTTAACGCTGGATTCAGGTAAGAGCGCAGCTCATTCAGTTGCTCGGGGAAATCTTCCCCCGTGGTGTGCAGCCCTCGTCGCAATGCTCTCATTGCAGGTTGATCCGTGCCGGGAGCCCGACCAAGTCCCAGATCAATTCGCCCCGGATAAAGCGACTCTAAGGTTCCAAACTGCTCCGCAATTATGAGTGGAGCATGGTTAGCCAGCATAATACCACCTGAACCGACCCGAATCTTGTGGGTATGTGCAGCCACATGTCCGATGATCACAGAAGTAGCAGCGCTGGCAACCGCCTGCATATTATGATGCTCCGTTAGCCAATAGCGTCGGTATCCCCATTGCTCAGCATGCTGGGCAAGATCCACCGTATCACGAAAAGAATCGGTAGGAGTACCGCCTTCAATGACAGGTGCAAGATCTAATATAGACAGTGCAACATTCCGCGTGGTCATTTTATATAAACCTCCTGTCAAACTATTATTTTACGTATTTCTTTCAACGCCTTAATTCTTTGACCTATCAATTGATGCATCAACTATAATAATGCGTCCCCTTATGAATTGCAAATAATTTTAATTTTTAGTATTTATCAAAAAATAGTTTACTTTTACGATCAGCTCGTCTATCATGCTCATATGTGGATAATAATTATCCATGTTAGCCTGGTTATAACATATTGAGGTGATTGCTAGTGCATATGAAAACAGGTGTCGAACAATCTGTCTACGCTCTCCTTCTGCTCACGATGCTACCGGACAAAGCCGTTTTACCTGGAGAGGCCATTAGCCAGCAGTTAGGCGCTTCACCTACTTATTTTCATAAGCTGTTACGAAAATTGGTTAGCTCTGATTTGATTACTTCTGTACCTGGTGTCAAGGGCGGATTCAAATTAAAGAAAAAACCTGAGGATATACGAGTATTTGATATTTATCTGGCGATTGAGGGACAGCAAACTCTCTATTCTTCCAGCGGTATATACAACGATATGCTTGAATTAAAGAAAGACGATCAGTGCTGTTTACTGGCAAATTTGATGGAAGAAGCGGAAGCCTCCTGGAAAGCCGTTCTGAAAAGAGAAACCATCGCGTCACTCTCTGCTGACTTTTTTAAAGAAGGATATGATGCGAAAATTACTTCTTTGAAGAACTGGATTCAAGAAAAAATGGTCTTGTAAAGAACTTCAAAAACAGAAAGGGATATGAACATGAATGATTATTTAGTAAAAGCTCTTGCCTACAATAACCAGGTGCGGGCTTATGCTGTGAGAACAACGGAAACGGTAAGTGAAGCCCAGCAGCGTCATTATACCTGGCCAACAGCATCGGCTGCATTGGGACGTTCCATGACGGTGGGCGTGATGCTGGGAGCTATGCTTAAACATGAGGATAAACTGACGATTCGGATTAACGGTGGAGGGCCCATCGGCACTATTCTTGTCGATACCAACGCCAAAGGAGAAGTTAGAGGTTATGTAAAAAATCCGCAAACCCATTTTGAGCTTAATCAGATCGGGAAGTTAGATGTCGCCAGAGCCGTAGGAACAGATGGAGCGCTGATTGTATCCAAAGATATCGGCCTAAAACAACCATTTGTTGGACAAGTCCCTCTCATATCGGGTGAACTGGGCGAGGATTTCACCTCTTATCTCGTTCAATCCGAACAAATTCCTTCTTCTGTGGGAGCAGGGGTTATTGTTAACCCGGATAACTCCATTCAGGCGGCTGGAGGTTTTATTATTCAGCTGATGCCGGGTACACCGGAAGAGGTTATCAGTTTTATCGAGAGACGGATTGAGAGCATTCCGAGCATCTCCGCAATGGTCATGGAAGGTCTTACGCCAGAGCAGATTCTGGTCCAAATTTTGGGAGAAGGCAACATGAACATACTGGAAACCATGCCTGTACAATTTCATTGTCCCTGCTCAGAAGAACGAGTTACCAATGCCATTATCAGCTTAGGGAATCAGGAAATAGAAGACATGATTCGTACCGATGGACAAGCTGAAGCCCATTGCCATTTTTGTAACGCACATTACCACCTTACCAAAGAAGATCTCGAAAACATGCTGGAAACAAACATCATTTAAATACGGGCTGTTCCCAAAAGTAGTTTTAGCTACTGAGGAACAGCTCTTTTCTTTCTCAATGCTTTCGATGGATGGTTTCCTTGGTCAAAAACGGTAGACTTGTTTATGACGCAAGTGTTAATGTTATATTATTCCAATTACATGAGGTGAGATGCACTATGTTCGAAAAAGATACGCATGAAATTCTGGCTTATTATGATGGCGGTGCAGAAATAGGCAGATTAGAGCGAGGCATCGGAAAAATAGAGCTGGAAAGATCAAAAGAAATCATTTCCCGTTATCTCAGCAAGTCCACTCATATTATTTATGATATCGGCGGCGGTGTAGGGGTCTACTCTTCGTGGCTGGCAGAACTGGGATATGAAGTTCATCTATTCGATCTCTCTTCGCAAGCCATTGAATTCGCTCGTCAGCAGCAACTGAATAAACCCATCATCAGCAAGCTGGAAAGCGCAGATGCCAGAAATCTTGATCGTAAAGATGAAAGCGCAGACATCGTGCTATTGATGGGACCTTTATATCATTTAACAGAACAGAAGGAAAGAGTAAAAGCACTGCAAGAAGCAGCGCGTGTCTTAAAGAAGGGGGGAACGCTGATTACTTCGGCTATTTCCAGGTTTGGCTCGCTACTGTGGGGGCTATCGGTGTACGGCGAGTGCAATACCATTGTGGAGGAAGATGCGTTCATGGATATGGTCAGACAGGAGTTAACAGATGGTCAGCATGTACGACCGGCGGCTTATCCCTCTTTTATCACACGCTCCTACTTTCATACACCGGATGCCTTGCGTGCAGACTGGCAGGCGGCTGGATTGCAGGAGCCTCGTGTACTGGGTGTCGAAGGCCCCGTCTGGATTGCACCCGGATTTGAAGAGAAATGGGCCATTCCTTCTCATCGCAGACGTTTGCTGGATATAGCACAGCAGGTTGAAGAGCAGGATTCTGTCATCGGCATGAGCCCGCATATGCTTGCGGTAGGTATCAAGCAAAAAGACGAGCCAAACAGGCTCGCCTCTGTATCATTCTAGATTACTGCTCCAAACTTTCCAATACGGTTTTAATTTCGCTGTTCAAACTAAGTGCATTATAAATCGCAGTCAAGGCTTCAGCACGTGACGCATGATACTTAGGTCCAAATTGACTCGTACTTATACCCGAAAGCACACCGGCTTGTGCTAATTGTTTAATCGTATCAGCCGCAAAAGAAGCGGACAAGTCGGTGAAGCTTTTTTCATTCGAGGTGTCCTTTTTCAATCGGTCTAAATCCAAGATCCGCGCCAAAATGACAGCCATTTCTTGACGGACAATTGTTTGATCCGGTTTAAAAGTACCATCCTCATAACCGTTTAATACTCCAGCTGCGGTCAATTTTGTTATGGCATCCTGCGCCCAGTGATCCCCAATATCGTTCAAAGCCACAGGCTGATTTCCACCACTAATATCGAAGATTCTAGAAATGATAGCAGAAAACTCCGCACGGGTAATTTCACCATCAGGTCTGAAACTGCCATCCTTATATCCATTTACGATACCCAGCTTAGAAAATGTGTCGACCGTCTTTTCTGCCCAATGTCCTTGTAGGTCTGACGGTTTAACACTAGTAGAAGAATTTAAAGCAGATTCTGCTTTGGACTTTATATTCTGCAGTACTTTGTTGTCTGCAACCACTACGTTACTGTTGAATATGTCTTGCACAGGAGCAGTTGGCTCAGTCACCAATTCTTCAGATACAGGTACAGTTACTGGTTCTTTAGATACAGTCACCGATGGAGATGATACAGCTGATGTTGCCGTATTGCTGCTGGAATCATCGCTAGAACGGTCCCTGTTTCGATGCCCAGACCCGCCGCCACTGGAACTACTGGAATCACTGCCAGCATTATTGGGTGCGGGAGCAGCAACAGCTGTTACGGTAACTGGAACATTAAAGCTATATCCGCTGTATGTGGCGGAAATTACCGTGTTCCCTTCTGAAAGTGCTCTAATCTCTCCCTGAGTAACCGTAGCGACATTCGCATTGCTGGAAGTCCAAGTTGCTTCTTCACTAACATCAATCTCTGAAGAGTCCGATTTTACAACTTTTGCTATAGCCCGTTCTGTACCCCCTACCAGCATTTGACCATTATTGATAGAAACACGCAATTCCGTGTGACTATCATCTGTTGGTATCGGATCTGGTGTTGGCACCGGATCTGGTGTTGGTACCGGATCCGGCGTTGGTACTGGATCCGGCGTTGGTACCGGATCTGGCGTTGGTACCGGATCTGGCGTTGGTACTGGATCTGGCGTTGGCACCGGATCTGGTGTTGGTACCGGATCTGGTGTTGGTACTGGATCTGGCGTTGGCACCGGATCTGGTGTTGGTACTGGATCTGGCGTTGGTACCGGATCTGGTGTTGGTACCGGATCTGGTGTCGGTGCTGGGTTGATAGTGAATGCAACGGTAGCTGTTGAACTCTTCGCATCTAATGCTCCGTTCGTTGTACCGTCATCAATCACAGTATAATCAAAACTTGCCGGGCCCTGGTAGCCTGAATTCGGAGTGAATAGTACAACCGCTCCGTCTAGAACTACCGTCCCACCTTGTGCATTTTCTACCGATGCGATGCTCAGATGTTGTAAGCTCTCGTTGACAGGGCCTGCCGTGTCGTTTGCTAAGAGTTCATCAATAGCGATAGATTGTGCCCCTGCATTTGCCGATAACGATGGTAGTGTATCATTCACAGCTATCGGACTGTTGTTTACCTCACTCACAGTGATTTTGGCTTGGTTCGGCTCGCTGATCCCTGTTCCCCTCATATCTAGTGATGATTGTACGTCGAAACTGAAATGATCACCTGACGGAGAGTTAGCATAAAGATTTGGCGTAAATTTAAGCCCTGCTTCGCCATCCGCTACAGAAATAAATTGACCATCTCGGATTTCCATTACCCCATCATTTTTATAGAGGGTTCCACCAATAATGTTGGAGATTCTAAAGTACGACACGTCAGATCCATCCACTTGATTACGAGTAATGATCAAACCGTCAAAGCTTTGTTTGTCTTCCTCTGTCAAAGCATCAGTCACGTTAGGGACATCAGCGACGGAATTTACTGTAAAAGAGGCTTGCTTGACCACCGACTGCGGGACTGAGACGCCGTTCGATGTTCCATCATCGGTGACGGTAAAAGAGAAGCTAGCGGTTCCATTAAAATTCGGCTGAGGTGTAAAAATTACATTTGTTCCATCTAAACGTACAGCCCCTCCTGCGATGCTGCTGACTGAGGATACCGTTAGGTGTTGACCATTCTCATTCGGACCGGCAGACGCATGCGCAAGCAGTTCTGCAAAAGGAATTGTCCGCTCTCCTGAGTCTTCTGTAATGGAGGATAGCGTTTCGTCTTGCGCTGCCGGGGGATCGTTTACTTCCGTAACATGGACAACAGCCTTGGTGGCATCGCTCAGTCCATTACCCGTTGCACTCTGAGCCGCCTGCACATCAAAAGAGAAGGTATCTCCCGCTGCGTTGTTGGCGTTTGCCATAGGCACAAACCTCACGCCATCCCTAGCTTCTGCTGCTGTGATAAACGTTCCGTTGGAAATCTCGGTGATACCATCGCTATGATACAGCCTGCCTCCGATAATGTTCGTAATTTGATAATGTGTCACTACCGTTGAATCTTGCGGGTTTGGTGTAATGGTTATATTAGATGTTGGGATATCTTCCTCAGTAGTCACAGCGGCTACCTCAGGCATTTTAGACGAAACAGCCGAGGCTGATGTTTCCAATATCAACTGGGGAATATCTACGCCGTTGTCGTCGGCTGAATATGTAATTTCCGAATAGTCTCCAGGGTTCCCTGCTTCGTTGGCAAGCAATGCAAATGAGACCATACCATCCGTCTGTTGTTGTACAAAATGGGTAACATCAAAATCAACCCATCCTACTTGAAGGTCTGAGCCTGTTTTCGTATCCGAAGGCTGATCCAGCGGGTTTAGCGGAAAAGCTCCGCTGCTCCAAACATCAGCAGTCGATCCATACACGATCAAAAAAGGATTCTGGTTAGAGCTGTAGCTGATAGAAGAGATATGAATACGCAAGGTTGCCTTCGTTACAACCTTCCCAGTCAGCTCGGGCATTTTAAACTGAATCGCTGATCTGTAATATCCTAACACTGCATCCGAAGATCTGCCAACATAGTTTTCTGGTGCATCCATCCAAACGTCGGCAGACTTGCTCCATGTTCCATCTTGGATTAATTTGGGCTGTTCGGTTGGTGCCGCACCAGCATCCGCCACTAAAATTGCCGATGAAAAGATTAGTGATACTGCTGTTAATGCACATGTGAATCGTTTAGTAGACTTGCAAAAATGCATACCTTTCCTCCTGTTGAAATAAATCTATGATTGCTGCTTGATATTATACAATTTCGTCACTGAACAAATTCTGAACAATTGCATTTTATCCTTCTATTCAACCAGCTCAGCAAGAATACGAGCAATTTGCCCGCTGTTTATTCAGTTGAATGGCTTCCGTGGATAAGCTATTGTAAGGATAGGATACTTTTCCCAGATAGAAGAACTTACAGGAGGTCGTTTTTCTTGATAATCCTTGAACTGGTGGGCTTTATTTCTACTGCTGTCTTATCTACGTTTTTTTCCTTTCGATACCGCTTGTGGAGACAACTATAGTGAGAAGTGAACAAGAGATGCTGCATACCATTCTCCAATTTGCTCAAGAAGATGAACGGGTACGTGCCGTGATTATGAATGGTTCACGCGCCAATCCACATGCTCCACGAGATATTTTTCAGGATTATGACATCGTCTTTCTCGTATCTTCCATGGACAGCTTTATTCAGGAACGTCACTGGATTCGCCGCTTTGGAGAATTGATCATTATGCAGACACCCGATGAGCATGTGGAGCCTACTGTGACGTTCCGTGATCGCTTTGCTTTTCTCATGTTATTTACGGATGGCAATCGCATTGATCTTACCCTCTGCCCTGTGACTAACATCGCCAATTGGCCCCGAGACAGCTTAAGTGTACTGCTGCTGGATAAAGACGGCCTGGTGGAGCCTTTCCCACCGCCAAGTCTTCAGGCTTATAAGACGGTCCCTCCAACCGCCCAAACCTATGCGGATTCCTGCAACGAATTCTGGTGGGTCAGTACTTATGTGGCTAAAGGATTAAGGCGACATGAGCTTCCCTATGCCAAATTCATGTTGGATCGACCTGTAAGAGATGCGCTTCACTTCATGCTGGAATGGCATATGGGTATACAAACTAACTTCACGGCAGATCCAGGTAAGCAGGGAAAATATTTCGAGAAGCACCTTGAGCCTGAACATTGGACGGCCTACATCCAAACGTTTGCGGATGCAGATTATGAACATATGTGGCAGTCTCTTTTTATCATGGGTAATTTATTTAGAGAAGTTGCCCAGAAGGTGGCGAACCATTATGGTTATAGATACCCGATTGAGGACGATCAACGTGTAACAAACTATCTCTATCACGTAAAAGCTCTCCCTGCAGATGCAACGGGCATCTATTAAAGAAAAAAACCAGTCGGGCACTTGATTTACATGTGCTAGCCTGGTTTTTTATACTCTAACATTATTTGACCTATATACGTTTGGAATCTGCTGTCTCCTAATATTAGTTTTCGGTCAGCACCCGGTCGCCTCTGCTCGCAGGCTGAGAGATAACCAAAAATTCAACATCCTCACTCGTTTCATTAAACATTTGATGAGGCACCATAGGAGGAACCTCACACCCTTCCTGAGATCCTAATTGGATGCGTTCACCATCCACTTCAAGTACCGCTGCACCTGATAAAATAAAGAAAAATTGGCGCGCATGATGATGATAATGTCTGACTTCATGTGTATTTCCCGGCATGCGCTCATGAATAATACTCAAATCATCATTTTTCACCAAGCGCCAACCATCACATTGTTCTCCCCATATATAATGTTCAGCATTATGTTTACTTATTTTCAAATTGACTCCCCCTTTGTAGTTACAGTTTTATTGTAAATCTGGATTCACTGAGCTACAATCTTAATTATAAAAAACGATAGAACCCATGTAAAAAAACTCTGAGTCCGACCATTTTTAGATATCCGCCTCGATAATTTCCTCCAACTTAATCCAGCTAAAATCCTCTTCCCCACGAGATAGCTTCACTTCTCGCCGACTTGTGTTAATCACTGTAACCAGTCCGCGCAGCTCCTCATCATCAAACGGATTAAACACTCTTAGTGTAATAGGCTTCCGTTCGTTATAGGATACGATAATGGCCTGTTCAATCTGCTGTATCTCCTGATCGTCCAGTGTCGGCTTGCCGCGTCTTCCCTGCTCCTTCATCAGTCTTACATATGCCTCCCGATGCTCAGGCAAAATCATACGCGAGCTTTCCCATATGCCATTTCCTTCAAGCTTTTTTCCCATCGTAAGCCCCTCCTATGCTGTTCTGGTTACCGGATGCCATGCCAATACATGATCTAATCGAAAAACACGTGGCTGACCAGTTTGCAAACAGGTGGCCCGGATTAAACCATTCTGCACACGATGCACCTCTATCTGCCGATGAGACAGTTTGCCCTTTCGGTCCATATACACGATTTCCACGATCTGTCCCACATATTTCTCCAGCATCATCCTTCACTCCTCATCAGAACGTTTGTTTGTATTATATGCGAACATGCGTTTGATTATCAATGTAAAAAAATCCCCTGAGGGAGTTGCCTCTCTCAAGGGATTTAAAACTCATAGGTGGACAGCTTAATATCCTCTTTATTCAAATCTTTCAGCGGATACACAGGGCCATTCCAATAAGTCAAAATATTAAGTGGCTCATTAGTACCATGCTCCTTTAAAGTGTGAGATAATTCGAGCAATACATGTGGAAGTTGATAAGAGCTTGTTAAAAATTGATATTCTTCTGGACTTTCGCAGTCTTCTGCTCGATAAAATACAAAGTAACCCTCGGTATAATCCCCAATGAGTACAATATAACGAGCAAGAAACATAATTTCACCATTGGCAAACGGAATGGAAAATGTCGAAGCAGAGATTAAATCTGTCTCTAATGCCTCTATACGAACGGTGAGTTCATTGTTTAGAGCATCCATTTTTCCCCTTTGTTCACTGATGAGGTGTTCATAATTTACAGGAACAAGCCCCCCACTCTTGATCGTAGCGATCAGTTCATCTATAAATACTTTTTGAGACAATACTCGATTGCTCATCCTATTCATCTCCATATTCGTGAAAAATAAGCATGAAACTCCCGCTTCAATATGTTCAATATTATGTATTAAAAGCTTGATTCATTAATTATCCAGCATTTTTGTGACGGCATTCACGACCCTTTCCATCTCAAATGGCTTCACAATAAAATCTTTTGCCCCTGCCTTAAATGCTTGTATAATTGCTTCCTGCTGACCCAAAGCGGAACACATTAAGATGTTGGCTTTAGGATCAAGCTCTACAATCTTTTTAACAGCCTCAAGCCCATCCATTTTAGGCATATTAATATCCATGGTAATTAAATCTGGTCGAAAGTGTGCATATTTCAAAACTGCATCATATCCATTTTCCGCTTCTGCAATAACAGAGTGACCTAAATCCAACAGAATATCCTTAAGCACAGAACGCATAAATAAAGAATCATCCACTATTATAACTGTTGCCAAGTTAACCTCTCCAATCCGTTGTCATATGATATGCACGCCCAAACTTCAATATCGGTGAAAAAACTAGTTATATTAATAGAAAGAATCTGTAAAAAGAAAAACGCTACCATTGAATTATAAAAGGAATTTGAAACTAGCTACTACAGCATTAATTTCAATAAAAACGTTTCGCAATGACGTAAATCATCTCTATAGTATGAAGATTACAAAGTACTAGTATCTTTTAAACCCTTAGCCCTATATAAGCCGGGTTGAAAAGCTGCGGGCTATCCTACAGCTTCTCAGCGTATAAGCTCGTAATTTTCTTGCACATCATTGAAAAGGACTGTACTTCATCTGCTGTTAATGCTTCTTCAATTAAATTCATGATTTCATTCCCGAAATCGTCAACACGGCTAAGAAACGCTTTTCCCTCACTGGTAAGTACAATGTTATAAGAGCGGCGGTCATTGGTTTGCCTTTCCTGATTTATATACTTTTTCTCCAGTAGGCGTTTTGTCAATTTAGAGATCCCCGACTGTGTAATACCTTTCATTTCAGCAAGTTCCTTTGTGGTTTTTGGACCTTGCTTATTCAAAGTATCCAGTATATAGTATTGTGCCGTTGATACACCTTCTACGCTGAACCGGTTAGAGTATGCTAAAATCATACATTGAAAAGGGACATAACGATCTTCTAAATCTTTTGTTGGCATTGCTTTTCCTCCTATGTGCGCCCGATATATTCCTTCAGGTAACTTCCTGTAAGTGAATGTCTGCATTTAACTAAATCTTCTGGTAAGCCTGTAAATATGATTTCACCACCATTTTGCCCGGCAAAAGGACCTAAGTCGATAATCCAATCAGCCTGACAAATAATGTCTAAATTATGTTCGATTACAATAAGGGTTGAATTTTGTTCCACTAGGCGATTCATTACACCAATTAACTGTTTTATATCCGCCATATGCAGGCCAGTTGAAGGTTCGTCCAGAACATAAATTTGCCCGTCATTTTCAAGCTCAGAAGCGAGCTTTATCCTCTGTAATTCCCCGCCTGATAAAGTGTTTAGTGGTTGTCCCAAAGGAATATAAGTGATTCCAACATCTGAAAGCATGTTTAATACCCTGCTAATTTCTTTTTCCTGAAAAAATTCCAAAGCTTCTGCTACGGTCATTTTAAGAACTTCACTAATATTTTTGCCTCTTAGCTTGTATTGGAGCACTTCATCGGTAAAACGATCCCCTTGGCATTCCTCGCACACGGTAACAATTGTATCCATAAAAGCTAAGTCTGTGTATGTAACACCCAAGCCTTTACAAACAGGACAAGCCCCTTGGGAATTGAAGCTGAACAGGGAGGCACTAACACCGTTCTTTTTTGCAAATAACTTTCTGATCCTATCAAAGATCCCCATAAAGGTGGCTATATTTGAACGCTTTGATGCTTGTATCCCTTTTTGATCAATGAATACAGTTTTAGGATAAAATTGAGGTAATACTTGATTGATAAGCGTACTTTTTCCTGAACCAGCGACACCAGTTACAACTGTCATTACTCCTTTGGGTATTTGAACCGAAATATTTTTCAGATTATGTAACGTTGCATTTTCGATGGAAAGCCAGCCTTTTGGGGTGCGTGTATTGAGTTTATACTCAGGCTGGAGTGATAAATATTTTCCAGTCAGTGTACCCGATTCCTTTAATCCCTGTAAGTCTCCCTGATATACAATTTCACCGCCATAAATTCCTGCACTCGGTCCCATGTCGATTATATGATCTGCAATCTTTATCAGATCGGGGTCATGTTCCACAATAAGCACGGTGTTGCCTTTGTCTCGCAAAAGTTTCATAAGGTCATTTATTTTGCTTATGTCATGGGGATGTAGACCTATGCTTGGTTCGTCGAAAATATAAGTAAGGTCAGTCAGGCTACTTCCCAGTTGACAGACCATTTTAATTCTTTGCGACTCCCCACCTGAAAGAGTAGATGTTTCTCTATTTAGACTTAAATAGCCTAATCCAATCGATACCATCTGCTGCAGCCGATTGGCTAACTCAGAAACGATTGTGACGGACACCGGAGTATGAATGGTCTCAATAAACTCTAAAAGTTCACTCACCTGCATTTCAGCACATTCAGCGATATTTTTCCCATTCACTTTACAAGACAGGACCTTGTCACTCAGGCGTGTCCCGTTGCAGTGTGAACAAGTCTGTTTGGTAACAAAATGCTCAATTTGTTTACTATATCTTGTCTTTTCTCCTTCTTCTTTTTTTAGAAAACTCCGCTCAATGCGCGGAATCAGCCCCTCATACAACGAGGTTTTATGCCATTCAGGTGAGGGATTTTTCACTTTTATACCATCAGCGTAGAGAAGCATTTCCAACTCAGCTTCGGAATAATCCTTAATTTTTTTGTCATTATCAAAAAAACCTGAATGAATATAGCGTGTTAATCGCCAACCCCCAGGTTCAAAGGTGGGAAAACAGACTGCGCCCTCGTTTAAGGATTTGTTTTTATCTAACAGCCGTTCGATATCAATTGTTTCAACCTTTCCCAAACCTTGACATTGGCTGCACATACCCGCCAGATTATTGAATGAGAACACATCAGAGTACCCCACAAACGGAGTTCCGATTCGTGAAAATAACAGTCGTAATAGAGAATAAATATCTGTAACGGTCCCTACTGTTGACCTTGCGTTACCACCCAACCGTTTTTGATTGATAATAAAAGCGACTGATAAATTTTCAATGGTATCCACATCTGGTTTTCCATAATGCGGCATACGGTGACGAATAAAACTTGTATAGGTTTCATTTAATTGCCGTTGTGATTCTGCCGCTATTGTATCGAATACCAAAGATGATTTCCCTGAGCCAGATACACCCGTAAAAACCGTAATTTCTTTTTTGGAGATCACCACATCTATATTTTTTAGATTTCGTTCCCTCGCTCCTAATACCCGTATACAATTGTCACTCATTTCATTTACCTTCTTTGCAATATAGTTGATTAGGGTTAATAGTTGATAGGCTCAACTATATTTTATCATTATTTTTATGAATGGCAATGTTGAACTTAGTCAGTAGACACGAGAATCACCAGTAACTAAAGTGCCGATAGTCATAAAAAAGACGCTGCTATTTATGCAGACGTCTTTTTTGAACTATTTATTTAAAGTTTACTTATTCATTCAGAGCTTTTTTCAAAGCCTCCAGGTTGTTTTTCATTACACCCAGGTAATCTAGATTCTTCTGCTTGTCTTCATCTGTCAACCCTTCAAGCGGATTCAGCACATCCGTTTTCGAACCAATTTCAGTAGCTACGGTTTCAGCAACCTTCGGATCAACCAATGTTTCAAAGAAAATCGTCTTCACATTATTTTCTTTAGCAAACTTGATAATACCTGCCAACTTGTCCGGCGTAGGCTCCTGCTCTGGAGATAATCCGGCAATTGGCACTTGGGTCAGACCATATTGCTTAGCCAAATAGCTAAAAGCAGCATGCTGCGTAATAAAGTCTTTACGTTTTACATTCTTCAGACCCGTTTTGAATTCAGTATCCAGCTCTTTCAGCTTAGCAATATAAGCATCAGCGTTTTTCTCATAGTCCGCTTTGTTTGTAGGATCGGCTTTTACAAGCCCTGCTTCTATAGCTTCTACTTCTTTCTGAGCTAAGACTGGATCAAGCCATACATGAGGGTCCAGCACATGATCGTGATCATGGCCTTCCTCTGCGTGTGCTTCTTCTCCTTCTTCCTCCTCGGCAGATCCTTCCATCAGGTTCAACCCTTTGCTTGCTTCAACTACTACACGCTTATCATTCGATGCGCTGCTCAAAGCCTGTTCTGCCCAACCTTCGACGATCCCGTTATATACAAATACGTCAGCATCCTTAACCTGTGCCATATCCTTGGCGCTTGGCTCCCAATCATGCGGCTCAGCACCGGCAGGAATCAACGCGGTTACGTTAGCATGATCTCCGGCAACTTGCTTGGTGAATTCATACATCGGATAAAAAGTGGTGACTACATTCAGCTTTTTACCACTGTCCGCTGTTTGTGCCGGATTAGGTTCAGTTTGAGATGCATTCGTGGCTGCATGATCAGATTTAGCTCCGCAACCGGCCAAAATAAGTGCTAGCCCCGCGGATAATACAAATGATTTTTTGAACCATGTATTCATATTCATAACTCCTTATGTGTTAGTTTTTTATAAACTCACTGACCTGCCGCATTCTTACGTCGGGAAGCCTGTTGCTTGCCAAGCTTACGGACCAGCTTTTGAATACTAGCTCCTACGATCAGGAATAATAAGAGCACCATAGCAATCGTCCCACCTGGGGGTGTACTGAGTTCATATGATGCGGTTAATCCCATAAATACGCCGATCAATGCGGTGATCATGGATATCCAGATAGCTGCCGCGAAGCTCGGTGCAATTCGAATCGCCAGCGCAGCAGGCAACACGATTAGTGAGGAGACAAGCAGCACACCGACAATCGGCATGGCTGCGGCTACAATCATCCCAGTCAAAATACTAAACGCAAACGAGATAGACTTGACAGGAAGACCATTGGTCTTTGCCGTTTCTTCATCAAAGGTAATCTGGTACAAAGGCCGTCGGAACACGAAA
Organism: Paenibacillus sp. EKM211P; assembly: GCF_011066175.1. Taxonomy (NCBI): domain Bacteria; kingdom Bacillati; phylum Bacillota; class Bacilli; order Caryophanales; family Paenibacillaceae; genus Paenibacillus; species Paenibacillus sp. EKM211P. The sequence goes on from NZ_JAAMNS010000007.1 coordinate 212,213, forward strand.
AAGAAAATACCTCCGATGACAGCCACAACGATCATCAACATCAGCTCGGTCTGATTGACGGCTACTACCGAACCAAACAAATAAGCGGAAAAGCCTTTGTTAATGCTCTGATTCAGATTCATTAAAATAACAGCCGTTGAGAGGCCACCTACCATAATAATAGCCACAGAAATCTCACTATACGTTTTATAAGATCTGCGGACGTATTCAACAATAATCGCACCGATCACCGCAACAATAAATCCAGTTATCGTCGGGTTAATCCCTAAATAGGCACCTGCTGCCACCCCTGCCAGCGATACATGCGATAGCATGTCCGCCATGAGAGCCTGACGCCGTAGCATCAGGTATACTCCAAGCACCGAGGCCAGCAGTGCAATTACCCCACCGGCACAAAATGCCCGCTGCATGAAGTCGTAGTGCAGCATTTCCATCCGCCATCTTCCTTCCTTTCAAGCTCAATAATACGATCCAGATAATGTTGTACTTCCGATAGTCCATGGGTAACCATGACTACAGTTCTTCCATATTCCTTAACCTGCTGATTCATCAGATCGTAGAAGTGATGTCGGCTTTCCTGATCCATTCCGGTCGTGGGCTCATCCAAAATGAGCAAATCCGATTCCTGAGCAAGTGCCCTTGCCACACAAATACGCTGCTTCTGTCCACCAGACAATTCGCCGATTTTGCGATGCCGTAAATCCCACATCCCTACTTGACGAAGCGCCTGCTCTGTCAGATCATGATCCTCAGCCCGCATCCGGCGCAGCCAAGAGCCATGAGTATATCTACCCGAACGGACAAATTCCAGGATGGTACTTGGAAACCCTCCATTAAAGGCAGCAATTTGTTGTGATACAAATCCGACAACGAGCTTTTTACCTTCACCTGTACGGTCGGACATAAACACTTTGCCCTTCCAAGGCTGAAGTAAACCGAGCAGCAACTTGAGCATCGTCGATTTGGAAGCACCGTTCGGTCCAGTGATTGCCACAAATTCTCCGGAAAAAATTTCAACATTGGCATCTACCAAGTTAGGAACATCTCCGTAGCCAAATGTGACCTGTTCCAATGAGGCCAATAACATGACGCAAATCTCCTTTTCCTTTAAAAAGCCTGGAGCCATCTGAGCGGTCGTCATAGCGCAGATTCTCCAGGTCGTTTATGATCATTAAACCATCTACCGTAATTATTACGATTTGGTAATAAAAAAATAAGCGCTTGATAAACGTAACCTTTACGCATTAGCAAGTTTAACAGTTTAGGCAAGGTTCGTCAATGTTTTGGCAACTCTTTTGTTTGTTTATTTCACTTTGTCCGGGTACAAGCCTGCTGCCAAGGTTTTCAGTGCAATCGGTGCTCGCACACCTTCAGCCGCTGCGGATAGAGGCAGCACCACAAATCGTTTGTTTTTGATCGCTTCAACACCAGCCAGCGCGGGCTTGCTCAACAGCAGCTTTTCTTTATCCGCCAGTGAAGTATCTCCGTAGTCGAGAATAATAATAACATCAGGGTTGCGGTTCACGACCTCTTCCCAGCTTACTTCCGTAAAACTTTTATCGATATCATCAAAAATATTTTTCGCCTTCACACTTTTAATCAAAGACGTCAGATAATTGTTGGCAGCCGTAAATGGCTTGTCTTCGCCGCTGTCATAAACAAAAACCTTGGGTGCCCGTTCAACCGTGCCAATTTGAGTCTGAATGGACTGCACTTGTGCACGAATGTCATTTACCAGTTTTTCTGCACGCTCCTCAACCCGGAAAATACGTCCTATATTTAGTATATCCCGATATACATCTTCTAATATAGGACCCGGCTTATTGGAGGATTCCTGTACATAGGTTTGCACGCCCTGTTGGGCAAGCTCCTCACGGGAACCCAAATTTTTATCATTAAAGGCACTCTTCCAGCCCGCATAGGCAAAATCCGGTGCAGCTGCCATAAACACCTCTTTGGACGGATATTGTTTGGCTAGAACCGGGATTTTATCATATTGAGTCTTATATTTCGGTAAAATCTGATCATCCAAATATGCAGTTCCTACCATGGAAGATTCCAGTCCAAGGGCCAGCATAACTTCTGTCGCATGCTGGTTCAATGTAACCGCACGTTTGGGCGCTTCGGGAAATACCATTTTTACACCCATGTTCTCAATCTCTACTGCCTTCTCTTGGGTTGTTGATTGCGATGCATCAGATTGCTGCCTGTTTGCAGATGAATTTGTGGTTTGAGCCGTGTTTCCTGCTGCGCAGGCCGATAATAACAGCATCGCCAAAGCTAGCATAACCAGCGGTAATGCGGGTTTGCTACATTTATTCATATGTAACGTCTCCTCTTTCATTCACAGTTTTATCTTACCTTATCGAATCACCATTCTGCCTGTTAATGTCATAGATGGTCTCCACCTCTAAGAGAATCCGGTAAAAAGGTAATACTCGGTTTCCCGGTTTTCGGATGAATGCGAATTTCTGTTTCCACCCCGAATACACTGCGTAGCAGGTCAGGCTGAAGCACATTCTCTGTTATGCCGGAGGCTACCACCTTGCCTTCTTTTAATACATACAATCGGTCACAATAACATGCCGCCAAATTTAAATCATGCAGTGCAGCTAAAGCAGTGATCTGAAGTGTTTTGACCAAATCGAGAATTTGCAGCTGATACCGGATATCAAGATGATTCGTCGGCTCGTCCAAAATGAGAAATTTCGCTTGTCCGGCCAAAGCCCTGGCGATCAATACCCGTTGCTTTTCACCGCCCGACAGGGTAGCAAACCCCTGATCCGCTTGAGCATTCATGCCTACCCGCTCCAGCGCCTGCTCAACCAGCTCATGATCGAAGACAGTATCTGCTTCCAGCAGTTTCTTATGAGGATGGCGGCCCATCAGGACGATGTCCCGTACTGAAAAATCAAACGTTTGGGGCGCATCCTGACTCACCACTGCCATTTGTCGCGCCGTCTCTTTGTACTTCATCCGCAATAAATCCTGGCCATCCAGCGTCACCAAACCACTGTCAGGCCTTAACACCCGATACATATTCTTAAGCAACGTAGATTTGCCGCTGCCATTCGGACCGATCAGCCCGACCAGCTCTCCTGTTTTCACTTGGAGACTGATGCCGTCGATCAACCGTTTATCGTGAATACTGAAGGTCACGCATTCGACTTCTATATTCATTTTTCACCTCCAAACGAGTAGGAACTGCGCCGCAGCAGCCACACAAAAAAGGGTCCGCCACACACAGCCGTTACAATACCAATCGGCAGCTCTTGTGGAGCCAGCACGAGCCGGGCACATACGTCTGCCCACACGACAAAGATAGCTCCCGAAAGCAGGCTGACGGGCAGGACACGTCGATGATCCGATCCCACTATTAGCCTAACGATGTGTGGAATCATAAGCCCAACAAAACCAATCGAGCCACTCACTGATACGACTGCCCCGGTTAAAAGGGAAGCGACAACAACCAATAATACACGGAACGCCTGCACGTTCACACCGAGCGTTACGGCGGCTTCTTCTCCTGTCAGCAAAGCATTCAATGAGCGGCATCGGGTCAAAAGGACAGCCGTTCCCACGGCTATAATAAGGCTTGGAATGAAAAGCGTATCCCATTGAGCGCCTGCCAGACTTCCCATCATCCAATACATCGCGTCACGGATGCCTTTTTCATTCGGGGCCATCGTAACGATAAAGCTAGTCACAGCCGACAGCATCATAGATACCGCCACCCCTGCCAACAGCAAGCGGGTCGTCGATATCCGTCCGGCCACACGAGCTAACGCAAACACCATAAGCATCGCAGCTAGAGAGCCTATAAAAGCAGATATGGGCAGTGTAAGTCGTCCCAAAAATCCAAAAGCTCCAAACACAATAACTAACGTCGCAGTCACTGAAGCACCTGACGAGACTCCTAGAATATAGGGGTCCGCTAACGAATTGCGAATTAATGCCTGTATAGCCGCTCCGGTAACAGCAAGTCCTGCTCCCACGACAACACCTAGCAGCACACGCGGAAAGCGAATTTCCCAGACGATATATTGCTCTGGTTTGGTCCATGTCACGGGTATCCACTGATCCAGCCAGGGCAGATGGGACAGCGCAATTCGCCATACTGTCCCTGGGGCGACAGCCACAGGACCCAGCATGACCGCAAGTGTAACTGACAGCACCAGTCCCGCAGTTAATAACAGCAGAATTGTTGTAAATCTCCATGGAGGCTTCCCTGCTAGATCAGCTCGAGAATGAGGCTTGGATGAATAAACGCTATTTGTTCTCGAAATCATGAACTAGCCAGTGGCTTTGCAGCCGCTTCAAGCTTTTTCAATCGTTCCCCGATCTCAGAAGCAGAGAAATTCTCGCCCATGATCACCGCTACATCGTTCACTGGCTTTTGCGGTCGGATCGGGATGATTTCCAGCTCACGATAGGCAAATTGAAACATCATCTGGCCCTCCGATTCCAAAAATCGCACGATTCCTTTGGCCCGGTAAATTTCAGCAGGCAAACTGCGGAACAACTGTTCAAACTCGAAGCGTGACACAGGTTGTCCAAAAAAATACGTATGAACAACTACATGGTCGTAGGAATGATAATGCTCTCCGTGTTCATGTTCATGGTCGTGATGCTCGGGCTCATGATAGTCATGAGGATGATGGCCTGTATGATCATCATGACCATACGTGTGAAAATGAGCTTCCGCATGCTGATGATCATTCGCGATATCGACTGTGGACTCCTTTTGCCGTGAAACATCCATCCGTTTCTCTCCTTGAATGGAGAAAAAGGCACCCAAATCTACGTCACTACGCTCCGTGCTTACAGTCAAAGCATAAGGATTTAATTCTTTTACAAGGGCCTGTACTTTTTGCAATTCTCCCGCAGCCAATAAATCAGTCTTGTTAATAATCAGTTTGGAAGCACATCGCAGCTGATCCTGCATCAAACGAAACGACTTGCTTCTCTCACTACCCAAGGAGAAATCCAGAAATTGACGCGCATCCACGACCGTGATAACAGATTGTAAAACCATAGAAGAATATATGGAGGCATCTGTCACTGCATCTACAATCTCCATTGGATTAGCCACTCCGGTACATTCTACAATAATCACATCTGGCTTATATTCCTCGGCAAGATTCATGAGCTCGACGCCCAAATCTCCGCGAATGGTACAGCATATACAGCCACTGAGCATTTCCTTCATGGGGGCTTGGTCGTTCACCAAACTGCCGTCCAGATTAACATCACCCAACTCATTCATCAGAATAGCTGGCTTGAGCCCCTGCTCCTTGTAGTAAGCCAGCGCATGCTGAAGAAGAGTTGTTTTCCCGCTGCCCAAAAATCCGGATAAAACAACAATCGGTATCATATAATCCTCCTTGTCTTTACAACACTAATATGGATCGTACCGTAAAAGTTTTCTTCTTGCAATCATTTATCGGATTTTAATCGTAATAATTACTATTAACAAACATAAATATATATGACCACGCTTTGAATTGTCAATATAGGAGGTGATTCAAGCATAATCCTGCGGCATGATTGTCCCAACACAGGCATAGGATGTAGATAAGAACCCTTATTCCCAAGGAGATGTGGAATGAAAAACAGTACGCTGTTGAAGATGCTGCCTTTTATGATTCCGTTTGCCTTTCTCATCCCTGTGCTTATTACGCTATCTCCTCAGTGGCTTCGTTTGTTAGATATAGGGCAGCTGCAGTCATTAAAGACGGTATTTATGGGTATTTTTCTGGAGGCTGTTCCGTTTCTCCTGATCGGTGTGCTTGTTTCATCCCTTTTACAGTGGCTTGTACCGGAGACATGGATTCGTAAAATAGCGCCTGCCCATCCTGTGCCGGGTGTCCTGCTCGCCTCCTTGCTAGGTATGCTGTTTCCCATCTGTGAGTGCGGCATGATCCCTGTCGTTCGCCAATTAATGCTCAAGGGAATGCCTGCCTATATGGGTATCACTTTTATCTTAAGCGGACCTATTATCAATCCGGTAGTATTGGCTGCGACGATGATGGCTTTCCCTTCCCACCCAGAGATCACTGTCGTGCGAATGGCTTTGGCCTTTGCCGTTTCCGCGACCATCGGATTGATTATATATGCCTGTGTGCGTGTGCATCCGCTCAAACGGTCGTTACTCTCCTTCAACCAACAGCAGCAGAACAATCTTACTCATCGGCATAACCGCACCTGGCTGGGCTTTTTTATACATGCTGGTGACGAGTTTTTGGACATGAGTAAATATCTCATTATCGGCGCATTATTGACTGCTTCCATCCAAACCTTTATCCCACGTGATGAAATGCTTTCGTTAAGCAATGGAACGGTCGGCTCATACGCCTTTATGATGGGCTTTGCTTACGTGTTGTCGCTGTGTTCCACCTCCGATGCCTTTGTAGCTACTGCTTTTTCGCATACCTTTACACTGGGCCCGCTGGCAGCCTTTCTTGTACTCGGCCCAATGCTTGATTTCAAAGGCACACTCATGCTGCTAAGCACCTTCCGCACCAAATTTGTCGTGATCTTGGGCTTGCTTATTGTTGTACTCGTCCTGATAGGCTCTATAACTGCTGAATGGTTATTGGGGAGGTAAAAACAAACGTGAATTCAACCTTTAGCATCCGCTGTCAATATGGCATGCGCTCCTTGCTCATGATCGGATTAGCTGCATACATCATCACATTACATCGCACAAGTGCACTTCATTACTACTTGGCTCCGCACATGCAAAAGCTGCTTTTACTCTGTCCTGTGCCACTCATATTCATCGCTTTGGCGATGGCATGGCACGTAATCGTGGGAAGCCGGGATGGTGAAGATGTATGCGATTGCGAACATCCTTTACCGCAAAGCTGGTTCAAAAAAACTCTCGTATATGGAATGCTGCTCATTCCGTTGCTGTTCGGATCACTGCTGCCCAATCAGGCGCTTGGCAGTGATATGGCAGCCAAAAAAGGTATGTCCTTCACCTATCCCAACCCGGATATCCGACGAAAAACAGACATACAAACCACGAACACACCCGCAGCCTCCCTTTTATCCACTCCATCTTTCACACCAACTTCGCTCCCTCTAAAGGGAAAATGGAGTCAGGAAGCGCTGGATAAGCTGTTCGTTCCGCCCGATGAGTACAATGTAGAATTCGCCGAGCTGGCGAAACGTCTGTATCAGCAACCCATTATACAGATCCATCCGGAGATTTTTTCCGAAACTATAGGAGCGATCGAACTGTATAAACACGCTTTTCAAGGAAAAAAAGTACAGGTGACCGGCTTTGTCTATAAAGACGACAATCTACCGGGTAAAGGTCTATTTGCAGTAGGAAGGTTCCTCGTTATGTGCTGTACTGCCGATGCCATGCCATTCGGGATTATCGTCCAATCCCAGAACCCTCCGTCCTTTGACAAGGATACCTGGGTGACTATTGAAGGAACACTGCATGCAACGCAAAAGGATAATGCACCCGTACTTGAAATTCGATCCGATAAAATAACGACTGTCAAGCAGCCAGAATCCCCTTATGTCTATACCCAAGCAGACTCGGTAGCAACCTATGATCGCTTGAATACGGCACACTAAACCCGCCAAGGAGGAAAAATGATGAACAAAGTTCCTGTTATATTAATCAGTGGTTTTCTTGGAAGCGGCAAAACGACACTACTTTTGCGGCTGTTAGCCTATACTCGTCAGATTCCTCTTCGTGCTGCTGTTTTAATGAACGAAATGGGCGAATATGATGTAGACAGCGCTATTATTTCAGAGGAAATGCCTGACGTAACAGTGGAAGGACTGCTAGAGGGGTGCATTTGTTGCAGCAAAAGAAATGAGCTGGCTGGCGCACTGCACACCCTGCTCAGCCAAGAGCCGGATGTGATCTTCATGGAGACCACCGGAGTAGCCAACCCCGAGCAGGTGCTGGAGGAACTTCGCTCCCCACTGCTGGCAGATCGGCTGTATCTGGTTCACGGCATCAGTGTGGTGGATGCTGAGCTGTTCCATGAATACAACAGCCGCTTCACTGCAGACAAGGAGCTGGTTCGGACTCTGCACGGACAGCTTCGCTCCGCCGACTTTATTGTTGTGAACAAAACGGATGTCGCAAGTAGCCGTGAAGTGGCTAAGGTCGTCAAGAACATCCGCAAGCTCAACGATACGGCCAAGTTGCAAACTACTGAGTATAGCCGCATTGACCTTGAACCACTGCTGGAACCTGTCCTGACCTCCGTATGGGTTGACCCGAAACCTGTACAAGTATTTCAACATACATCGGCACAGATGCAGCCCAACGATGCAGAAGCATCGCCTATCCCAATTCCCGCTAAAGATAACGAAAGACCTAGCAATGCCTCCAGAAGTACCGCATTCAAAGTAATTTCTGCACACCGTCAAAACCACAGTCACGATCACGACCTCCCCCATTCCTTTTCCCGTCTGGAGAGCTTAACACTGCATCAATATTCTCCTCAGCCATTGGAAAAGCAACGATTAGAAGACTTTCTGACTAGGCTAGGTTCCTCGCTGCTTCGTGCGAAAGGTTATTGTGTGCTTCCGCATGAGGGTACAATGCTTTTGCAATTCTCAGGAAGTCACTTGGAGTGGCAGCCCACCGCACTTCCGGTGAGCCAGGGATATGTCACACTCATTGGAGAGCAGCTTGACAAAGCATCCATTACCGAGCAATGGGAACAGTGCTTCGTTTCGCTGTAGTCGACAGATTCGGCTCGAAATGAAATTCCCCTCCAAAATGTCTACGAAATTAAATTATAAAAGGCTGTTCCTTTGACCTTTAAAAGTCATGGAACAGCCTTTTTTTGTAACTATCATAAATTTGCATATACGCAGTATATACCTTATAGGATGTTATGTTGAATGATGGGAAAACAAAAAAAAGCCGTCGAGGCATTCTCGACGACCTGAGTACGACTATGCAGAGTCATACTATTATTTGCTTGGCGGCGTCCTACTCTCCCAGGACCCTGCGGTCCAAGTACCATCGGCGCTGGAGGGCTTAACGGTCGTGT
>NZ_JAAMNS010000067.1:0-313 GCF_011066175.1 Paenibacillus sp. EKM211P
GAGATATCGCGCGGACGCTGTACAACGGAGGCACGATGGTGATTGTGCCGAAGGACGACCGGATCGATCCGTCTCGTTTGCACCACTGGATGGAGCGGGAACGTGTCACCATCTTCGAATCGACACCGGCGCTGATCGTGCCGTTCCTAGAGTATGTGCACGAGCAGCGGCTGGATATGAGCTGGATGGAGCTGTTGATCACGAGCTCAGACAGCTGCAGCGTGGCGGATTACCGGACCTTGCAGGAACGCTTCGGCTCGTTGTTCCGGATCATCAACGCATACGGCGTGACGGAAGCGGCGATCGACTCCAG
>NZ_JAAMNS010000068.1:0-306 GCF_011066175.1 Paenibacillus sp. EKM211P
CGAACAAGCACATCCTGCCAAATGGCGGCCAGCTTCGCCTCCAGTTCGGTGCGCGGCGCCACGTATTCGCGGCCTCCGCCTGCTCCCCCTTCCGGTGCCGGCAGCGCCTTCCGGTCGATCTTTCCGTTCGGCGTCAGAGGCAGGCGCTCCAACTCCACGAAGTACGACGGGATCATGTACCCCGGCAGCTCGCTGGCAATCGCCCGCTTCAGGTCCGCCGCCGTCAAGTCTTCTTCCGCTGTATAATAAGCGCACAAAGCTTTCTGACCTTCTTGATCTTCCCTGACGACGACGACCGCTTCCTTC
>NZ_JAAMNS010000069.1:0-296 GCF_011066175.1 Paenibacillus sp. EKM211P
GCGGTCGTCGTCGTCAGGGAAGATCAAGAAGGTCAGAAAGCTTTGTGCGCTTATTATACAGCGGAAGAAGGCTTGACAGCGGCGGATCTGAAGCGGGCGATTGCCAGCGAGCTGCCGGGGTACATGATCCCGTCGTACTTCGTGGAGCTGGAGCGCCTGCCTCTGACGCCGAACGGAAAGATCGACCGGAAGGCGCTGCCGGCACCGGAAGGGGGGGCAGGAGGCCGCGAATACGTGGCGCCGCGCACCGAACTGGAGGCGAAGCTGGCCGCCATTTGGCAGGATGTGCTTGTTCG
>NZ_JAAMNS010000070.1:0-292 GCF_011066175.1 Paenibacillus sp. EKM211P
TATCGGAAGGTGCGGCTGGATCACCTCCTTTCTATGGAGAATCGTTTCCTGCGATGGAAACATTCAAATCAGCAGGTACATGTACCTGCGACCAGATATTCGATTTGGTTCATCACGTTCGTGTGAATGAAACGAATATCCCTAAACTACTCACTCGTTGCTCAGTTTTGAGAGTTCAAACTCTCAAGTTTCGACGAATGTTTCATTCATACATCCGTGTAGAACCGAAATATTCATCGGGTTTCGCTTCGATGAAGCGAATTGCACCTTGAAAACTGGATACCGAAACGAA
>NZ_JAAMNS010000071.1:0-292 GCF_011066175.1 Paenibacillus sp. EKM211P
TCCAGCATGAATCCCAGCCGTTCTTCCGGGTCCTCTGGATGTAACGGCAGATACGCCCCGCCTGCCTTCAAAATCCCCAGCAGGCCGACCATCATCTCCAGCGATCGATGAACTGCGATGCCCACCATCTGGTCGGGTCCGATGCCTTTCTTCCGCAGGACGTGAGCCACCCGATTCGCTTGGGCATTCAGCTCCCGGTACGTCAATTGCCGATCTTGGTATAGGGCTGCCGGATGTTCCGGTGTTCGCTCCACCTGCTCCTCAAACAATTGATGAATCGTCTTCTCCCTTG
>NZ_JAAMNS010000072.1:0-289 GCF_011066175.1 Paenibacillus sp. EKM211P
ACCAATACTAATCGGTCGAGGGCTTATCCTAAAGATAAGGCGCAATGAAGTTTCGGATCCAGTTTTCAGGGTGTAACCTTGAAGGTATGTAGAAGTACATACGACAAGCGTATGGCGATTCATTCACAGAATCCGTGATGAACCGAATAAGCTTCGGAAGAATTTGCAGAGCAAATTCATGTTTGGTGGCGATAGCGGAGGGGTTCCACACGTACCCATCCCGAACACGACCGTTAAGCCCTCCAGCGCCGATGGTACTTGGACCGCAGGGTCCTGGGAGAGTAGGACG
>NZ_JAAMNS010000073.1:0-285 GCF_011066175.1 Paenibacillus sp. EKM211P
TGGTGGAGCCAAGGGGGATCGAACCCCTGACCTCCTGCGTGCAAGGCAGGCGCTCTCCCAGCTGAGCTATAGCCCCAAACTTTTAGTCAATCTAGAAATGGTGGGCCTTAGTGGACTCGAACCACCGACCTCACCCTTATCAGGGGTGCGCTCTAACCAGCTGAGCTAAAGGCCCTAATTCATTAAATTTTATCATCCTTTAAAGGATTTTGCTTGGCGGCGTCCTACTCTCCCAGGACCCTGCGGTCCAAGTACCATCGGCGCTGGAGGGCTTAACGGTCGTGT
>NZ_JAAMNS010000074.1:0-284 GCF_011066175.1 Paenibacillus sp. EKM211P
GCTGCGGTGCTCGATCATCACGCCCTTCGGCTTGCCCGTCGTTCCCGACGTATAGATCACGTACGCCAGATCCTCCGAACGGGCTTCATGGAAGCTGTCGGCATTCGCCCGCTCCTCGCTGTACGACGCTTCGTCGTCCAGGTACAGCACCGCCGCCAGCGCCAGCTCCTCTTCGTCGAGCCAGGCTTCGGCGCGATCTCGCAGCAGCGTTTGCGTCAGCAGCACCTTCGCTCCGCTGTCTTCGAGCATGAACCGCACGCGCTCCGCCGGGTAATCCGGGTCGA
>NZ_JAAMNS010000075.1:0-281 GCF_011066175.1 Paenibacillus sp. EKM211P
AACTGTGGTGTAGAGGCCTAACATGCCTGCCTGTCACGCAGGAGATCGCGGGTTCGAATCCCGTCAGTTCCGCCATTAGTAATACATTGCTTGATAAAGAGCTCTATTGTAAGGCTCGGTAGCTCAGTCGGTAGAGCAGAGGACTGAAAATCCTCGTGTCGGCGGTTCGATTCCGTCCCGAGCCACTTTTAATTGAATAGTTTTTGTGCCGGTGTAGCTCAATTGGTAGAGCAACTGACTTGTAATCAGTAGGTTGGGGGTTCAAGTCCTCTCGCCGGCAC
>NZ_JAAMNS010000008.1:0-211773 GCF_011066175.1 Paenibacillus sp. EKM211P
GGCCAAACGCATCAGACTGTAAATCTGCTCCCTTACGGGTTCGGTGGTTCGAATCCATCATCCTCCACCAGTTTTATAGGGGCATAGTTTAAAGGTAGAACAACGGTCTCCAAAACCGTTGGTGTGGGTTCAATTCCTGCTGCCCCTGCCAATTACTTCTTTTCCTGTGGCGGTCGTGGCGAAGTGGTTAACGCACCGGACTGTGACTCCGGCATTCGTGGGTTCAAGCCCCATCGGCCGCCCTTTCTTATTGGGGATTAGCCAAGCGGTAAGGCAACGGACTTTGACTCCGTCATGCATAGGTTCAAATCCTATATCCCCAGCCATCTTATGCGGACGTGGCTCAGCGGTAGAGCATCGCCTTGCCAAGGCGAGGGTCGCGGGTTCGATTCCCGTCGTCCGCTTAGTTATATTCTGGCGCCATAGCCAAGTGGTAAGGCAAAGCTCTGCAAAAGCTTTATTCCCCAGTTCAAATCTGGGTGGCGCCTCCATAATTAAATATGCCGGCGTGGCGGAATGGCAGACGCGCTCGACTCAAAATCGAGTGGGAAACCGTGGAGGTTCGAGTCCTCTCGCCGGTATTAACTAAAAAAGTTCATTAGAGACATTCTCTAATGAACTTTTTTTATTTGAGCTTTAGTACCCCACTCATTGCTTGAGCTGAAGACACCTTTGATTACCGGATGGAGTAGCCGCTTTTACTCTTGCAGCATATCTTCGTTTTCAAACGCAAGTGCTTGTCCTTCCATATGATAATTCTTTCTGGCTTCCTGAAGCAAGATTTCGGCTCTTTTCTTGGTTCCTTTTATCTTAAGCCCCGTAGGGATCCATTTTGGTTATCGTTTACCATTCTCATCTTTACAGTTAGGCGGATGTCCCGTTGCGCTTTCTCCTCTTCCAACAACTCCAGAGGGTGAACCCGATCCTTTTTCAAATACCAGTTGAGCTTCGGAATGGATTTGCTACAAAAGTGGTAGCTAATCCGCCGATGGATTGCTTTAGCGCCCAGAAGGTGCATTTGATTTTGAACTGGGCGGATAAAGTTCGATGATCTAGGTCATCTCCAGTGTCAGATCGGTGCTGGCTAGAATGGAGCATCGCCTGTTCGGATTCACCAGCAAAAACCACAGTTTTTGGTATACTCTTTGGCCTCATAACATATCCAGACACAGGCAACTGACTGATTATTCATTGCTATACATGCTCACGATAGCGTACTCAAACGCGGCGATACGGCTTTAAAACAGCTCGGCCAAGCACCACCTTTGTCCTCTTTTACGATAGCGACCCCGGTCTTTGGCAGGTGTACCATGACGTTCATAGGCAACGGTCTTGGACTTGGCTTCGGTTACCAGATCCATCCGGGTGCTGCCAAATTGGTTCCATTGTTCAACCCCCGCAAAGCAGGATTGATCAGAGGTATTCAAAACCATTTCCAGAACGTGCCCTAGTCAAAACACAGCCTGAGGCCGATGACAATGACAACAAACCCATGATGAAAAGTGCCTCCAAAATTGTATCACATTTAACACAATTGATATTGATAATCAATATCAATTGTGTTAATATAACTTTGTTTACTAGTGAACAAAAATAATCTAATGGTGACACTAAACTTGGTCTGCAACTACTACAAAAGAGGGGAGATTGGGAAATTGGAGTTTCAAAATCATTTTAAAGGTCATCTTTACGAGCAATATATTAAAATGCTACATCTGAATGAGCTGTATACTGAACAAGAAATTAACTCGTTTCGGCAACAGGCCAGAAAGTACCAGATTGACATGCTCTCCAACAATATTACTAGTGTACACGTTATTGATTGCATTGGTGATTATGAACCGATAAATCATACCGGGATTGTGGAGAAGATGGGGTTGTCCAAAGCTAGTATTACTAAAATTAGTGCAAAGCTGCTGGAAATGGGCTTCATTATGAAAAGTCAACTGAACAGCAATCGTAAGGAGATTTACTTTAGTTTAACGGATAAGGGAAGACACGTTTATCATTTGCATAAAGAACTGCACAAAGAAAAAGAAGAAAGGTTTTACCAATTCATTGAATCCTATTCAGAGGTTGAGCTGCAGACTATTGGAAAATTTATGAGTGATTTGGTGGCGCGTGCCGAAGAATACTCCGAAGGGAAGTTTATGATAAATGACGACATTAAAGATTGAGGAATTAAGATCCAAGATTGAAGGGAAAGAAATTTTAAAAGGGCTCACACTGGAGATTCATGGCGGAGAGATTCATGCGATTATGGGGCCTAATGGGACGGGGAAAAGTACATTGGCTTCAGCTTTAATGGGCCATCCCAAATATGAGGTTACTGGCGGTAAGGTGACATTGGACAATGAAGACCTTCTGGAGATGGAGGTGGATGAGCGTGCCCAGGCAGGCTTGTTCCTCGCTATGCAATACCCAAGTGAAATTGCTGGCGTGACCAACTCGGATTTTCTCAGAAGTGCCATCAATGCACGGCGTGAAGAAGGCGATGAGATATCCTTAATCCGTTTTATCCGTGAAATGGAGAGCAAAATGAAGGGGCTGGAGATGAACCCGGAATTTGTGCATCGTTATTTGAATGAGGGATTCTCTGGCGGTGAAAAAAAGCGGAATGAGATTTTGCAAATGATGCTACTTGAACCCAAGTTTGTGATCCTGGATGAAGTGGACTCAGGGCTTGATATTGATGCACTGCGTATTGTGGCCAATGGCGTAAATGAGATGCGCAGCCCGGATAGAGGCTTTTTAATCATCACCCATTATCAACGATTGTTGAATTATATTACCCCGGATTTTGTGCATGTCATGATGCAAGGCCAGATAGTTAAATCTGGCGGTCCGGAGCTTGCCCATCGTTTGGAGGCTGAAGGGTACGATTGGGTGAAGGAGGAACTTGGGATTACGGATGAGACGGTAAGGGAAGCTTAAAAGCCGGAGAGGAGGAACAGCACGTGGATATACAAGCTAGAGTTTCAATGAATGTGGACGATTTACGCGCATGGTCAAGTGCTAAGGATGAACCTCGTTGGCTGATTGAACGCCGCGTTCATGCACTCGAACTGGCAGGGACCCTGGAGTTGCCTAAAGTGGAGAAAATCAATCTTGAAAAATGGGATATCTACGAAAGTGGAGATTACAAAGCTGAGAATGCGTGGTCTAGTTTGGAGGAAGCGCCGGAGGTTGTTCGAGGTTTGGTTACTTCTCCGGTGAAAGGCGGACTAATCGTTCAGTTCAACTCGGATGTAGTGTATACGAAATTGTCCGAGAGCTTAGCCGCCCAGGGAGTCATTTTAACGGATCTGCATACTGCGGCAAAAGAGCATGAGGAGCTGGTTCAACGTTATCTCTTTCAGGCAGTAAAGCCAGAAGAACATCGTTTATCTGCTGCACACAGTGCCTTATGGAGTGGTGGCGTTTTTCTATATGTCCCAGACGGTGTAGAGGTTGAAGCACCTATTCAAGCGATCTTTCTTAACGATACAAGCGGTGTGTGTTTTGCTCCTCACGTCTTAATTGTGGCAGGGAGCAACAGCAAGATCACTTATGTGGATAATTGTGTATCGAGTGGTGATGATGTCAAGGTATTGCATAACGGTGTGACGGAGGTCTTCGCGGGGGCGGGCTCAAAGGTGCAAGTAGCTTCGGTTCATCAGCTTGCTGCAACTACAACGGATTTCACCCAGCGACGGGCGGTCGTTCTTGTTGATGGGGATGTGGAATGGATTATCGGTGAGATGAACAATGGTTATACTGCCAGCGATACCAAGACTTTGCTACAAGGCAACAGGGCGGTCTCCGACAATAAGGTAATTGCTATTGGCACGGGCAATCAAAAATCGAGCTATACTACTCAAGCTCAGCATTTTGGCAGAAGCTCGGTAAGCCAGATGATTACGCGTGCAGTCATGCTTGAAGAAGCTACGGCCATTATCAACGGCATTACAAAGATTGAAAAAGGTGCAACCCATTGTGATGGTCAGCAAACAGAACGCGTGCTTATGCTAAGTCCTAAAGCTCGCGGCGATGCCAATCCGATCCTGCTGATAGATGAGGATGATGTAACCGCGGGTCATGCTGCATCCGTGGGGCAAGTAAATGCAGAGCAAATCTATTATCTGATGTCGCGCGGGATATCACGGAGTGAAGCCGAACATCTTGTTATTTTCGGATTTCTCGCTCCTGTCATTTCGGAGATCCCGCTGGAAGGTGTTCGCAGTCGCCTAAAAGATTTAGTGGAAAGCAAGCTCGGCAGATCATAGCAAATCAAAATGAATCTTGAAAGGTTAAAAAGGAGTGATACTAATGGCTAAAAAAGCACCAGATATGGGCGAATATAAATATGGGTTTCGCGACAAGCACCAGTCTATTTTTCAATCTGGAAAAGGTCTGACGGAAGAGATTGTCCGGGAAATTTCCCGGATCAAGGAAGAGCCGGAATGGATGCTCAATTTTCGGTTGAAAGCTTTGAATCAATTCTACAAAATGCCGATGCCTGAATGGGGAGCGGATTTGACCGGGCTAAATCTTGATGACATCCAGTATTACGTTCGCCCTTCTGAAAAACAGGGAAAGACCTGGGAGGAGGTTCCTTCCGAGATCAAAGCAACCTTTGACAAGCTGGGAATCCCTGAAGCGGAGCAAAAGTTCCTGGCGGGCGTATCCGCTCAATATGAGTCGGAAGTAGTTTATCACAGCATGCGGAAAGAACTGGAGGATCAGGGCGTTATTTTCCTTGATACGGATACTGCATTAAAGCAATACCCCGAAGTGTTTAAGCAACATTTTGGGACGATCATCCCTCCCGCAGACAATAAATTTGCGGCGCTTAATAGTGCGGTTTGGTCAGGCGGTAGCTTTGTATACATTCCGAAGGGTGTTCATTGCGAGGTTCCTATACAAGGTTATTTCCGTATTAATTCTGAAAATATGGGTCAATTCGAGCGGACATTAATTATTGCCGAGGAGGGCAGCTTTGTCCATTATGTTGAAGGATGTACAGCACCTATTTATAGTACCAGTTCTTTGCATAGTGGAGTTATTGAAATTATTTGCCGGAAAGATTCCCGTGTCCGTTACACGACCATTCAGAATTGGGCTCCTAATATCTACAACTTGGTAACCCAAAGGGCTGTGGTAGAAGAAAATGCCACAATGGAATGGGTGGACGGCAACATCGGCTCCAAGGTAACAATGAAGTATCCGGCAGTATTATTGAAAGGACGGGGAGCCAAGGGGTCCATCCTGTCTATTGCTGTAGCCGGTAAAGATCAGCATCAAGATGCTGGCGCGAAGGTAATTCACCTTGCTCCCGAGACAACATCTACGATTATATCCAAATCCATCAGCAAGCAGGGCGGAAAAGTAAACTACCGAGGGTTGTCCAGCTTCAGCCGCGATTCCGCAGGGTCTAAGTCCAATATTAAGTGCGATACGTTGATATTGGATAACATGTCAACATCAGATACGATTCCATACAATGAAATTAAAAACGATCAGATTACTTTGGAGCACGAGGCAACAGTATCCAAAGTGTCTGAGGAACAATTGTTTTACTTAATGAGCCGCGGGCTTACAGAACAAGATGCTACACAAATGATTGTAATGGGCTTTATTGAACCGTTTACCAAAGAATTGCCAATGGAATATGCCGTTGAAATGAATCGGTTGATTCAATTTGAGATGGAAGGTAGCATCGGTTGATTCATTAATTTAATAGATCAAACCTTTATCATTCTTTAAAGAGGTGCTAGTAATGAAGAAAAATAAATCGGACGATTCAGAACTAGCTCAAATTACCCGAGAGATACGAAAACTTCAATTCTGCCTCCATATGCTGTCAGGATTGAGCGCAAGTTGTGGTGTGATGATACCTTTAGACTCTATTCATACGCTTATAAGGGAACTTTCGGATCAAGAGGTTACTCTTAGGCAAAAAGCAAAGGATCACTCAGACGATCTAGGATGAAAAAAGGTCTGAATGACGGTTGGTAAAACAATGGGAGGAGTTGACATAATGGATGAAAATGGAGTTTTATTCGATGAAGTATCGGAAGTTCTTCTCAAACTACGTCCTTTCTTACTGCGTGACGGTGGAGATGCTGAACTGGTCGAAGTTGAGAACGGTATAGCAAAATTAAGATTTTTGGGAGCATGCAATGGTTGCCCAAGTGCTACGATTACGTTAAAGGTTGCTATTGAGCGCGCAATTCTTGAGGAAATTGATGATATTAAAGAAGTTGTACAAGTATTCTAAAATTCCTCGATACTGAGCAACTGAGTTAGTCCTGTCGCAGACCATAGCTACGGAAGTTGATCCCGCTGCTCAATACCAAAGTACATCGACAGATTACCTTGCGGGTAGAAATCGACGAACAGCGCTTTTTCCCCTTCGTCAAACAAGGTATTATCAAGATTTAATTCGGTATCGAGTGGGAAACCGTGGAGGTTCAGTCCTCTCGCCGGTATACACAAAAGGGTGATAAAAGCTTAAAGGCATTTTATCACCCTTTTTATTAATTGCATTCTCAATTTCGGCTACATAATTAATCGGGTGTCAGATGAATGAAGATAAGAACTTCACATAGTTTCTTTTCTAAATAGTATATTTGACTGGGACTTTGGGGTTGTAGTAGGATAGTGGTACTGAAAAAACATTTATAGTTTATTAAGTGTAAAAGAAATGAGGAATGCATATGCAAGAAAGAATTTTGGAAGCTTTTGTAGAGGAAGTTCATGAGAATGGATTGAAATTTACTATGGATGATCTTGCGAAAAGACTTGCCATCAGTAAGCGTACGTTGTATGAAAATTTTTCGTCTAAGACTCTTATTTTAGAGACACTTATTGAGCGTACAAATGATGATATGATTCAAAAGACGGAGCAAATTATCCAAAACAATGAATTATCTTTGTTAGAAAAGATTAAGCAGTCGATTAGGGTTATGCCGCTGTATTATAAGTTTTATGATTTAAGAATATTGGACCAGATGAAAAAGTATTATCCTGAGCAATGGAAAAGAGTACATGCTGATTTAAATGATTGGTCCCCGATTAGAACATTAATTCAGGAAGGTATTCGAGAAGGAATTATTGTGAACAAAAATGAGGCTCTGATCATGAAGCTAATTATTGATTCAGTGAATTTAACGCTTGATCAGCGTTTCTTTCTGGATAACAGTGTGACGGTAGAGGAAGCAACTTATTCCATTGTAGATATATTGTTATTTGGGTTAGTCGAAAAACAAAAATAGCCTAATAATATGTGTGTATTAAAAGAGGCTATTTTTTTATGTGAAAACTAATAAAACAATTAAAGTTTTTTTGTTTTTGAAGTTGGAATATTGAAATTTATTACTGATAAATAAAAGGGGTTCTGAAAAGGAAGGGTGGAAATATGTCTATACTAACAAGAAATCGGGGAGCAATGCTGTTATTGATGCTTAACATTTTTTTAGCATTCATGGGGATTGGATTAGTCGTTCCTGTTTTACCTAAATTTATAAGTGAGCTAGGGATGAACGGTTCTTCAATGGGACTAATGGTTGCAGCCTTTGCGCTGACACAGCTCTTATTATCACCTTTGTCAGGAAAGTTGTCTGACCGTTATGGACGTAAAAAGTTGATTGTTTCTGGGATGTTTATTTTCATGCTGTCAGAGCTTGTTTTTGGACTGGCGAGTTCCGTCCCTACCTTGTTTGTTGCACGAATCATGGGCGGGGTAGGGGCAGCGTTGCTTACTCCTTCTATTATGGCCTACGTCGCTGATGTGACCTCGTTTGAAGAAAGAGGCAAGGGTATGGGGATGATTAATGCAGCGATTAACACAGGCTTCATAATCGGACCAGGGATTGGCGGTTTGCTTGCTGCCTATGGAATACGTATTCCCTTCTTTGCGGCGGCAGGTGCTGCAGGGATAGCGGCTATTTTGTCTCTGCTCGTGTTGCCTGAGTCTTTGAGCAAGGAAAAGCAACAGTACAATAGAGAGCTTCCGCGTGAAAAAGAAAACCTTTTACAGCAATTTGCGAAGTCCTATCAATCTCCGTATTTCATGGGCTTGCTCATTGTATTTGTCGTTGCTTTTGGATTGGCAAATTTTGAAACGGTATTTGGACTGTTTGTTGACCATAAATATGGTTTTACACCAATGGATATTGCCATCATTATAACGACAGGGTCTATTTTGGGGGCAGTTGTTCAAGCAACTATATTTGGTTGGATCATTAACCGTTTTGGTGAGAAAAAAGTAATTCACCTTTGCTTGGCTATTGGAGGACTGTTTATTTTCCTAACTTTATTTGCCGAGCAGTACGTGATGATTATGCTGACGACTTTTATCATTTTTCTGGCTATGGATATCCTTCGCCCAGCAGTAAGCACTTCTCTATCGCGGCAGGCTGGGGATGAGCAAGGGTTTGTAGCGGGTATGAACTCATCCTATACCAGCTTGGGGAATGTAATTGGACCGTTAGTTGCAGGACTGCTGTTTGATGTTCATATTAATTTGCCTTATATGGTGGCAGCGGTAGCCTTATTTGCTTGTCTCGTCCTTTCACTACGCTCTAAGCATGCAGGAAAGCGACACTCAACAACCCTTGCAGCAGAGCAGCGTAGAAGTGGTTAGCCGCAGGTCTATATTCACCCCCGACTTAGGTCTAGGTTCAAAAACCGTCTGGGGTCCGTTTTGTCAAACGTTAGGTCAGCGTACAATAAGGACATAAGCAAGACACAGTGAAAGGCGGTGAGAGATAATGAGAGTTAACAAAGGGAATGGATTAGCCATTGTACTGATCGTGTTGGGTTCGATTATGCTGCTCGGTAAGTTTACTCCGTTTTTCGGTCACTTTGTAGGACATCTGATTGGTTACTTAATTCCGATAGCCATGATTATGTTGGGGTACTACGGTGTGAAAAGAGGAAATGCGCTCTTCGGTTGGATCGTGCTTGTGCTCGGGGTACTGATTTTACTGGGCAAGCTGTCCTGGCTTATTGGACCACTGTTAGCAATCGGATTAATCATATTTGGTGTATCCATGCTGAGTGACCGTAGAAGACGCTACTGAATGTGACAGTTTGAGGATGAAGAAAAATGTACGAAAGCAAAGAGCAAGAAATGATGAAAATACGAACTTGTGAAAGGAGTAGACGCCAATGAGTGTTTTTCGAAGAATGCGTGATATTACGGTAGCAACCTTCAATGAGCATTTGGAACAAAGTCAAGATCCGGTACAACTCATTGACCAGTTTCTATATAATACCCGTCAGGAAATCGCCGAAGCGGAAAAGCTTCATCAGCAGTATGCAGTGCATACAAGACAAATGAAGCAGCAGTTGGATCATGCATTGTCCATGCAGTCCAAACGGGAGGAACAAGCGCTGCTGGCCTTGAAGGCAGATGAGGAACACGTCGCAAAGCTAGCCCTTCAGGAAAAAATGCTGTATGCAGAAAAAGAAGAGCAGTATAGAGAACTGTGGGAGCAGAGCCGTGAATCATTACGTGAATTGGAGCAACAGCTGGATACATTAAAGACAGAATACCAAACGGTACACAGTAAGCGTCAGTATTACGCTGCACGTGTACAAACGTTGAGACTCCAGCAGCAAATGAACGAACGGGCAGGTACATACGGTGGACGAAATGTTCCCCGAATGTTCAACCGCTTGGAAGACCGGGTAGCCGATATGGAAGCAGAAACGATGAGTCTGCGTGAATTGCGTCGGGGTGAGGAGTATACAAGGGATGCTCACAGCGGTGGATCGCTACTCGAACAAGAGTGGGCGAGATTGAAAAGCAAGCTGAACAACAGCGGGAAGGAGTAAGTAAATTATGACCCGAATTTACCGATCAAGCCGGGATAGAGTATTAACTGGAGTATGTGGCGGTCTTTCTGACGCAACAGGAATGGACTCAACTTGGATACGTATTCTGGTTGTGATCAGTTTCTTTATTACAGCAGGCACCACATTTATGATTTATGTGATTGCAGCGTTGGTTATTTCCAAGGAACCAAGATCTCCTTACGATGGAGGATTCGGTCCAGATAGCGGTCCCTATACCCAGCAAGATCCGCGCTATTATGGCGGTAGTAATACTAGAACACAGTACGGACAAGGAACTGGTTACAATCAAGGCGGAGCATACGGCAACTCGAACCCGTTTGGTCAGGATGCCCGCTATTCATCCAAATTTAATGCAGGACACAACAGTGATCTGGATTCCATGATGGAAGATATCGAGAAAAAAGCAATGAAAAAGGAACTGGAAGAGTTACGTAAAAAAGTAGAGCAATTCGAGAAGGGAGAACGTAAATAATGGGAATCTTTAAAAGAATGAAGGATATGACAAGAGCATCGGTGAATGAAATGTTGGATAAAGTTGAAGATCCGATTATCATGTTAAATCAGTACTTGCGTGATATGGAGGCAGAAATTCACGAGGCTGAGGTAACGGTCGCCAAGCAAATGGCAAATGAGCGTCGTATGAAACAGCGCTTGGAGGAGGCTGTACGTGTATCCAATGAGCGCGAAAAGCAGGCCGAATCTGCATTGCGAAATGGTCAGGAAGAAGTAGCCCGCAAGCTGCTGGGCGAGAAGATTTATTTTGTGCAAAAGCAGGATGAATACCGTGACTTGCACACTCAAGCCGAGCTTCAAGCGAAAGAACTGGTACAGCAGCTTCATGGAATGAAGGATGAATTCTACAAAATGCGCAATAAGCGTAATGAGCTGGTATCCCGTGCTCAAATGGCAAAAGCCAAAAAGCAAATGTCGCAAATCAATAGCTTGCACACGATTGAAAGCGGGTCTGCTTCGCTGGGCTTCCACCGCATGGAGGAAAAAATCATGCAAATGGAGGCGGAAGCTGACGTACTGCGTGCCCCTTATCGTCAAGCACCGGGAGAGGCATATGTTAATCCCGCAGAAGCTGAAAAACAATTTAAAGTGGATGAGCAGCTTCAACAATTGAAGTCCAAAAT
Organism: Paenibacillus sp. EKM211P; assembly: GCF_011066175.1. Lineage (NCBI taxonomy): Bacteria > Bacillati > Bacillota > Bacilli > Caryophanales > Paenibacillaceae > Paenibacillus > Paenibacillus sp. EKM211P. The sequence goes on from NZ_JAAMNS010000008.1 coordinate 10,980, forward strand.
TCAGACAGGTGCTAAACCTGTAGATATGAAGAAGGACTAACTACTCGGAACCCAAACATTATGATATGCTGTATAGATGGACACTGACCAATAACAGTGCTCAATCTGTATGGTTCGGGAAGCCATATGGCGATAAATTGCGCCACTATGGCTTTTCCTTCCTGTATAAACAAAAAAGGGGGTGCAGCATGGAGAGAAGAAAATCAGCCTTGGCACTGGCAGGGATTGGCATCGGGATTATCGTTTTATTCGGTCAGTGGATTGGGTTCCTCTCCGTGTTTGCACTGATCCTAATGTTGGCGGGAATATATAAGATTCGCAATTCCAAAATCAAAAAGGGCTATACGATGCTTGCCATCGGTGCTGGTCTACTAGTGCTGGATCATTTGTTCTTGTTTGTGGTGATCACATTGGCTTCGCTGGCTGTGTTCTATTCACGTTCCAGAAAGCTGCATAAAGGTCAAAGCTCCATATTCAAACACAATTTCATATCAAATCACAAATGGGATGAAGTGCCGTGGAGCTTGCGCAGCACAAGCATATGGCATGTGGTTGGGGATGTGGATGCAGACCTGACGCTGGCTCTTCCAGAGGAGCGTGAGCCCGTCATATTTTTACAGGGGATCTTCGGTGACATTGACATCACGCTGCCGGATAATTACGGTGTAGAGGTGGAGATGTTCGTATTGTTCGGGCAGATTCAGTTCGACCGGGACCATGAGGCAGGGATGCTCAACCGACTGGTGTGGAAGTCTCCTCATTTTGAGCAGAGTGAATATAAAGTGAAGTTTGTCGTTTCGTACCTGGCGGGCGATGTCCGCATTCGATTTTATTGAATCAGGAGGAACCGGGATGAATCATAAAAAAACGTCCAACATGGTAACCCGCAGTATGGGTGAAGGTATCCTCCTGTGTGTTGTTGTGGGTGTAGTTGTCTTTTATATGCTGTATACATATGGATATGTGAAGTCGTTCCCAACCTGGGGAATGATACTGAAAGTAGCAGGAGCCGTTATACTGGTGTTGATTGGTACAGGCGCAATGTACGGATTTTATGAAAGTTATCGCTTTAAAAGCAGACTGGAAATGTTAAGAGAGACATTGCTAATGTGGGAAAAGGGCACCCCTGCACGTGAGTTGCCTCCCCTAGGGCATGATGAGCTTGGCAGGCTAGGAGAGCAGTTGGAAAGAATCGGGCGTAAATGGCAGGAACAAGTTACGTCTTTACAACGCTTATCTACAGATAATGCTCAGCTGGCAGAACAGGCACGAATGACTGCGATCGTAGAGGAACGGCAGCGGCTGGCCAGAGAGTTGCATGATGCAGTATCGCAGCAATTGTTTGCTATTTCAATGACAGCGACGGCTGTGGGCAGGACACTGGACAAGGATTTTGATAAAGCGCAACGTCAGGTTGCATTAATTGAAGAAATGTCTTCCGTGGCACAATCCGAAATGCGGGCGTTACTCCTTCATTTACGGCCTGTCTATCTGGAAGGAAAACGGCTTGAGCAGGGTTTGCGTGATTTGGTACAGGAATTACAGGCAAAAGTACCAATGGAGATTGATTTTGAGATGGAAAGCGGAGTACAGTTGGTTAAAGGCATTGAGAATCACTTGTTTCGCATTGTTCAGGAAGCGATGTCTAATACATTGCGCCATGCCAAAGCAACTCGTATGGAAATTCGTATCGTGCAGCGCCCGGATTCCATTAGGCTGACGATTCGGGATAATGGTATTGGTTTTGAAATGGATGAGAAAAAGCAGACATCATATGGATTATCCACCATGCAGGAGCGGGTCAGTGAAATTGGGGGGGCTATTCAGTATATAACGGCTCCGGGAAAAGGGACACGCATCGAGGTGTCTGTGCCAGTTATTTATGTTGAAAGCGGAAGGAACGATGATCATGGAAACGGAATTACCGATTAGCGTGCTGCTGGTAGACGACCATGAAATGGTGCGGATCGGGCTTGCGGCAGTGCTGGGGACAGAAGAAGGGATTGAAGTGGTCGGCGAGGCTGGAAGCGGAGAAGAAGGCATACGGTTAGCATCAGAATACAAGCCAAATGTGATTTTAATGGATTTGGTCATGGATGGCATGGATGGTATTGAAACGACACGCCAAGTGACACGCCTGCTTCCAGAGACAAAGGTGATTGTACTGACGAGTTATTTGGATGATGAGAAAATGTACCCGGTCATTGAGGCAGGTGCATTCAGTTATTTGCTCAAAACGTCTCGTGCTTCCGAGATTGCGGATGCGATCCGTGCAGCTGCACGCGGACAGTCCGTACTCGAGTCACAGGTGGCCTCTAAGATGATGAATCGATTCCGCCAGCCACAGGCTGAAGCGCCCGCGCATACAGAGCTAACAGATCGTGAGATGGAGGTTCTTCGCTTGTTGGCACAAGGGAAGTCTAACCAGGATATCGCAGATGAACTGATTATCGGGATTAAGACGGTAAAATTCCATGTCACGAACCTTCTCGCCAAATTAGGAGTGGAGGACCGCACACAGGCGGCAATCTATGCCTATAAGAACGGCTTAGCAGAGTAGATTATAAAACGACAAATACAAAGAACCGGAGGCGATGAATGGTCCTCCGGTTCTTTTGTGTTCTGAAATACGGCGTTTAGATAAGGAGGAATAGAAAGGCGATTAAGGCCAGATCTAGTGCAAGCCCTCCCCCGTATCCATATCTGCCGCGATAGCCTGCTCTGCCATTTGCATAATTTCCATTTCCGTTTGAGCCAAATTCGCCTACGTTATAAGGAAAGTATGGATTTAGAAGTTCGTCGGGCGGTCTATTAAAGGCATTTAGCTTGGCAGAAGGGCGAGCTTTGTTTTTGGAATTCCTTTTTTTCTTTTTAGAGGAGATTTTTTTAGCTTTTTGTTTTCCTTTGTTACTGTAGCTTCCGGCATAGAGACTACCAGGAAAGGAGGATGGATATCCGTTCAACATCAGCTTGCCTTTGCTACACCCGCTTAAGATGCCGATGTGTCGTGTACCATCACGCATGACGGCACAGACCATCCGTCCGCCATGAGGTGCCACACTGGCTTCATTTACTGGATAAATGGGAAACATGATTTCACCTCTTTTGGTGTAAGATGCGTTGTGATTATAGTCTATTCTTATAGTGCCTACGGTGTATGGTCGAACACCCAGTAGGCGAATGAATATTTCTGAACGGTTGTGCTGACTTCCTCTGCGTATAAAACCTCTGGCAACGGGCATGCTATTGATAGATTCATAGATTTCAATCGAGCCGAAAAAAGAAGCATTCTATCGTGGATATGCGGAGAACGTATGGTTATGGAGGGGAAGGAACGTCCATGTTAAAAGTAGAGATGATTAAAAAGGGAGTTATTGCGATTTTGGTATTAGGAACGGTGTTGGTACTGGCTGGCTGGCGTTACGGAACTCTTCAGACCAACGGAACTGATTCCCGCGAGGCAGAAACGGCTTTACGCTCGTTGTTATTCCTATCGGATCAAACCCCGGGTACACTGGATAAGCTAGTTGTAAAATGGCAAGGCGATTGGATTCCTAATTATGAAGATCCGGCAGATATAGCGGCACAGATAGCTGATCAACTGAATATACCCACAGCAAGTAAACTCGTGGAAAATGGACATACACTTTATCGTTCTGTTCGTGATCGTGAGGATTTGAAAATTCGTTTAAATGTGATGGAACGTCAAACTGGACAATGGTATGTAGTCGTTCAGCTGGAAAGCAGTGACACAGGACGTGAGCAATTGATTCAGCTTCATAAGCTTTGTGCCGAGCAATTAAATTCTATAGGGGTTCAAGCGCAGTGGAACACCTCCGTTCAGCGTTCGCTGCAAGCAAAGGAAAGCGTGGATCAACTGATGAAACAAACAGAAGCGAGCTTAGCAGGGACCATCTCTATGCAGGCTAAAGAAAGATACACAGATGTAAATACAGTAGCCGTATCTTATGAAGCTCCAGACCTGCCATTAATGGTTCAAAGCGGTGAGCATCAAGTTCAGATGCAGATGGCTGTACATGAAAATAAGGAGCAGCAGGATAAACGCATAACACTTGGTTTTCCGCTTATCACGATTGAATACTGACTTATAAGGTAAATTTATGATTCATCGGATAGCTTATCCATGTGGAATATGTTAAAATGTCATCAAATCTTTAGTTCCATGTTTTTCGAAAATCAAGTATGATCTTGTATAAATATACACAATACTACATGCGGATTTCGAGGATTGTGGATTGCGGAATCTTGACATGGGAAGAATGAGGTACTTCATGGCTGACATACCTGTTAAAGAATCTCTTGTGACACAAGGTGCAGTTCTGTTTATTTTTGGTGCTACGGGCGATTTGGCTCGCCGCAAGTTATTTCCTGCTATCTACAGCTTGTACCGCGAAGGCAAGCTTGCTGAAGATTTTGCTGTTATTGGTGTAGCAAGACGTCCTCGCACAGAAGCAGAATTCCGTAATGACCTGTACTCTTCCATACAGGAGTTTAGTCGCTATAAAGCAGAAAATGATCAAGAATGGCAGGCATTTGCCGAGCATTTTGAATATAAATCGCTGGATATCAACAATGTCGATGGGTTTCATGAGCTGAGACAGCAGACGGAGGCTATAGAAGGTAAGTTTAACATACCGGGAAATCGGTTGTTTTATTTGGCCTTGGCTCCTGAATTATTCGGAAGTGTGTCGAAGAGCTTGAAAGAGGGCGGCATGTTGGACGGCAAGGGCTGGAATCGTCTGGTTATAGAGAAGCCTTTCGGCTACAACCTCGAATCTGCACAAGAACTGAACATTGAAATTCGTGAAGTATTTGCCGAAGAAGAAATTTATCGGATTGATCACTATCTTGGTAAGGAAATGGTACAAAATATCGAGGTGATCCGCTTCGCTAACGCCTTTTTTGAACCACTATGGAATAACAAGCATATTGCCAATGTGCAAATTACGCTGAGTGAAACGGTAGGGGTAGAGGAACGCGGAGGTTATTATGATCATTCCGGTGCCTTGCGTGATATGGGACAGAACCATATGCTGCAAATGCTTACGATGATCGCGATGGAGCCACCTAGTCGTTTGTTGCCAGAGGATATCCGCGATGAAAAGGTAAAAGTGCTGCGTTCACTACGACCTTTTGGATCATCTGAGGATGTGAAGACCAACGTGGTACGTGGTCAATATACTGAGGGCAGTTATCGCGGTCAGCAGTTGCCAGGGTATCGTCAAGAAGACAAGGTTGATCCACAATCGAATACAGAGACTTATTTTGCTTCACGCGTGTTTGTTGATAACTTCCGTTGGGCTGGCGTACCGTTCTACATTCGTACGGGCAAACGCCTCCCTGTAAAAACTACGGAGATCGTTGTGGAATTTAAGAGCATGCCGACCAATGTATATCTCGGTCAAAAGCATAAGCTCGAACCCAACTTGCTCGTCATTCGGGTTAATCCAATGGAGGGCATATACATTAAAATCAATGCCAAGAAGCCTGGTTCGGAGTCAGATATTGAGCCGCTGGCGATGGATTTTTGCCAAAGCTGTATGGTGGGGATCAACTCACCGGAAGCTTATGAACGGTTGCTGATGGATGCGATCGAGGGTGATTCGACGTACTTCACGCGGTGGGATGAGGTGGCTACCGCGTGGGGATTCGTTGATCGAATCGCCAAAGCATGGCAGCAGACCCCGGATACACTGGAAACCTATGCTGCAGGCTCATGGGGACCTGATGGTGCTCACAAGCTGTTGGAGCAGGATGGCTACAAGTGGTGGCCGGTTAGCGGTCAGGATGAAGATAATGTCATCTGGCGAGTAGGCGGCACTCAGTAATCCCGATTTGTCCAGCATCCCCCTATGTCCTGTTCAGGATGTAAGGGGATGCTTTGCGTTCGGAGTATGCTATAATAGCTTAGTCTCAGGTTTTCAGTTTGCAACTGATTATACGTTAAAGGCAGGCTAAAACATGTAAATAGATCGTATCTATCATGAATATGGTGACGGAGTATGCCGAATACTGGAGCTAACGGCAATGAGCCGATGAACTTATGAAAATAGGCGTGCAACATGGCCTTTTTATAATAGCTTGAGCAGAAATGCAATGGATTTGATCATGAAGGGATATGTGAAATGAGTAAAACAACAGATATACTTCAACAGGAAGTCGACAAACGGCGTACGTTTGCGATTATTTCTCACCCGGATGCGGGTAAAACGACACTGACGGAAAAGTTGCTGCTGTTCGGGGGCGCTATTCGTCTTGCAGGTACAGTCAAAGCTCGTAAAGCTAGCAAGCATGCGACGAGTGACTGGATGGAGATTGAAAAACAGCGGGGGATTTCGGTAACATCCTCAGTAATGCAATTTGATTATAATGGGCATCGCGTTAATATTCTGGATACCCCAGGTCACCAGGATTTTAGTGAAGACACGTATCGCACATTAACAGCTGCAGATAGTGCGGTCATGCTGATTGACGTAGCGAAAGGTGTGGAAGCGCAAACGATCAAGCTGTTCCAGGTTTGTGCGAAGCGCGGAATACCGATATTTACCTTCATTAATAAGCTGGACCGTGAGGGACGCAGTCCCTTTGATCTGATGGAAGAGCTGGAACAGGTGCTTGGTATCCGTTCGGTACCGATGAACTGGCCGATTGGTACTGGGCGTGATCTGTGCGGTGTTTATGATCGTGTCAAAAATCAGGTTGAGTTGTTTCAGGGAGATGACTATTCCACGATCAAGGTACAAAAAGTGGAAGGTTACAATGATCCGATTATTCGCGAGATGGCGGGCGAATATTTGCACGACCAATTATGCCAGGATTTAGAGTTGCTTGATGTCGCAGGTGACCCTTTTGATATGGAAAAAGTACAGCGTGGAGAATTGACGCCTATATTCTTTGGCAGTGCGATTAACAATTTTGGCGTGCAAACATTTTTGGAAAACTTCCTCCAGCTTGCGCCTAAGCCAGAACCGCGCCGCAGTACAGTTGGGGAAATTCAGCCAACGAACGAGAAGTTTACTGGCTATGTATTTAAAATTCAGGCCAATATGAACCCGGCTCACCGTGACCGTATTGCATTTTTGCGTATCGTGTCTGGTAAGTTCCAACGCGGGATGAGTGTTAAACATGTTCGAATGGGTAAGGAAATTAAGCTGTCCCAACCACAGCAGTTCTTGGCACAGGACCGTGATATTGTCGAAGAAGCATTCCCTGGGGATATTATAGGCTTGTTTGACCCAGGTATTTTCCGCATTGGCGATTCACTGAGTCAAGGTGGCGAGGTTGTATTTGATGAACTGCCAACCTTTTCACCTGAGATTTTTGCCAAGGTTACTGTAAAGAATGCTTTAAAGCACAAGCAGTATCTGAAAGGTATTGACCAGTTGACTGAAGAAGGTATGATTCAGGTGTTCCGTACGGTAAGCTTCGATGATACGCTTCTAGGCGTAGTCGGCCAACTGCAATTTGAAGTATTTGAATACCGCATGAAGGGTGAATATGGGGTAGATGTACAGCTTCAGCGTATGCCGTTCCAATTTGCTCGCTGGATTGTGGATGAGCAGATTGATCCGAGCAAGTTCCGTATCAACTCTACGCTGGTGAAAGATAAGAAAGGCAATTATGTCGCCTTGTTCGAAAATGAGTATGCCATGCGTACGGCTATAGAAAAAAATCCGACCGCTAAGTTTTTGGAAATGGCTCCATAAAATTTTATATGCAGAGCAGTCTGATCTCAGTCATTTGATATATACCACGAATAGTCCACTCGACATGAATGCGAGTGGACTATTCTCATTTTCGAATACGGGTAAAAATAATGAGCACAATTAAAGCATAACAGGAAGTTGAGTAGCTAGAGCTAGGTTAAGGGCACGGGTTTGATTTTATCGATTTGTTCATGTGCCAAATGGACGAAGTCATGCTGCTGGTTTGGACTCATATGCTTCCATGCGATTTCAAGAATGACACCCAATCCAGGCAAAGCGGCTTCCGGTCCATCCACTGACCCAATAATCATATCCGTAAGATCAGCCTCTGATTTGCCGTGAACTTTGTGAACAATCGCTTGTCGTAAATCCATTGTAATGGGCATGTGTACCTCCCGTATGTTGTAATAGTGATCGAATGTATTATGGCTTGGGCTGTGGTCCAGTATACATGGAGAAGCATTTGGAATAAGGATGCCAAAATTTATGTTTGTAGCATGATATGCTATACTATGACGGACAGTATGGTGAGCGGGAGGTAAAGAAGGAATGGCGAAAAAACAGTATGCGGTCATTGGCATGGGGCGCTTTGGCTCCAGTGTTGCCAGCGCGCTGAGTGAGATGGGTTTTGATGTGTTGGCTATCGACTCGGACGAGCAGCGTACACAGGAAATGTCGAATATTGTGACGCATGCGGTGTCTGCCGATTCGACGGATGAGGAAGCACTGCGAGCACTGGGTATCCGCAATTTTGACGTAATTGTAGTCGCAATTGGTGAAGATATACAAGCCAGCATTCTAACAACATTGATTCTCAAGGACATGGGTGTGCCCGCTCTTGTGGTCAAAGCACAAAATGAACTACACGGGAAAGTGCTGCAAAAAATAGGTGCGGATAAAGTGGTTTATCCTGAACGGGATATGGGACTGCGGGTAGCCCATCATCTAACATCTCCCAATATTCTGGACTATATCGAGCTGTCCAAGGACTACAGTATTTTGGAGATGCGAGCCGCTGATTCCATGATCGGCAAAAATCTGAAGGAGCTAGACATACGTGCACGCTTCGGCTGCAATGTAATGGCGATTCGCAGAAACCAGGAGATGAACATTTCACCTTATGCTGAGGATCGTCTTGAAGCGGGTGATGTGCTGGTCATTGTGGGTCACAAGGACGATCTAACCAAGCTGGAGCTGGCTTTTGCAGCTTAGAGAGATTTGAAGTTCAAGTACAAGTGATGCATCATTTATTTTTAAAGAAACGGACCATAGAACGGAAGGTTAAACGAATGGAAATCATTTCACCGAATAATGCGCGTGTAAAAGAATGGTCGCAATTGCTGGAGAAAAAGCATCGTACACGGCAGCATAAATATATTGTTGAGGGTATTCATCTAGTGCAGGAAGCGTTGCGTTCGAACGCGGCAGTAGAAAGCGTCGCCTATGATTTGGACAAGGGGATTCCTGCCGAGCTGAATGGTCTGGATTCAGCCGACCAGCCGGTGGAATGGATTCCCGTGTCGGCGGCGGTCATTGCCAAATGCACCGATACCAAGACGCCGCAGTCTGTCTTTGCTATCGTGCGTAAGCAGGAGCAGAGCGCATTCGCAGCATTACTTGAGCAGCCAGATGCGCTGGTGATGGTGCTGGACGGGGTACAGGACCCCGGCAATGTAGGCACCATTATCCGCAGCGCGGACGCTGCTGGAGCCGCAGGCGTTATATTGGGTCATGGCTGCGCCGACCTGTACAACCCCAAAACGATCCGTTCCACGATGGGATCGTTATTTCATCTGCCGGTCATCGAAGGCAGTCTGGAGGAGCTTTTGCCGCAGGCCAAAAGCAAAGGGGCCCGCTTGCTCAGCACCTCGCTGGATGCAAGCTTGTCATGCTATGCCGTGGATTTGCGTGTATCCACCTGGCTCGTGATTGGCAACGAGGGCCGAGGTATTTCTGCTGCTACCGCTAGTATGGTGGATGAATCAGTATTCATTCCAATGCAGGGACAAGCAGAGTCACTGAATGCAGCCATGGCCTCTACAGTGTTATTATTCGAAGCAATGAGACAGCGGAGCTAAGAGATAGAGCGATGAGTCTGCTATAACATCAATTGATACTAAAATGAGTCGGGTCATAGACCTGACTCATTTTTTGTAGAAAATGTTATATCTGTCCAGTCTTTATACCTTACAACAAAGTAATGTTTTTGTAAGCTTTGGCTGTTGTTCCTTAGGTAGAAGCTAATTAGTATGAAAAATAGCGAGCCGAGGAGAGAAGTGAGCAAAATATGAAATATTCAAAGTATAAACTTAAAGAAGTATTGAAGTCCAAATTATATTGTAATGAAACGTTAAATAACTATAAAGGGATCATGATTACTGTAATAGCCATCGTCATTATAATTATCATGTTAACCGCTCTGGTGCTTGGCACCATGCATATCATTCGGGATTCAATTTACACCATGAAGCCCTCCTAAACTATAAACTTAAGTAAAGTAAGATTATTGTTATTGCTTAGACGATTAAATCAAGGCATTATATAGAGAAATTATGTTATTTAAAATTCAAGCACTAAGAAGGTAGAAAACACGATGCATAAAATATTAATCGTAGAGGATGATCCTCAAATTAGCTCCTTACTTCAATCCTATCTTGAAAAGTATGGTTATGAAGGAGTTATCGTTTCAAATTTTGATCAGGTATTGAGTACTTTTCAGGAAGTAAAGCCTGATTTGGTCATATTGGATGTGAATTTACCTCGTTTTGATGGATTTTATTGGTGCAGACAAATTCGCACCCAATCTACTTGTCCTATCCTTTTTGTGTCCGCGCGGGATGATAAGATGGATCAGGTCATTGCTTTGCAGAACGGGGCGGATGATTACATTACTAAACCGTTTCATCCCGAAGTACTGTTAGCCAAAATAGAAAGTAATCTGCGACGTGCCTATGGTTTATATGCAGGTGTCCAAAAATCACGCTCCATAACAGTGTCAGGCTTGAATTTATACCCTGATACTATGGAGCTTATGTTTCATGACAAGCAGGTAGAGATGAGTCATAAAGAAACGGCCCTGCTGGAGCTACTGATGACATATCCCAAGCAGGTTGTAGGGAGAGTTCATCTCTTAGAGGCTTTATGGGATGATTACCAATATGTAGGAGAAAATACGCTGAACGTTTATGTTACCCGTGTCCGTAAAAAGCTGAGCGAACTGGGGTTGGAGGATATTATAGAAACGGTTAGAGGAGCTGGATACCGGCTGCACTTGACTGAGGAGGAAGAACAGTGAAGCTGTTTTGGCGTGATCATTTTTCCATGATCATTTTTAATATTATCCAACTTTTTCTTGTGTTGAGTATTTACTGGATGGATGGTTATCGTAACTTGTCGACCGCCTTGTATTCGGTCTTTTTTGGGTTTATCCTTTTGCTGGTCTATTTGCTATTTCGGTACGTCATGTATTCTGGTTTATATCGAATATTATCCACTGCTAACATTAGAGATTTAGATGAGCTTATTCAGATGAAGGTACTTAATCCGTTAGCCTCTTCTTTACAGCATTTGCTTTTGCAGTTCTACCAGTTGTACCAGTCTCGGATTCATCAATTGGAGCATCAGCAGCGTGATCACATCACATTCATTAACCAGTGGGTTCACCAGATGAAAACGCCCCTAGCTGTGATTCATTTAATTCTCAAAGGAAAAATAGATCCCGAGTCGGATCAGATTCACGATGAGATTGATCGAATGGGAAAAGGACTGGACATGATTTTGTATATGTCACGATTGGAATCCTTTGAACCAGACTTTCATGTGGAGCCTGTTGTATTACGAAAGCTGGTTAGTGATGTGATTTATGATAACAAAAGATTATTGATCCGCAACGAAATTTATCCTTCCAATGAAGTGGACGAGCAGTTGAGTGTGATTACCGATGCCAAATGGCTAAGATTTATCATTAACCAATTGGTGACCAATGCGGTAAAGTACTCTTCAGGTCATGCCCGCAGTCTGAAGCTGATGTCTGACGTAAGAGAGGAAGTCATTGTGTTGGAAGTACAGGATGAGGGGATTGGTATCCCTAAAAAAGACATAGAACGGGTATTTGAGGCTTATTACACAGGTGAAAATGGGCGGAAGTATCGTGAATCAACCGGGATGGGACTCTATTTGGTGTCTGAAATCTGCAAAAGACTGAATCATAATATTCAATTGAAATCGACGGTTGGTAAAGGGACGACGGTTCAAATCCTGTTTCCAATACACCCATAAGAAACCTTACAACACATTTAAGGTTTTTGTAATGTTAATCGATCGACGCTCTGATCCGGATGGATTATGATCATGACATAGGAAAAAGAAAGGAATGAACGATGGAGATAGTACGAATGGATCAAGTCACCAAAATATACTATGGTAAGGTTCCACACCGAGCTCTCAACAATATCCATTTAACGATTCAACCAGGTGAGTTTGTCGGCATTATGGGTCCGTCTGGTAGTGGGAAGACAACTTTATTAAATATGATTTCGACCATTGATATGCCGACTTCTGGCGAGGTTAGCATTAAAGGGGAAAATCCACATCTGCTCAAGAAGGATAAGCTGGCTTTATTTCGCCGCAAAGAACTGGGGCTTGTATTTCAAGATTATAATTTGTTGGAAACCCTCACTTTGGGAGAGAACATACTGTTTCCTCTGATGCTGAATAAAAAAGGGTTAAAGGAAATGGAGCACAAACTGGAAGAAGTAGCGAAAAAACTGGATATTACAGATGTTTTGGACAAACGGCCTTATGAGGTGTCAGGGGGACAAAAACAACGTGCAGCCATAGGCAGAGCTATGATTCACTCTCCTTCGCTCCTGCTTGCAGATGAACCAACCGGAAATCTCGATTCCAAGTCTTCGCGTGTTGTAATGGAAATGCTGAGCCTTGTCCACCGTGTAGACTATTCTACAATTGTGCTGGTAACACACGGCGCCTTGGAAGCCAGCTATTGCGACCGGGTAATTTTTATTAAAGATGGTGAGTTATATAATGAAATCCGTCGTAGTCATAGTCAGCAAATATTTTTTCAGGAAATCATAGATATGCTCTCCTTTTTGGGGGGAAGTAGACATGCACATGAGCTTTCGTCTGTTAGCATGGAATAATCTCAAACGCAATGCGCGTGCTTACGTTCCTTATTATTTAAGCAGCTCCTTGATGATTACGATTTTTTTCGTATATGCGGTATTTATTTTTCACCCGGATGTCTCGAATGTAATCACAGCAGCTAATGTAAAAAAGGGATTACAGGTTGCGGATCTGTTGATTTTTGTATTTTCCTTTTTTTTCGTATTATACACAAATAATATCTTTGTTGCTGCACGTAAGAAAGAATTTGGTATACTCACCATTTTAGGAGCAAGTCATAGGCAAATATATTTTTTAGTAGCTTTTGAAAATCTAATTATAGGCTTTTTATCATTGGTGACCGGGATGATCGGAGGATTTGTTTCAGCGAAGTTTTTCCTGCTTATGGGTTCCAATGTCATAGGAATGTATTTAAGATTTTATTTTCCCTGGAAAGCACTTGCCTTTACAGGAATCGGCTTTATGTTTTTGTTTATATTGATCTCACTTGTGTCTGTTTTCTTTATTCGACGTTTTAAACTACAGCAGCTTTTTAGCAAGGCTCCTCAGCTCAACAAAGAGCCTAAAGCTTCATGGAGTCTGTCCATTCTTGCCATAGTATTAATCGGAGCGGCTGTATATTTAATGAAGCTTGATTTTTCACCCTACATTTATCTGGCACCTTATCGTTTAGGGACCCTTTCCTTTTATATATTGCACTATTCGGTTGGAGACACCTTTAAATATACAATTATAATGGGATCTCTGGGTATTTACTTATTTTATACTCAATCATGTATACTATTCATTCAATTGCTTAGAGCTAACAGGAAATGGTCTTGGAGCGGATCGCGTTTGTTATGGTTATCTGAGATCACATATAAAATGAGGAATAATGCCGGGCTTTTTTCATTGATTACCCTCATTTCTATCATTTCCTGTGTAGGAGCCGCATCAACTTTTGACTCCATGCAACAGCAAAAAAGATTTCTTAGGGAGCAATCTTATTCATTTGCATTTACTTCTGATGTTGTAAGTTCTAACGAGCTTGAAAAAGAGATTGACCAAAATCTGTATACGGCTGGAGTGGATTATGGAAAAGGTGAAGTATTAGTCTTCCCTTTTCGGGAACAGATTGCGCCAGTGATGAAACAATCCAACTATGAAGCACTTGCTTCCAAGTTTAAGAAGCTAAAACAGGTACCTACGCTTCGGGAGAATCAAGGTTTTTTCATTATCGATCCAAACGAGATGCCTCTCGAAGAAAAGAAAGCCCTTTTTGAAAAAAAGCTAACTTACAAGCAAGGGAAATCTCATATGATGAATCTTGAGATTATGGATACTAAGACGATAGATCATAACCTGAAGTTTGATGGAAATATCGTCTCTGAACTTGGAAGGCTACTTGTTGTTTCTGATCGAACTTACGACTATTTAATTGAACATCGGTATTTCAATGATCCGTTGGCATATAAATCTACTTATTATTTTGTGCCAAAATGGAAGAATGGCCAGCTTTCCTTAGAAACTTCTGAAACTCAACAAGAGGTATGGTTGTATTCTGTGTTGGCCAATAAGGTGAATAAAGGGGTGCTTAACTCTAGGGCCGTAGACTATTTGACATCGGAGATGGATCTGGTTATTAGTGAATTTATTGGCGGATTTATCGCCATTATTATGTTGGCAAGTACAGTAAGCCTGCTGTATTTCAGACTATATGTAGATCTTCAGCGAGATGAAGAAATATACCGAGCTTTATCGAAAATTGGACTAAACTCAAGGGAAATGAGACAATCGGCTTCCAGACAAATTGCATTCCTGTTTCTTCTGCCATTAGTCGTATCGTCTATGGGAATGGTGCTTTGTTTAGTGATGTCAGAACCATCTGTAATATATGGAGTACCCGTTCATCTTACGCTGATTCAGATTATGCTGTGCTTCTGGGCCATCCAATTTCTTTCCTTTCTTATTGTACGTTCTCTGTATCTTCGTCAATTAGATTTAAAGATACTATAAGGAACGGTACGTTGTGTGTAAAAAGTTGCAGAAGGGCAGGACGGTGTTCCTCCTTTCTGGAATGTGCACCGAATAGAAGGTAAGGTCTCAAGTGGGATACAGAAGAAAACACATAATTCATATAACAACTCATTGAAGAACCGACCTTAGTCGTTACCATATTTTTAAAGTGGGGATATCTATGAAAAAACGTATGTTCATTTTATTGCTGCTCGCCTTGTCGGCCAGTTCTTTATCAGAGTCCTTTGTTCAAGCAGAGGAGGCGCAGCAGCAGGTTACCAAAGCAAGTGTGAAATTAACATTGAGTCAAGCCCAGCAGTGGGCACGATTCAATAGTTTTAGCTTGAAGGAAGCCCAGCAAACGATAGATCGCAACCGGATTATGCTGAAAAATGCAGGCAAGAATCTGGATTTCATTCCGGCAGGTCAAGGCAACGGTGAAGAAGATGCGGCTAGTAGTTCAGCATGGAAGGGGTATGCTTCATCGACAGTTTCTTATTTGGAATCCAAAAAGCAAATCGAACTTGCCCAAGATCAGACAGACTACGCTGCCATGAAAAACTATTATGACGTACTTCTGGCTGATAACAAAGTCAAGAGTAGTGAGGATGCACTTTCGCTTGCGCTATTGGAGGAAAAAGCTGCTGAAGCGAAGGCCAACCGTGGGAAAATTTCTCCAGGTGATCGAAGTACGATTATTCAGACTCGTATAGAGGCTCAAAAGAATGTAGACATTGCTAAAGCTGCACTGCAAAAAGCGCAGGATTCGCTTAATACACAAATGGGACAGTCACAAGGAAATTTATATGAACTGGTGGACAGACCCGTTTACCGGAAAATGGATAACACGAATCTGGATACACTGGTGTCGCGTGCCATCTCAGCGAGTCCTTCGGTATGGAGACAGGAGGAGGCAGTCAAGCTAGCAAAAATGGAAATTAAATATTACACGTGGAACTCGGGGACGGATGACTATGAAATTAAACAGATAGATGTAGATTCAGCACAAGGCGGACTGGAAAATACCAAGGATCAACTGGCAGAAACACTGAAGAGTATGTACTTTAACTTACAGCAAAATGAAGAACAATACGAGCAAATGCGAAGTAATCTACAGAACCTTAATAAAGTGTTGGACATTTCTCGCAAAAGAAAGGCGCGTGGATTTGCAATAAGTACGGAGGTCGCCACGAATCAGTTGAAAGTAAAGCAAATCGAACGGAATATGGATGAACTCATTGTTCAAATGACGCTGCTGCAACATGCTTTAAACAAGCCGTGGAGTGTATAGGATTTAGCAAAAATACAATTTAAGGGGATATAACATTGTCGGAAACAGAAAAGAAAGATAAAGATTCATTACAAGTATTAAGAAAAAAAAGAAGAGTGAAAAGGAGCATAGGTATTCTGATCTTGCTCATTATAGCGGGAATTGGCGGTACGCTCTACATGAAAAGGGGCCAGGAAAAGCCTGTGGAGGCTCCGGCGAATCAGGTCGTACAGGTACAGAAAGCTAACATAATCGAGTCGCTTACCGTTACTGGAACCGTTCAGGCTTCCAAGGAAGTAAATATTAATTTTACAAATGTCGAGGGTGCCAAGCTCGTCGCTGTCAATGTCAAAGCGGGAGATAGCGTCAAAGCAGGTCAGGTTCTAGCACGATTAGATGATTCGGATGCCAGACTGCAAATTAAGGATGCCGAATCCAATGTGGCGATTGCAAGAGCCAAACTGGAGGAAGCCAAGCGCGGACCCAAAACGAATGATATAGAGTTGCAGAAAGCTAATGTCTTAAAGGCACAGATGGCGATTAAAACAGCCAAGAACACGATGGAATTAGAGGAAGCCGCTGCTCAAAAGGAGTCGGCCAAGGTGACTTTGGATAAGGCTCAGAAGGATTATGATGACCAGGCTTATCTGGTTCAGAATGATGCGGCAGCAGAAAGTGACCTGGCAACAGCCAAGCAAAATCTGGATAAGGCAAAATTGGATATGAGCAATGTGGAGCTGCAGTACAAGAAGGCACAGACCAAGCAAACTGAGGCGATCGAAGAGGCGGAAATGGGCTATAAAACAGCTTTAATACAATTAAAGGCTGCACAGTCCCCGCCCGAAGCTTCCAACATCCAATCCGCACAGGCTTCTTTATTGCAGGCTGAAACGGCATTAGAGCAGAAGAAAAGTGTCCTGAGTAAATTACAGGTTACGGCGCCGTGGGACGGGATCATTTTGAAGGTCAACGGCGATGTGGGTACCAGTCCTACTGCACCTTTTATTGTCATGAATAATTCAAACACAGGGGCTATGAAGGTTCTTGCCAAGGTGAACGAAAGTGATATTGCTAAATTGAAGACTGGACTTCAGGCGACAATGCACTCGAATTCATTTCCGGACAAACAATTTAAAGGCGAAGTCCTCTTTGTTTCTCCAGAGCCGGTTACCGAATCCAATGTGACTACATACAAAATCGAATTGTCTTTGGATAGCCAAAAGATAAGGCTGCAACCAGGGATGAATATGGATGTATCCCTTCTGTTAGCTGAACACAAAAATGCGTTATCTGTGCCGTTGTTTGCACTGAGATCTGAAGGCGGTGTGGATGGAGTATATGTGGCGAAGAACGCGGCGAATCCGGCGGATTATGAGTTTAGACCAGTGAAACTGGGTGTCTATACAGCAGATCAGGCGGAAATCAAGTCTGGTGTCAAGGACGGTGAGACCATTGTGATCCCACCTCAGGGTGGTAGTGCTGGTTCGAATGGCAGTCCAGAGGGTCAAGACCCTGATGGGGGGCAGGCACAATGAGTGAAACTCAATCCCATAAAGCTGTAATCGAAATTAAAGAACTGAAAAAAATGTATGAGGTAGGCGGACAGAAGATTCAGGCTCTGCGCAGTGTTAATTTATCTATTAGCGAAGGGGAGTTTGTTGCTATCATGGGGCCCTCTGGTTCGGGCAAGTCTACCATGATGAATGTCATTGGCTGCCTGGATCATCCCGATACCGGAGAGTACTACCTGGATGAGTACTCCATATTGGATGCTAGAGAGAACGAGCTTTCGGAGATTAGAAACCAGAAGCTGGGTTTTGTATTTCAGAAATTCTATCTACTTCCCCGAACTACAGCATTAGCCAATGTAGAGCTGCCTATGATGTATGCAGGTGTACCTGCCAAGGAGCGTCGGGAAAGAGCCGTAGAGGCACTACGCAGCGTTGGCCTTGCAGAACGGATGTACAACAAGCCTAACGAGCTATCTGGTGGTCAGCAGCAACGTGTTTCCATTGCCCGGGCATTGGTGAATAATCCTGTTATTCTGCTGGCGGATGAGCCTACGGGAGCACTGGATACGAAGACGAGTATCGAAATTATGGAATTATTTCAAGGCTTGAATGAGCTGGGAAAAACCATCGTCTTGGTCACGCATGAGCTGGAGATTGCTGAATATGCCAAACGGTTGATCAGCTTTCGGGATGGTAATATTGAACGAGATGAGCCTATTGCAAATAGACGAATTTCATCAAGGAAGGTAAGCCTATGAATGTAATGGAAACCATCCGTGTATCCATGAATAGCTTAATCACTAACAAGCTACGCTCATTTTTAACGATACTCGGTATTATTATCGGGGTGGCAGCAGTTATTGCCATTATGGCGATCGGAAACGGATCTACAGCCCGCATAAAGGCGGAAATTAATAAATTAGGAAATAACGTATTGATGGTTGCGCCGGCTATGACAATGGTCGATGGTGAAATAGATTATGACCACACACCATCATTTACTTGGGCTGATGTCGAGGCGTTGGAACAAAAGAAGTCTATAGATGCATTAATGCCGAATATAACGAGCAATTCAAAAGCTACGT
This sequence comes from Paenibacillus sp. EKM211P, assembly GCF_011066175.1. Taxonomy (NCBI): domain Bacteria; kingdom Bacillati; phylum Bacillota; class Bacilli; order Caryophanales; family Paenibacillaceae; genus Paenibacillus; species Paenibacillus sp. EKM211P. The sequence goes on from NZ_JAAMNS010000008.1 coordinate 29,710, forward strand.
GGGGGCGATATAACTATAACGCCACTATTGTAGGAACTTCCGCTTCATTTTATAAGGTCAAAAAGTTTTCCTTTGCCGAGGGTAGAACATTTACCAATGACGAGATGGACAAACGCATGAATGTCGCCATACTTGAAAGCCAAGCGGTCCAACGTCTTTTTGGTGGAGATAGCCAAAATGTATTGGGACGGACGTTTCAAATTAAGCAGATCCCCTTCAAGGTAGTCGGAGTATTGGATACTCAGCCAGTTACGAACTTAAGCTACAGTAGTAATGAACAAATTTACATCCCTGCTACAACCATGATGAACCGTCTGGGTGAGGAGAATATTACCAGATTGGACGTGTCTGCCAAGTCACCAGCCTTGATGGATCAGGCTCGCTTAGACATCTTGGAAAGCTTGCGTATGACACACCAGCTAAAACCTTCGGAACCAGATCAATTTGAAATTATGAGTCTGTCAGAGGCAGCAGGTGCAGCTTCTGGTGTAGATAGTATTATGACCAGCCTATTGGGTGGGGTAGCCGCGATATCCCTCGTGGTAGGGGGAATCGGAATTATGAATATTATGATGGTCTCAGTTATAGAGCGTACAAAAGAAATCGGTATTCGGAAAGCCATTGGTGCCAAGCCGAGAGATATTATGATTCAATTCCTGTCTGAAGCGATCATTTTTGGTCTGTTAGGAGGCACAATCGGAGTTGTTACAGGTATAGGAGCTTCCAAAATACTTGAGGCGGCTGCGCATATGACCATTGAATTTACAATCTCGCCTATCATATATTCGTTTCTTAGCTCTGCGGGCACAGGCATCCTATTCGGAGTATATCCGGCTTATAAAGCAGCAAGTTTGAGGCCAATAGATGCATTGAGGTACGAATAATTGAATGGGCACATGGTCGCAACATAAAACGTGAACTGCTTCTAGATTTTGGAGGAACATATACTATGGAAAAAAGCTATGTGCAAAATAGAACCAGAGCTCATCGAATGAAGAGGAAGAGAAGAAGACTACTGTTTATAATTATCATTTGTATTGTTCTAGTTATTATAAAACTCTTTGACATCTTCAGTAGTAAACCACAGCCAGTAAAAACGATTGAGTATGCAGAAAAAATAGAATCCGTATCAACCGACAAATTAAATAACGAATCCAAAGGGAGCGAATTCCTTGTAAAAAATGTTTCGGGTGTTGAGGATGCTGCATTTGTTGAAAACTACTTAAATCAGCAAATCCAAGGTCAAAAGCCCGATGGGATAGACGGTAAAAAGGTTGTCTATTTATCTTTTGATGATGGGCCATCAGTAACCGTGACGCCTAAGATTTTAGATGTTCTTAAAGAACAAAATGTAAAAGCGACGTTTTTTGTGGTCGGAAAAGCAGTCGAAGAAAATGAAGGTACTAAACATTTAACCAAAAGAATAATTAAGGAAGGGCATGCTATCGGAAATCATACCTACTCACATGATTATGGTTATTTATATCCTAATCAGACTGTGAATTCGAGCATTTTTATGAGCGATATTGAAAAAACAAATCAAATTTTAAAGCAAATTTTGGGACAGGATTTTTCCACAAGAGTGATTCGATTTCCGGGTGGCCATGTGACGTGGCAGAGAAAGGATCCCAAAGGTATGGAAGCGTTAGATGAAATTTTACATGATAAGGATTATCATCAGATTGACTGGAATGTGTTGCCTAAAGATGCGGAAGGTACCTCTAAGAATGCCGAGGAATTAATACACGAATTTATGAAGAGCATTGGGACTAGAGAAAAAGCAGTGGTACTCATGCATGACACTTACGGGAAGGAAGAAACAGCTAAAGCCTTGCCTGAAATCATAACATATTTAAAAAAGCAGGGATATGAATTCAAGACTATAAAATAGCTAGTGTATTTAAGTCAAGGGGAACACCGTAATCCATCGAAACAGAAAGGATAAGCCATAATATGGACATTAAAGATCTGGAAGATCTATATTTATCTCATAAATCAGAACTCCTTGGCTATCTTTTGAGAATAGTGCATAACAAACAGGATGCCGAAGATTTGTTGCATGAATGCTTTATTCGGTTTATAAGAGCTTCCCCTGATTTGCCCGAAGATCGTATCCGATTTTATCTTTTGAGAATTGCTAAAAATTTAGCCATAGATATAATAAGAAAGCGAAAAAAGATGGAGGAATATTTCTTGCGTAAGGAGCACGTCTACTATCACTGGGATACCCCCGATTTTGAAATTCAGGATGAGGTCGATCGAATTCTTTTGATGGCAAGTAATACCGAGCAAAGAACGGTACTTAAATTGCGTGTAGTCCAAGGATACTCCATAAAAGAAACGGCTAGAATTTTAAATAAGAGTGAAAATTCAGTGAAATCTTCGCTTCACAGAGCTTCCAAACGTATTAAATTGAGATATATTTCCTGACCACAATGGAGTGCTTGCTTTTTATAACAAGAAGTAAGACAAACAGTCCCGATGAGAAATCTCGATTGCGGGGCTGTTTGTACGTTGTACATAGTAGTTGAAATGATGAAAAAGGCGGTAAGTAATCACGGTTATTTTCTTATGCCAATCAGCAAGACATCAGCTTCAAAATCATGCATCCCAATGATCGTGATTTGCTCTTGCACAGAGATTGAAGCTGTGCCAAAACGACGATTCTCCAGGTCAATGACCGTGAAGTCGTATTCACTCAAATCCACGTTTAGCTTCAGCACCGTGTTGATTGGAACGTAGATGGCGACCTTGGTGTAATCGGTGCATACAGCCGCACGAATTTCTTCCGTATTTTTAAGCACTATGTTCCAAGGCTGCATATCTGTAATTCCATATATCCCGAAGAGCCATTTGGCCAATCCATAATCCCATGCCCCTTCAAACTTAAGTGCAGACTGCCAATCATATGGACTGTCGAATCCCTCCCCAGTTATCCCGAACCTTTTGCCTTTTCGATGCCAGCTCAAAATACCGTGGGCTCCATAGGTTATGCCCGCAGACGCCCCGGACAGAAGACTTTGCCAGGCTGCCTTACGAACATCGGCGCGGCTGAAGCGGCCATAGACTTTTCGACTGTAGCCCATTTGTTCATAACAGGGCTCCGAGTTGAGCACTGGTCGTGTGACAGGCTTATTGCAGAAATCCAGTGCGAGTGTATACGCCGTTGGTTGAAATTGTGAATTATGTCCTGACTGGTACATGTAAAAATCCAAATGGGGATCATCAATAAATTCCTCTGGCAGTGCCGCTAATCTTCCTTGAATATGCAGGGTAGTCAGACACTGCGGGCTGTGCTGTTTTATGGTATGGAGAGCAAGTCGGTAATATTGGTTGGCACGCTCGGAAGGGAAATCAGTGTCGCCACTTATAATATAAATAGGGTAGAATTTGGAGAACCGATCGGCAATGTAACGTACATAAGGTTCCACTGCCCCAAGTGGCATTTTTTTCTCCTCACGAAGCTTGGCAGCCCAGGTATCCGGGATATAATTACACCATAGTAGAACCAGTGCAGGAACAAAGCCTCTGTTCACAGCCATTTCGATCATCGTCTCGGCTCTGGTAAAGTATTCTTCGTTCGGCATATAGAAATTGAAGCTGCCATTCTCGGCATATGCGAAAGGCTCATAGTTCAAATCGCTGCCACTTGCATCCCACTGGCGCAGCAAATTGATTTGCAGGACATTGAAGCCCTGACTTTTACGGTAATCCAGATAATAGGCCCATTCCTCCAGCGTAATGTTGGTAAATGCGCTCCAAACCGTATCCGCCAAATAAAAAAAGGGGTTACCCTCATTCATGAAATATCGTTTGTTCTCAGCGATACTCAGTTGAATCAAAAGCTTCCTCTCCTAACGATTGTAATGGCAGAAGCGGCGAGCGTTTATCCGTCTCGCCGCTTCTACTTTTTTCTATTATAAAATAACGGGACTTGCTGTAGTTTCATTTGCTTGCTTGTCCAGTTGCTCCTGCGCTTCGTGTTCCTTTTTTAGAGCCTGCTTATCCAGCGCTCTAAAGAACGGGTAGTAGATCAGCATACTGATCGGAATGAGTACCAATTGTGCGGCGGCTAGTTTCCAACTGCCCTCAATGAAGCCCAGAGCAAAGATAGGGGTGCCGAAAGGCGGGTAAATTCCGATGGGTGCAGGCAACAAGCCGATGTTGGTGGCAATATAGCCGAGTACCGCACAAATGATGGGAGCAACGATAAACGGAATGGCTAGCAACGGGTTCAATACCATTGGAATTCCGAAGATCAGCGGCTCGTGAATGGAGAAAAAGGTACCCGGAAGACCAAGCTTGCCGATTGTGCGAAGCTGCTTGCTCTTGGCCAGGAAAACCAATAGCAGAGCAAATCCAAGCATCGGTGCATAGTTGCAGTAGATGGACCAGAAGGCCAGACCGATCGTGTTCGGAAGTGGAGCGCCTGCCTGGAAAGCGTCAAGGTTGGCTAGATCCAGACTCATCCAGATGGGTTTAACGATAGCGAGTATAACAATTGCACCGTGAATTCCGAACATCCACAAAGCCTGCATAATGATTAGCGCGATAATTAAAGCGCCGAGTGATCCGCCCAACCCTTCCAGTGGTATTTGGAGATAAGTGTAGATAAAATCGTGAACTGTACCAAATGGAGTCTGCATAAACAAACCAGCAACGATAACAAACACAAGGGCTACCAAGACAGCTGGGATCAAGCCTGAGAAGGTTTTGACAACGGTAGGCGGGACCCCGTCAGGCATTTTAATCGTCCAATTGCGGTCGACAATCCAAATATACAACCGTGCGGCAATCAAACCGACGATCATGGCAACGAACAATCCCTGCGCGCCGAGCCATTGAAGTGGCAAGGCACGAACTTTATCAAAGGTTTGGATCGGTGTAACGATAAGAAAAGAGAGAAGAGCGGTTGCCGCTGGCACAAGGGGGTCCTTGTCAAAAGCTTGCGCCAGTCTGTAGGCGATAAAAAATACCGCATACAGTGCAATGATGCCAGTGGTCATTGTCGATGCCAACCCGATTATAGCCTTTACGGGTGCAATAAGATTCTGGTAAGGCTCCCAAGCAAGTGCAGAGAAGAGGGTTGCAAATGCTCCGATAATCAGAAAAGGAAGGGTGGACATCAGCCCGTTGGAAATTGCGCTCATGTAACGGTTTTGCTGAATTGTACCCGCTACTTTTTGAAGCTTGTAAGAGAATTTTTGTTGGTTAGCCATATTTATTCAACTCCTACTATAGACTTTCATTCGTCTATATAATGACTTAGAGAACGCTTTCATTTGGCGAAACACCATGCAGAATATCATATATCGTTGCCCGATTTGACCAACCTTCTTGTTCGGTCTGGTGATGAGCATCTGACTCTGAGCTTTACAGCTTAAGCGCGTCTCCTAGCACTTTTTCGCCGTTCATCATTCCATAGTCTACTATATTGATAACACTTACCTTAATGCCTTTAGGTTCATATTTTGCCTTGAAATCATCCTGCAGGTAGCCGACCTGTGGTCCAATTAGCAGTACATCTGTCTTGTCAGCATATTCTTTAAACGAACTTTCGGAAGTCGCCCTAATTTCAACCTCAAGATTTTGCGCTTGTGCGGCCTTTTGCATTTTCTGTACCAACATACTTGTAGACATTCCTGCAGCACATACGAGTGTAATTTGTTTCATCCGTTGTTCCCTCCGTTGGAAGTGTGATTTGTGATATCTTCATAGCGATTCAATCTGTTGTAAAGCTCAATCATATGTCCCGCCAGATCTTTAGTTGTGATGGCTGACATAAGGTGATCTTGAGCATGTACCATAAGCAGTGTGACTTCGTGGGCGGTTCCGCCAGCTTCCTGTTGAATCAGTCTCGTTTGTGATTTATGAGCTTTAACCAACTCGGCTTTGCTTTCTTCAAGCCGCTCTGCCGCCAACTGTGTGTTACCTTTTTGAGCAAGAGCGATCGCGTCCATCGCTTTACTCTTGGCAACACCTGAGTTGGTGATAATTCCCATAATGATTTCTTGATACTCCTCCATCTCGTTCACCTCATGCTTTTTTCTCTTTAACTTACAGATTCAGTGTATAGGTTTGCTGCCGAGATCTAAACCCAAGTCTTTTCCGCCAGTAACGGAAATTCATTCATTGCTACTACGCTTTCATTTTAAAAAGCTCCAAGCAGCACCCGCTCTGTGAATATCAGCTAGATGCACTGCGAAAGCTTGGTTCAATACAGCTTATATTTAACGATAATCCTGGAGAATTCCTCGTACGTTTCGCATTTTAACATCTGCTGGACGATATCCGAATTGTCGACCAGTTCCATGAGATGGTTATACATTTTAGACGGTGGCTCTTTACCGTTTTTTTCAATGCTGAGTAGACAGATGAACTGCACTGGTTTGTCGCCCCACTCGATAGGTTGTTGAAGGGTACAGACCGCCCATACGGTTTGATTGCTTTGCGGAATGATAGGGTGAGGAACGGCTACCAAATTTCCGTAAGCCGTGGGTGCAGCCTGTTCTCGTTCCAGAACGAGTCCAATAAAGCCTTCTGCAGAGCGGATCAGCCCTTCAGCATATATTTTTTGGCCCAGAAATGAGATGACCTCTTCCTTGGTGGTAAAATTTTGTCTCAGAAATACGAGTTCCTTCCGAATGTAGTGAAAATCAAACTCGGCTTCACCAGCCAGCAAACTTTCAATTTTCTCCATATCGCTGCCCCCAAGAAGAGTCTGCACGACCACGACTGGAACCGATAATGGCAGCTGAATGGGAATGGTGCTCACCACGAAATCAATGTCATGGAGGGGAACCTGCTGAAGCTTGTAATATTCCGTTGTACCCGCCACCTCAAGCGAGCTGCCAAAAGTGCTTTGCAGTTTGTACTTGAGTAGCCGGGCGCTTCCAACTCCTGAAGTGCAGACGACCAGACAGCGTTTTGGCCGGGTGTTCATACGCTGTCGTTCGATGGCTGCCCCGATATGAATGGCGAGATAGCCCATCTCCGCTTCCGGGATCGCAATATTCAGCTTGCTCTCGATCAGCTTGGTGCCAATGACTCCCGCTTGAAAAGCCAGAGGGTAGTTGCTCTTGACATGCCCCAGCATGGGGTTTCGGATGTTCATCCCGTACTTTACCCGGTTCAGCGCCGGCTTCAGATGAAGGCAGATGCCTATGAGCAGTTCCATATCACGGCTGATGTTCAGATTCAAATCCCTGTCGATCTCGGCGAGCATTTCCTTGCCCAATTCATAGATGTTCCAGTCCAGCAGCTTCTCGGGTCCCATGTCCTCTATTTGTTGTCCTTCAATTCCGACAAACCACTTGTTTCCGGCAAGATGCATGGCAATGTAGGCGATTTCATCTTCGGGAAAAGACAACTGCAATTCCTTTTCGATCAGCCCGACAATATGCTCGGCAGCCCGAAATTCGTCGGTGCCCCGCAGATCTCCTATTTCCGTCGAGAGCATAGCTACCTGGTTTCCGTCACGAATACGCTTGCAGGCGATTGCAATATGAATAGATAAATTGCTGAACGCGATATCGGAGAGCGTTACTTCATATTTCTGAGTTTGTTCCAGAACGATCCCGCAAATCAGCGTCATTTCGTGTGGGGTGACGATGCGCAGCGCTGCATGAAGTGTTCCGCCGTGTTCTTCGGAACGACTTACAATAAACTCGGACAAGCAAAACCGAAGCTGAACTTCATCACCCTTCAGTTTGACTCCGTAATTTGGCCGTTTGCCAATGGTGATTCCGTAGCTTTGGAGGGTTTGTTTGACCTCTTTGAAATCATTCTGCACCGTAGACTTGCTTATATATAGCTCATCTGCGAGGTCTTCCAGCTTCACATAATGATCAGCGAGCAGGAGACGCTTGATTAAATACAATTGCCGGTAGCCGGGAGAACCTGGATCATCGGGCTCGCCAGACATGAATAAATGCTGCAGCAGTGCACGAAAGCTACGATGATCCGTAATTTTTAGTTCATATCCCCTTGAACGAACAGGTTCAATTGCTGCCCCGTGCTTGGATAGAAATTTGTCTAGTTCCCGGATATCGCTGCGAATGGTACGTGAAGTAACTTGAATCAATTTGGCCAGATAATCACTTTTGACAGGAGCATCGGCAGCCAGCAAGTGCTGAAGAATTGAAACCATGCGTGCATTCATTCAAGGTTTCCCCCTTTCTGTAAAGCGGAATACATGCAGTGTACATAAAAAACCTCCGATTATCCAAGTGTAACACCTGTAAAATAATCGGAAGCTTGTAGTGAGCTCAAAAGTAAATGAGGAAGATTCATCAACAATTAGCGGAAGAAGATGGTGTAAGCGGTTGTTCTGAACGTATTACCATCTGCACTGCATTCTGCCAACCTGCATAAAGCCGCTGGCGGCTGACTTCATCCATACTAGGAGTGTAGTGCTCATACAGATTCTGATCAGAGGTATTTCCCGTGATGATGCCTTTAGGATCTGACCAGTATCCGACACCGAGACCGCCCAGATACACAGAACCCATTGCAGACAGCTCAGCACAGGTAGAGCGGGAAACATGGGTACCCAGAATATCTGCCTGAAACTGCATGAGCCAGCTGTTAGATGAGCCCCCGCCATCCGTACGTAAACTAGTAAGGGGCACACCGGATTGTTCACGTATAAATTGAACCGCATCTCTCACTTGATACCCGATGCTCTCTAGCGCTGCGCGTACAATATGTGCTTTGCCGTTTCCACGGGTCATACCTACAATTGCAGCACGTGCAGAGGGATTCCAGTAGGGAGCACCTAAACCGACAAAAGCAGGGACCAGATATACGCCCTCATTGTCCTGCAATTCGGTGATCATGGATTGCATTTCCTCAAATGAAGAGAATAATCCTAAATTATCCCGTGTCCATTTTATACTGTCTCCGGTCGTACGTATAACAGCTTCCAATGCATAAGATACCTTTCCTGAAGCCCCCCAGGCAATCGTTGTAACCAAGCCTTCACCGCCCTGTACGGGTTGCGAACCAATATTCATAAGTACAGATGTTCCAGTCCCATATGTCGCTTTGGCATCGCCAGTATCGAAGCAACGATGCCCGTACAGTGCACCCTGTGAATCTCCGATTATCCCTGATATCGCTACTTGTTCGTCCCATAATTCCGCTTCCTGCGTATAGCCATACAAGGCATCGGATGCTTTTACCTCAGGGAGCAGGGAGGAAGGAACACTGAATATATTGCACAACTCCATATCCCAAGCCAGAGTATGAATGTTAAAAAGGGAAGTCCGGCTGGCGTTACTGTAATCGGTTGCATGTATTTGACCGCCCGTAAGCTTCCATAGCAGCCAGCTGTCAATAGTCCCTGCAAGTAGTTTACCTTCAGCAAGCAATTGGGGGGCATGAGGTACATGTTCCAAAATCCAATTGAACTTGGCGGCAGAGAAATAAGGATCGAGCATTAGACCTGTCTTGGAGCGTATAATATCTTCATAGCCAGTATTCTTCAAGCGTGTGCAGACCTCTGCCGTTCGCTGGCACTGCCATACAATGGCATTATAGATAGGTAAGCCAGTAGAACGGTCCCAGATCAGAGCCGTTTCTCGCTGATTCGTAATGGTTACTGCGGCCAGTGAGGAAGGAGAAAGCCCTGCCTTCTCCAGTACGCCTTTCGCAGCAATAAGCACATTGTGATATATCTCAAGCGGGTCATGTTCGACCCAGCCCGGCTGCGGGTAATATTGTTTGTGCTCCAAAGAATAACGGGTAATCACTTCGCCTTGCTGATTAACCAGCAGTGTTTTGGTTCCGGAAGTGCTTTGATCGATCGCCAGAATATAGGTCTCGATATTCATTACAGCTACAGCTCCTTACTTGTTCATCAATTCGAGCACAATCTTGCTGATATTTTCAGAGGTAAGTCCATAATGTTCAAAGACTTCAGCTGTTTTGCCGGCAATCGCCGGCTCATCCGGTATGCCCAGCATTTTCATAGGAACCGGTTGATGTTGAACCACCACTTCTGCTACAGCGGCACCCAAGCCTCCGAATACACTATGCTCCTCTACGGTGACAATACCTCCCGTTTCCCGGGCTGCGGCGATGATCGCTTCCTCATCAAGTGGCTTGATGGTGTGCATATTGAGAACACGAGCTTTAATACCCATCTGCCCCAGCAGCTCAGCCGCATCCAGAATGATACGGACGGTCTCACCAGCGCCAATTAGGGTAATGTCTGATCCTTCTTGTAGGGTAACAGCTTTCCCAATCTCAAACGGATAATCATCGGACGGATAGACATCCTCAACAGCATTACGTCCGATCCTTACATATGCGCCTCCTTCATGCTGAACCAGCGCTTCGGTCATTTTCTTGGTTTCATGACGATCGGCGGGGAGTAAGACCATCAAACCAGGAATCGCTCGCGCGACAGCAATATCTTGGACAGAGTGGTGGGACATTCCTAGTGCACCGTAGCTAACACCACCGCTTATCCCAATCAGCTTTACATTGGTTCCGGAATAGGCTACATCTACCTTGATCTGCTCAATACTACGCATGCTCAGGAAGCAGGCAGGAGAGGTGACGAACGGCTTTTTACCGCTGTGTGCGAGTCCAGCAGACATACCGACGATATTTTGCTCGGCAATGCCTACCTCCACAAATTGTTCCGGATAGGCATCGGCAAAGGGAGCCATAGCAGCAGAGCCGCGAGAATCACTAGCCAACACCATAATATCCCGATCCTCTTTGGCAAGGCTAAGCAGCGTTTCACAGATGACCTGACGATTTGGGATTTTGTTCATTGTTTATCTCACCTGTCCTTCCCCGGATAATTCGTCTATTTCTTGTGTCAGTTCCGCCAGTGCGCGTTCAAGTTCATCATCACTTGGAATACGGTGATGCCAGCCTGGAACACCCTCGGCAAAGGATACACCTTTTCCCTTGATCGTGTTTGCCAGCACCAACGTTGGTTTGCCTTCAATTTCAGGGACATTGCGGAATGTATGGATCAGTTCCTCCATGCTGTTGCCGTCAATGGAGATCACGTTCCAGCCGAAAGCGGCCCACTTTTCCTCCAGCGGCTCAAGTCCCATAACCTCCTCGGTTGTACCGCTAATTTGCAGGCCGTTGCGGTCAATGATACCGACAAGATTATCCAGTTTGTAATGGGCACCTGCCATAGCTGCTTCCCAATTGGAGCCTTCCGCTTGCTCTCCGTCACCCATGAGACAGAATACACGGTAGGATCGCCCGTCACGCTTGGCAGCCAGTGCTATACCGACTGAGATGGGGAGGCCATGGCCCAATGCGCCTGTATTCATTTCAATACCGGGAACTTTATTGTTCGGATGCCCAATCAGACGGGTTCCGAACTGGCTATAGGTTTCCAGTTCTTCTTTAGGGAAGAAACCAAGGTCTGCCAGAATACACCATAAAGACTCGACGGAATGTCCCTTGCTGGCAATGAAACGGTCACGTTCCTCCCATTTAGGATTAGTGATATCAATATTCATGATTTCGTAGTATAGGGCGGTGAGTATATCCGTATTGCTCAGCGAGCCTCCTGTATGCCCTGTTTTGGCACGATGAATAATGGTGAGCAGGTCCTTACGGATTTGTGCGGCTTTGATTTTCAAGTCTAGGATTTCCATAGTGCCCTCCTGAAATAATATAGTTAAACCAGAATACCCGACTTGGTGACAGCGAGATCGGAACCACGCAACCAGTGTTGAATTTCCTGTTCGGTAGGATCTATCGGATCTGCCGTGACACCTGGAAGGTAATTGCAGGCCTCGTACAGAGCCGGGATGACATTAGCATGAATGCCAACAGAGTGATGGACGTAAGGACCTTTGACGAGCTTTTCTTCCCATAACGGCCAGTCGTTGACCTCTACCCAGACATACGAGCCGCGGGTATAAGGTCCCTCAATTCCTTTAGCCTTGCCGAGGAAAATGGAATAATCTCCGTGATCACCATCAAAACGGGCGATGGTCATGCCGCCGCCTTTGATTTGTCCTTCATGTGTGCCTGGTGCGTGATCATCGAACAGGAAGTGCTTGCGTAGTTTGGGTTTGTTCTCAATAGACATGGATACTGGAAAGTTCCCGCAGTGGAAAAGAAGCTCTCCATTGTCATTCTCAGGATGACGTACCGTAATATCAGCAAAAAAAGTGGGGAGTTCGTTCATCGCAGCCGCTTGTACCATAACCGAAGTAATAGCTCCGTGAATATCGGTTTCGCAGGTGACCGGAATTTGTTCATCTGTCAAAATGGCATTAGCCAGACAAGGCATAATTCCCATAGCTTCCTGGAGGGAGGACCAGCATTGAATGGCGATGGCTGTACTTCCCGTTTCGATGGCGTAGGATTTCATGGCTACTTTAAGTGCAGCAATGCGTCTGATATCTTCTTCGGTGACTTCACTGTAGTCCAGCTTCTCTTTGATATAATCAATCGCTTCTGAAAGTTCAGCACTGCTCCCGGATGCAATTTTCTTTGAACGGAGTTGAATATCTACTAGTGTAATTGGATGAATCTCAATACCGAATCGCTCCAACAGCTCCCCTTCATTGCAGATCATAGTCCAAAAGGAAGCAGGACGAGGACCTATCTGGAGAATCCGTAAACTTTTGAACTGTCGTACTACATTGGCAGCCGAGATAAAATTGTTAAAGCCTCGTTCAAATACCGGATCGGCTACACGACTGTTTGTGATATAGGTAAAAGGGACATTAAAGCGGCGAAGCACCTTTCCGCTAGCGAACAATCCACACTGGGTGTCCCGTAATCTCATGCCGTCGGCCAACGGAGCCTCATCACGTGGACCCCACAATAGAACCGGCTTGCCAAGCGCCTTGCCCACACGGGCAACCGTATCCTCGGTACCAAAATTACAGTGGGGGAAGAAAACGGCGTCCACTTCCTCTTCCTTGAAACGTTTGATAATCAAGTCCGCGTTAATATGGTCGTCATACAGCAAACCTTCCTCATTAAGCCCTTCCAAATCCACGATATCAATGTTCATTCCGAAGCTCTCGATTTGTTGGCGAATGGCAACTTTGTAGCGGAATGCATCTTCAGCACTGAAGGTGAATCGTCGAGTAGGCGCATAACCCAGTTTCAGCTTTTTCATGAATAACTCTCCTTGTACTAGAAGTAAACAAATTAAAATTTCACTAAACAAAACTAAATTGTAGTGGATAAATTATATAAATTTTTATTTTCAAAGTCATCGTATCACCTCTATAAACCGCTGTCAATTAGCTTGTTTATAAAAAAATAGTTGTTTAGTTTAGTTATTTTGCGAAAATAAACTAAAAATTCGTATTTTGTTTAGAGTGAATAGCGTATGTATCATATCTATTAAATTTGACAGGCTCCTAAATCTTTGTTAGAGTTTCAATCAAATATGAATAACCTTTTCATGGGATGTTACCGTTAGGGCATAACCTGAATCGGCTTGTTTACACCGCAAGTGTAACCAGGCTGGTTTGGGTTTTTTTATTATTCATCTCCCTTTCTGTACACCCTTTTATCACACATTTGGAAGGAGAACGTTTATGTCCAGTTATATTTTTCCTAAAGACTTTTTATGGGGCGGTGCTCTTGCAGCCAACCAGGCCGAGGGGGCTTATTTGGAAGACGCTAAAGGATTGAGCCTGGTGGATCTGCTGCCTACCGGAGAGAAGAGAAGAGGCATAATGAAAGGGAATGTTCCTTCGTTGACTCCACTTGAAAGCGAATTCTATCCTTCCCACGAAGCCATTGATTTCTATCATCGCTATCGCGAGGATATTGCACTATTTGCGGAAATGGGTTTCAAAGCACTGCGTGTTTCCATTGCCTGGGCTCGTATTTTTCCAACTGGAGAAGACGCTACTCCCAATGAGGCGGGGCTGCAATTTTACGATGATTTGTTCGATGAATTGCATAAACATGGCATTCAGCCGGTTGTGACCCTTGCTCATTTTGACGTGCCGGTAGCTCTGATCGAGAAGTACGGAAGCTGGCGCAACCGGAAACTGGTTGGTCTGTTTGAAACCTATGCCAAAACCGTATTCACTCGTTACAAGGATAAAGTGAAATACTGGATGACGTTTAATGAAATCAACATGCTGCTCCACTTGCCGTTTCTCGGTGCCGGGCTTGTATTCCAAGAAGGCGAAAACGTTAAACAAATTCAGTACCAGGCTGCGCATCATCAGCTTGTTGCAAGCGCGCTGGCTGTAAAAGCATGTCACGAGATCATTCCAGATGCGAAAATTGGCTGTATGCTTGCTGCTGGCAGCTTCTATCCGTATACATGTAATCCCGAAGATGTGTATCAGGGGATGGAAAAAGACCGTGAGTCCTACTTCTTCATTGATGTACAGTCACGCGGCGAATATCCTGGTTATGCCAAACGCTTCTTCAAGGATCATGGACTAAACATCGAGATGGAATCCGGCGACGCAGCCATTTTGAAAGACCATACCGTCGACTACATCGGATTTAGCTACTATTCGAGCCGGACAACCAGCACAGACCCGGAAGTTGTCAAAAATATGACCAGTGGTAATGTATTCGGCTCCGTGGCTAATCCATATTTGGACAAATCCGAATGGGGCTGGACGATCGATCCAAAAGGATTCCGCATTACAGCCAACCAATTGCATGACCGTTACCAAAAGCCTCTTTTCGTAGTGGAAAATGGCTTTGGTGCCAATGACGTGGTTTCACCTGAAGGAGAAGTGAATGACGATTACCGAATCGACTATCTCAAGCGACATATTGCTGAAATGGGTGAGGCTCTTCAAGACGGCGTCGAAATTATCGGTTACACCAGCTGGGGACCTATTGATATTGTCAGCGCATCCTCTGGAGAAATGAAAAAACGCTATGGTTACATTTATGTAGACCGTGACAATGAAGGCAACGGTACGTTGAAACGTATTAAAAAGAAAAGCTTTGACTGGTATAAAAACGTAATTCATTCCGATGGTGAAAATCTCGGCGAATAGTCGTACGACAAGAAAATAGGATCGGACGTCCTGAATCAACGGGAATTTCCGATCCTCGTTTCTCAATTGAAAGCGTTGACAATCGTTCCTTTTCGGGCTATACTTGACGCAATTCCATCATTTTTAGGATTGTTACTGCAGAGCAGGCAAAACCTAAGCCACGAATAAGCGGATTTTACAGTCTTGTTTATTTGGCGTGCTTCGGTTTTTTTTGTTTGCAATAAAGTGGATGGAGCATGAGTGGCTCTTGCTGGCATATGGAACGGGGGATCGAGATGAATATAGCAAAGGTCATCAACAACAATGTAATTAGTGTTTACCAGACAGACGGTACTGAACTCGTAGTAATGGGTCGGGGGATTGCTTTTAAGAAAAAGCCTGGAGACACAGTAGATGAAACCAGAATTCAGAAGGTATTTGCGCTGAAAAACAAGCAGACATCCGATAACTTCAAAATGCTGCTGCGTGAGGTACCGCTGGATTTGATTGTGATTGTGGAGGAAGTCATTAATGACGCCAAGCATAATCTGAACAGAAAGCTGAACGAAAATATTTATGTTTCTCTGACCGACCATATCAATTTCGCTATTGAAAGGTACCGGGAAGGACTGGAAATCAAAAACGCGTTATTGTGGGAAATCAAGCAGCTGTACAGAGAAGAATTCGCGATTGGTCTAAGAACGCTGGAACAAATTAAACAAAAGCTCGGTATTGAACTGCCTGTGGATGAAGCGGCTTATATTGCCCTTCACATTGTGAATGCTGAAATGAATGAGGAAGTCATTACAACCATGAGCATTACGAAGTTTATCCAGCAAATTATCAATATCGCAAAATACCACTTTAAGGTTGATTTTGACGAGGATTCTCTGAGCTATTTCCGCTTTATTACGCATCTGAAATTTTTCGCCCAGCGTGTATTTAAGGGAAATCACTATGAAAATAACTATGATCATTTATATGACTTGATTAAGGAAAAGCACAAGGATGCAGCCGCTTGTACGGAGAAAATCGGAACTTTCGTTAAAAAAGAATACAATCATGAATTAACGAACGAAGAAAAGCTGTATTTGACTGTGCATATTGAACGAGTGGTGAACAGATAAGCTCTAAACTTTTTATTTGAAAAAGAATCGAAAGTATATGTTTAAATGTTTTTGTTGACAAATATGGTAGATTAAATGTATTATGTGAGTAACAGGAATTTAATAAGTTTTAACTGGGATTGTTACTGGTTATGCAGGCAAAACCTAAGTCATGAAAAATCGCGGGACTCAAGTGCCCACCATTTTTCAAGGCTTAGGTTTTTTGTGTGCCTAAATATGTAAAAAGCCCCTTAGAACATGGAGGTGTCCATCATGAGTTATGAAAAACTGGCTAAAGAAATTGTGCACCTGGTAGGCGGGGAAAAAAATGTAGTATCGCTCGTACACTGCGCCACGCGCCTGCGTTTTGTGCTAAAAGATGAGGCGAAAGCAGATAAGGCAAAGCTGGAGAAAACCGATGGAATTATTACGGTCAAGCAGAGCGGTGGCCAGTTCCAGGTTGTGGTTGGCAACAAAGTACCAGAAGTATACAATGCCATCGGCCAAGTATCCAACATTTTGAATGAAACTGGAAAAGAAGAGAACTCAACTAAAGGCAAAAAAGGATTTGGCGCTGTAATTGACGTAATTTCCAGCATTTTCGCACCATTGCTTGGAGTTATGGCGGGGTCCGGTATTTTGAAAGGTCTGCTGCTGATTGCGAGCAACCTTGGCTGGTTGGTACCAAAAGACACGACCTATATGATTTTGTATGCTGCGGCCGACAGCTTGTTTTATTTCCTGCCGCTCTTGTTAGCGGTTACAACGGCACGGAAATTTGGTGGTAATATCTTCGTTGCTCTGACCATTGCCGGAGGATTGCTGTACCCGACGATAGTCACGCTGAAAACAGAAGGCACAGCAACAGACTTTTTCGGTATTCCTATTGTGATGATGAGTTATTCATCAACCGTTATCCCGATTATTTTAGCCGTTATCGTCATGAGTAAGCTGGAAAAATGGTGCAATCGACTGATCCATGAGAGCGTCAAAAACTTTATTACACCTTTGATTCTACTTGTAATTATGCTTCCTCTGACTCTGATGGTTTTTGGTCCAGTTGGGGTGTATGTGGGCAATGCAATCGCTACCGCGCTCGTTGCTGCATTCAGCTTTAGTCCACTGCTGGCTGGAGCAATCCTTGGTGCTTGCTGGCAGCTGCTCGTTATTTTCGGTGTTCACTGGGGTCTTGTACCTGTATTTATTAATAACATTGCTGTTAACGGTAGAGACGGTATTAAGCCTTCTGCTGCGGCTTCCATCTTTGCTCAAACCGGTGCAGCGTTTGGTGTTATGCTGAAAACGAAAAATAAAAAGCTGAAAACGCTGGCAGGTTCTGCTACACTTACCGCTTTGTTCGGCATTACAGAGCCAGCGGTCTATGGGGTTACGCTGCCACTGAAGCGCCCGTTTATTGCTGGTGTTATCGGTGGTGCTGTCGGTGGTGCCATTATCGGCCAAGCGGGGACGCAAGCATTTGCCTCCGGCGCACCTGGGTTGCTGACTTTGCCGATCTTTTACGGTCCTGGCGGACAAGGCTTCCCAGGATTGATTCTAGGGATTACTGTTTCATTCTTGGTTTCGGCTATCTTGACTTATATTTTAGGCTTCGAAGATCCAGTTGAAAAGGAAGAAACCACTGACAACTCGGCTAAAGAATCGACTTCTACAGTTACCGTTTCTAACGAAGAGGTGCTAAGCCCGATTGAAGGAACGGTGGTCGCTCTGTCGGAGGTTCCCGATCCTGCGTTTGCTTCGGAAGCTATGGGTAAAGGTATCGCCATCCAGCCGACAACAGGCAGAGTCGTAGCTCCGTTCGACGGAACTATTACTGTAGCGTTCAAGAAAAAGCATGCGCTGGCAGTGGTTTCGCATCATGGCGCAGAAGTTCTAATTCACGTCGGAGTAGATACGGTTAAGCTGGATGGTAAACATTTTACTTCCTATATCAAAGAAGGTGACCAAGTAAAGGCAGGAGATTTGCTACTCGAATTTGATGTTGAGCAAATCAAGGCAGAGGGTTATCCTACGATTACGCCAGTTATCATTACAAATTCTTCTGAATATACGGAAATCCTCCCCATCCCTCAAGGGCAGGTAACGGAGCAAGCACCGTTGTTGAAACTGTCTAGCGCTCCAAATGAGCAAGCAGGCAACGCTTGAAATCTTAAGTAAGGACCAAGCTCTGATGATCCACATTCTCGGATCATCAGAGCTTTTTTTGTCGTCCTATGATGCCGAATAAGGCTATTTGTAATTGACAATATGTCAATTAAATTAGCTTGTACGGTCGTAAAAACTAATCTATAATTTTTTGTAATTATGCAAATTTTCTGAAAACATAGACTAGATGAATTGATGGATCAGGGGGAAATGCAAGGAATGTTAGAGAAGTGGGCAGAGGCAGTAAATGGCGTCATTTGGAGCAATCCTGTGGTATATGTCTGTTTGAGCGTGGGGCTATTATTTTCAATTATGACTCGATTTCTGCAAATCAGACATTTCAAAGAGATGATTCGCCTTGTATTTAAAGGGAAAAGTTCTGAGGCAGGTGTATCCTCATTTCAGGCCTTTACGATGGCGTTATCAGGACGTGTAGGAACGGGGAATATTGCGGGGATTGCACTGGCAGTCGGTATGGGGGGACCCGGGGCAATATTTTGGATGTGGGTCATGGCTTTTATCGGATCGGCCACTGCGTTTGTTGAATCTACACTGGCTCAGATCTATAAGGTAAAGCGTGATGGTCAGTATCGAGGCGGCCCGGCCTTTTATATTGAAAAAGGGACAGGCTTAAAATGGTTTGCGGTTATTTTCGCAGTTGTAGCGTTGGTCGCTATGTGTTTACTGTTGCCGGGAACTCAATCGAATTCGATTGCGGTAGCTTTTCATAATTCGTTTGGTATGGATATGAAGGTTTCCGGGATAGTAGTTGTCGTGTTGCTGGCGCTTATCATATTTGGTGGTGTAAAAAGAATTGCCAATGTGGCACAGGTAGTCATACCCTTCATGGCACTTGGCTACATCCTTGTCTCTTTCTATATTATGGTGACGAACATTACTGCGCTTCCCGATGTATTTACCCTTATTTTTCGCAGTGCCTTCGGTATCGATTCAGTGTTCGGTGGTATAGCAGGGACAGCCATTGCCTGGGGGGTAAAACGAGGCATTTATTCGAATGAAGCGGGACAAGGTTCTGGTGCGCATCCGGCAGCAGCCGCAGAAGTGTCCCATCCAGCAAAACAGGGGCTGGTTCAAGCATTTTCCGTGTATGTAGATACTTTTTTAGTCTGTACGTCCACGGCTTTCATGGTCTTGTTTACAGGGATGTACAACGTGAAGGGACCGGGTGGGGGTTATATTGTGCAGCATCTCCCGGGTGTTGAAGAAGGAACACAATATACACAGGCTGCTATTGAATCGGTATTCCCGGGTTTCGGATCAAGCCTCTTGTCCATAACCTTGTTCTTTTTCGCATTTACCACCATTATCGCCTATTATTACATCGCTGAAACCAATATGGCCTACCTGGTTGCCGACCGTAAAGCCAGATGGCCTATGTTCCTGTTAAAGTTGGTTATTCTGGGTTCGACCTTTTATGGAACGGTCGTCAAGGAATCTGCGTTGGCGTGGACACTGGGGGATATGGGGGTCGGTATTATGATGTGGGTGAATCTGATTGCTATGATCCTTTTGGCCAAGCCTGCGCTTCTCGTGCTTAAGGATTACGAGCGGCAACGGCGCCAAGGGCTAGACCCGGTATTTGACCCGAAGCAGGCGGGAATTTCAAATGCAGATTATTGGTCACAGGCATACCAGCATCCTTCAGATGAGTTGACGATCACGGTTGAACCGGGTAAGCTTCAAGCCTAAATAGGATAGATTACTACCTTTAAAGGTGGCTCCTCGTGGGGTCATCTTTTTTCATTATCTTGCCTTTACATTCCAAAAGGGGTACATATGTTCACTGTTTAGTTTATAATTTAGATATGAGGCAGGGAACATTGCACAAGAGGGGGATTGAAATGAGAGCATCCGATTTATCCATAACAGACGAGAAGTGGAGAGCTATTGTAGAAAATGACAAGTCTTATGACGGGGTATTTTTGTATGCTGTGAAGACAACGAAAATATTTTGTCGCCCCTCCTGCAAATCCCGACCTCCTAAAAGAGAGAACATCCGTTTATTTACATCAGCAGAGCAGGCTTTGGCTGAGCATTTTCGTCCGTGTAAAAGATGTAAACCGACAGGACAACGATTGCCTGATCACGACTGGATCGCAGGAGTTGCAGAATACGTAGATTCGAACTATATGAAGGACTTAACATTGCACGTCCTGGCAGAGATAAGTCATGGAAGCCCGTATCATTTACATCGTACCTTCAAGCGAATCATGCATGTCACTCCGATGGAATATATACAGCGTACTAGGTTGAAACAAGCGAAGAAGCTGCTTATTTGCTCACATCAATCTGTTGCGGAAGTGGGGGAGAACGTAGGTCTGTCCAATATCCCTTACTTTATTACGTTGTTTAAAAAGAATACAGGTTACACCCCGTTGCAGTATCGCCAACTCGAATCCAAAGCAACTCAAAAAGGAGGTACACAGCATGGTACATCAAATGAATAAAACGATCTATTGGTCATTATTGACGCACGAGGATTGGAATTTATATATTGCAGCTACATCGGAAGGATTATGTTATGTCGGTTCGCTTAATCAGCCTGTAGAGGAATTGATGGCATGGGCAGGAAGTCGATTTCCCGGCAGTCCTTTAGTTGAAGAGGATATCGTTTTACAGCTCTATGCCAAGGAGTTGATTGAATATTTCCAAGGGGAGCGCACACATTTTACATTCCCTTTTGACTTTCATGGAACTGCATTTCAAATGGCTGTATGGAACGCGCTGTGTAATATTCCGTATGGGGAGACACAATCCTATTCAGACATTGCCAACGCTATTCAAAAGCCGAACTCTGTTCGTGCGGTAGGTACTGCCATCGGTGCTAATCCGATTTTGGTCACCATCCCTTGTCACCGGGTCATTGGTAAGAATGGAGCTTTGACCGGATATCGTGGGGGGCTGGACATGAAGGTGAAGCTTTTGCAGCTTGAAAAAAATCGCACACACAAATCAATATGGTAGTGAGGTTAGGTATGAAAAATGAGTATTACAAATCTCCCAAGACTCTTTTGAATAAAGGAACCGGCTTCTTGTCAGGGTATACACACTCGTTGAACCCATATACCGGCTGTACCTTTGGTTGCTCGTATTGTTATGTACGCCAATTGCCAGTCTCTACGTTTCGGAAGGAAGCCTGGGGAACATGGGTTGATATTAAAAAAGAAGCGGCAGATATTCTTCGCAAGGAACTTCGCAGGGCCAAATCCAAAGGTAAAGTCACGATTTTTATGTCGTCAAGCACAGATCCTTATCAGCCGGCCGAGTACAAGGAAGAGGTGACTCGATCTCTGCTGGAAGTGATGGTGGAAGATCCGCCGGATTTTCTGTTTGTACAGACGCGTAGTCCGCTTGTACGACGAGATGTTGATTTATTGCTCGAATTGAAGGAATGTGTACGTGTGAGTATCACGGTAGAAACAGACCGTGAGGATATACGCAAACATTTCACTCCGGAAGCTCCTCCCATCCAGGCTCGTCTCCAAACGCTGCAACTTTTAAAAGAGGCAGGTGTGCCTACGCAAGCTACTATTGCTCCGATGCTGCCAAGCAGTGAGCATTTTGCAGACAAGCTTTTGCCTCTGGTCAACCGTGTCTGTATAGATGATTATTTTATGGGAGACGGCAGCGGGGGAAGGCGGACGCGCAGCTTGAACATTGGTGCGCTGTACGAGTCATTGGGGCTGGAAGAATGGTATCACCCTGCCGCCTATAAGGCGGTTTATGAGCGTTTTCTTCATGTTTTTCCCGAAGAACAGCTCTATGTGAGCAAAGAAGGATTTGAGCCCTGATATGAAAGCAGCCTATGCAATTAAAATGAAGAGTGTACCATACAAGGGGAGCGGGAGAACAAATGGAAACGGTCATGACCAAAAACTTTGACTATGGAGAAAAGGAAATCAACTACCTGAAAACGGTAGATACCGTACTTGGTGCCGCTATAACGCAAATGGGCAAGGTAGAACGCGTAATCATTCCCGACCTGTTTGCGGCGCTTGTTCATGCGATTGTGGGGCAGCTTATTTCGGCCAAGGCGGTTCAGACCATATGGACAAGGATGCAGGAGAAATTAGGCGCGATCACTCCGCAAAATATAGCCGTTCAGACGGCTCAGGAAATTCAAAGCTGTGGCATAACCATGAAAAAAGCAGCATGTATCCTGAATATAGCCCAAACGATCGAGCGGGGATTGTTGGATTTACAGGAATTATATGGGCTTTCTGATACACAGGTGATCCAGAAATTATCCTCGCTACAAGGGATAGGCCCTTGGACAGCTGAAATGATGCTGATTAATTGCATGGAACGACCGGACGTCGTCAGTTGGGGCGATATGGCTATTCGGCGGGGAATGATGAAGTTGTACCATTTGGATACACTGACCAAGCAACAATTTGAGGAGTATCGCCGAGTGTATTCACCTTATGGTTCAGTGGCCTCCATTTATTTGTGGAGCATTTCATTTCATTAACAAACAGGGAGTGGAAAATATGGAGAAGACCATCAGAGAGCAGATACTGTCACAAGTGGATACGGATTTTCAGAAATTTACGGCTGCATTGCTGCCAACGATTAATAATGTGCTGGGTGTGCGTCTGCCGGTGCTGCGTAAGCTGGCTCAAGATATTGCCAAAGGAGATTGGCGACTTTATCTGGAGACCGCCGAAAGTGAGCACTTTGAAGAAGTGATGCTGCAAGGTATGGTGATTGGTTCTGTAAAAACAGATATTGAGGAAGTTTTGAGTTATACCGCCAAGTTTGTTCCTAAAATTGATAATTGGTCCGTATGCGATAGTTTCTGTGCCGGATTGAAAATCACGAAACAACATAAAGAAAGAGTATGGGATTTTATTCAGCCCTATCTGTTCTCTAAGAAAGAATATGAAATTCGGTTTGGGGTGGTTATGCTGCTGAATTTTTATATTGAAGAACAGTATATTAACCGGGTGCTTACTTTGCTAGATCAGACCCATCGAGAAGATTATTATGTACAAATGGCGGTAGCATGGGCGATATCAATCTGTTATATCAAGCTGCCTGAGGTAACGATGGCGTATTTAAGTCATAATGCATTAGACGATTTTACTTTCAACAAGGCTCTGCAAAAAATCACAGAATCATACCGGGTGGATCAGGCAACGAAAACGACCATTCGTAGTATGAAACGAAAAAGAAAATAGGATGGGTCCCCGCCTGTAAGTGTTATACTGAAAAAAACATACGTGTATAAGATCGACAGGAGGGGAGTCAGTGAATTCGATCCCGCTGGGAGTGCTGGTTGTAGATGATGAAACTAGGCAGCGCCGTGGGTTGGCTGCCATGGTCCGGGATTTACGTCCAGAATACGAGGTTTGGGAAGCCAAGAACGGGAAAGATGCTTTAAACATTTCATTATCCCAACCGATCCAGATCGTTTTTACAGATATTCAAATGCCGATTATGAACGGGATTGAATATCTTCAACAATTGAGGACATCGGGTCAGCATGAGACCAAAGTTATTTTAGTGACAGTTTACCAGGAATTTAGCTATGCACAGCAGGCGGTACGATACGGAGCGAATGATTATTTGGTAAAACCGGTGCAATCACAGCAGCTTATTGAAGTGATTCAACACATGGAGAAGATCATTGTAGAGGAGCAGGAAGCACTTGGTGAAAATCGAACAGCGTTGAATCAGATCGAGCAGAGCATGCCTGCATTTGTGGAGCATTTGTTTAGCAGATGCGTGACAGACAAGTTGCAGTCGAACGAGAAAAGCCTATTAAAAAGTCACTTTGGATGGCAGGGGGTAGGAGAAGTTCTCGCATTGGGAGCATCTGCATCCCGCCCAGAGGATATATATACGTGGGATAATAAGCTGCGAAACACGGTTGTTGAAATATTGCGGCCTTGGGCGTCTTCTGTCGTGTTCCCACTTGAAGTCCATAAAGACCATATGGTCGCCGTGGTGAATTGGAGAGACAGGACTGAAGGCAAGGAGGCCAAAGGTGCACTTCAAGCTGGTCTGAAAAAGTTGGAGCAACAGCAAGCTATCTCTATTTGGTTTGCTTGGGGTCAGCCTTTTGATTTTGATGAAATGCAAATAAGCCCATCTTACGAAAGGGCTGTTCGACTGATCTCCATGCGTTTTTATACACCTCACATCAGATGTTTGAACCTTGTCGCTTCAGATGATGACCAGCCGGTACAGGAATTGAGCACTCATGAACAAATAGCCTTTCTAAAATTCGTTGAAAGCGCTATCTCCAATGGAAAGCCCGATCAGCTATTGGAATGGGTACAACATTTCATTGGACGAATGACGCAAGGGTACCCTCCACCTGATGCGCTTAAAGCTAAATTAATACACCTTCTCCTAGTTAGTTTACCACGGTTAAATATAGGGTGGAGTGAGGAAGCCTACTCACGTTACTCGGAACAGTTGAACCGAGCTGTCGAAGAGGCCACATGTCTTCAGAATCTTGAGGATCGTATTGCAGCATGGTTAAAAGAGCTGATTCTTGAGCTTGACGGCAGCTCCAAAGGTGAACCTATCATGAAAAAATGCAAGGAATTTCTGGATACACATCTACATGAAGACCTAAGTCTGGAGATTGTGGCCCGGCGCTTTCACTATAATGCGTCCTATTTTAGCATTCTGTTCAAAAATTATTTTGGGCTCTCGTTCACGGAATATATGGTGAAGCTCAGAATGCAAAAGGCTCAGCACTTACTGCTGCATACAGACGCCAAGGTCGCAGAAATTAGTAGACAGGTTGGTTATAAAGATATCAAATACTTCTTTAAAGTGTTCAAAAAAAACGTAAAGCACACACCTGAAGAATTTCGCAGAAAATTCAATTAATCGTTAGGTGAAAGGAAGGTACAATGCGCCAAGTCAAATATATATATCAAAAATTTTTGGACAGTAGCTTTCGTACGAAGTTGATGCTGTCCTATTTTTTGTTGTCTGGTTTTATCGTTTTGATCCTGGGCTTTGTCTACTTCGAAACTAGTGCGCGGAATATTACTGCAAACGTAACAGATAGTGTTACAAGTGTACTTCGAAGTAATAACCAGCTGCTGGATAACAAGCTGACAGCTATTCAAAAAACCGTAGATATGATTCCAATTGATCATGACCTTCTACAGACCATTACAGACGTGGATACTACGGATTCTTCATCGCTTTTACGAACTGATCGCAGTATTACGAAAATTTTGTACAGATACTTTGGCAATATGGAGGAAGTATACGCTTCTCAAATTATGACGCAAAAGTATGCATACGGAAGTACAGAGCGGATGTATATTCCCGTTCTGCCATTCTATTCTTCTTCCTTGGCGACAACTGCGGTGCAAGCAGAGGGGGCTACCAAGTGGATTCCTGCCTATTCGTATGCCGACACCTTTCATCAGCAGGATTTAAAACAAGGTTCCTATGATTTTAGTTCTTTATTTGCTGTGGTTAAGCAGCTTCATTTGACTGCATTAGATGATGCTGGAACCTTTCATACGCTTCCTGAAGGCAAGGAAAAGCCTATACTTATATTGAATTTCCGGCCTGATTTGCTAAAGGTCGGTTTTGAAGATTATGCAGCCCGCAGCGGATTTGCACATCTATTCTACGGTATGATTCACGATAACAATGGGATAGTCATGAGTTCAGATCGACAGCAACAAGCGGGGGAGCCGGTGGCAGATTGGCTGAAGAAGGCCATTACTTCGGAACAAGGGACGAAAATGGTAAACGTGAAGGGTCAAAGCATATTACTGGTTTACGATGCGATGAAGACGACGGGCTGGGTATCGTATATAGCCATTCCCATGGAAGATGTACTGGGACATCTGTCAACGATTCGTACCTACACCTTGTTTTTTTTAGGCTTTATGATGCTCATTGCTGTTATCCTTGCTTATTTGCTGTCTGTATACATCAGTAAGCCCATTACAGATATGAAACAGGCGATGAAGGTAATGGAGAAGGGAGATTTTGATATTCGAATTCCTGAACGTGGCTATGATGAATTGGGGGACCTGGTGATCCGATTTAATCAAATGAATGAGAAAATTAAAGATTTGATCGAAGAAAATTACAAATCACGTCTGCGAGCTAAAGAGTCGGAGTTAATGGCACTTAATTTACAGCTTAATCCCCATTTTTTGTATAACACCTTAACGACAATGTATTGGATCGCACTAGAGCATAAACAACAGGAACTGGGCCAATTGATCATTAGTCTGGCGGAAATGCTGCAAATTACGACTCGAAACAAAAATGATACATGGAGCCTGGAAACCGATCTGAATTGGCTGGAAAAATACATTTACATTATGCAAAATCGCTTTGAGAACAAGTTCACGGTGGAATATGATATTGATCCCATTTTGCTTCAGATGGAGGTTCCCAAACTCTTCTTGCAGCCTTTTGTGGAGAATTCAATTATTCACGGTTTCGCCGAAATGGAATCAGGCGGTCAGATTAAGATCACAGCCTGGATCGAAACGCAATTGGTGTGTTTTAAAGTCGAGGATAATGGATTAGGAATTCAAGAAGATCATATACGCCGAATTCAAGCTGGAGAAATCCGGTCAACAGGCATTAAAAATGTAGATAGAAGAGTGCGGCTGTTATATGGGATGGAATATGGGATTGCGCTCCACTCGCCAGAAGGTAAGGGGACATTTGTCCTGATCCGAATCGGAGAAACGCATAGATCTAATCAAATGACACCAATCCAATGAGAGTACGACTTTTCAAAATGTAAGCGTTTGCTAGAATGGATTTAGTGACGAAGCAACAAACGAAAAGATAAAAAATAAACGGTTTGGGGGCGCTACTCATGTTAAAACGAAAGTTATGGATCGTCTGCATGTGCTTGATCGTTGGACTTATGTCAGCCTGTAGTTCAAATGAGAGCAGCAAGCCAGTAGATTTGCAGGGGCACGAGCAAGTGACACTGACCTATGCCAGCTGGGGGAGCACCAATGAAAAGAAGGTTCAACAGGAGATTGCCAAAAAATTCACAGACAAATATCCGTGGATCAAAATCAACTATATGCACATCCCCGGGGATTACGTAACTAAATTAACGACGATGTTTGCCGCCAACCAGGCACCAGATGTATTTCCTATTTATAAAGCACAGGCTCTGCAATGGGCTGAACAAGGCAAACTATATAATTTAAATGAATTTTTGAAGGAGGATAAGGAGCTAACGAAGGAAAGCCTCATTCCTAATTCAGTTATCTATTGGGATAAGGATAAAGTGGCAGGGGTCAAGGTGACGGAGGAAGCCTTTGCGCTTTATTACAACAAGGATTTGTTTGATGAGGCTGGTGTTGCCTTGCCGCCAGTCAAAGCTGAAGAGGCTTGGACATGGGAACAGTTCTTAGAGACAGCACAAAAGCTCACCATTGATAAAGCGGGAAATAATGCGCTCAGCCCCAATTTTGATGCAAGTAACATCAAACAGTATGGAGTTAGGTTTGACACATGGATGTGGCACCTGCTAGTTCCTTCCAATAATGTAAGTGTGATTTCCGACAAAGGGGACTCGCTTAACCTTGAAAACCCTGATGTGATTGAAGCCGTGCAAAAGATGGCGGATCTGATTAACGTGTATCATGTGGCACCGTCGCCGACGCAGTCCAAAAATATTCCTTCTCCGGCCGTAGCATTGCAAAGCAAACGTGTAGCGATGGATCTGGATGGGCAGTGGGTCCAATTGGATCTTGGAGAATCGAAGGTGAATTTTGGTGTAGGCGTGTTACCCAAACTGAAAAGCAGTAAAACAATCCTGTTTGGTGAACCGGAAGTGATTTCTGCCAAAACCAAACATCCGAAAGAAGCGTGGATG
This sequence comes from Paenibacillus sp. EKM211P, assembly GCF_011066175.1. Lineage (NCBI taxonomy): Bacteria > Bacillati > Bacillota > Bacilli > Caryophanales > Paenibacillaceae > Paenibacillus > Paenibacillus sp. EKM211P. The sequence continues at coordinate 57,804 of NZ_JAAMNS010000008.1, forward strand.
TTTTATAAATTCTTGCTGGATGCTGAAAGCGGACTTGACATGCATTCCAGCGGATTGTGGATGCCTGTCATGAAAAAGTGGTACACCGAACCAGACTTGATTAGCAAATGGGCAGATGTCAAGCCAGGCCATGCGGATGGGTATCGTGATGCAGTCATGAACCAAACGTTGCATAACGGTGTTAATTCTTACGACTACTATCTGAAAAACTCGGAAAAAATCAATGCGATTATTAACCCGGCGCTAGATCAGGTGTGGCTGGGCAAGAAAACGGTGGAGCAAGCATTTAAGGAGGTTTCAGCCAAGGCGAACGCTGAATTTAAGGGAACATATCCGAAAAAATAAGGTGAGGGTCTTGACAGAAAGAGAGGGATAGAATGCAATCGTTATCTTCTATTCGTAAGAAGGAAAATGGGTTGGGGTGGCTTTTTGCCGCCCCTGCTATTCTGGGCTTTGTCATTTTTGTTCTGGGACCGATGATCGCTAGTCTCTGGTTCAGTCTTACCGATTACAAGGTTGCTTCACAGGCCCGTTTTATTGGTCTGGATAATTATGTACACTTATTTGACGGTACGGATCAATTTTTTTACAAATCCCTTGGGGTTACTTTTTATTATGTGTTTTTGAGTGTGCCCCTGCAAATTATAGTGGCTTTCTTTCTGGCCATATTGCTCAATCAAAAGGTAAAAGGTTTGGCTTTTTTTAGAACCGTTTTTTATCTACCCACGATTGTCCCACTCATAGCATCGTCTATGATCTGGATGTGGCTGTTTGATCCGGACCTTGGCTTGCTGAATGTGGTGTTGCGTGCGCTGCATTTGCCCGAAAGTCAATGGATTTATAGTGAAGGGTCGGTAGTTCCTACACTGGTTTTAATGAGTTTGTGGACCGTTGGGGGGACGATGATTATTTTTCTGGCTGGCTTGCAGGATATACCTAGGCATTATTATGAAGCCATTGAAATTGACGGTGGGAGCGCTCTTCATAAGCTTATCTATATCACAATTCCATTGACATCGCCTACGATTTTCTTTAATACGATTATGGGCTTCATCGGTGGATTTCAGGTGTTTGTCCAGCCTTACGTCATGACTCAGGGTGGACCTAACAATTCCAGCTTATTCTATACATTTTATTTGTTCCGCGAGGCATTTACTTTTTCGAATATGGGTTATGCCTGTGCGATTGCTTGGGTGCTCTTTATTGTAGTTTTAACATTCACTGCCTTTCTGTTCAAGACGGCCCGAAAATGGGTGTATTACGAAGGCGGGGGGGCATGAGGATGAAAAAACATGGCTTGCGTTGGAGCAGAGTTTTTCTCTACACAGTGCTCATTGTGGGGTCACTTTTTTGCATGTTTCCTTTTTACTGGCTGGTGAGAAGCTCCATGATGGATTTAAGTCAGATTTTTCTGATCCCGCCGAAATGGATTCCCGAGCCTTTTGTATTCGAAAATTTTTTACAGCCGTTTGAAGAGTTATCGTTTGGGCGCTATTTTGTGAACACATTTATCGTCGTAGCAGGTACTTTAGCGGGTGTACTTCTGTCGAGTACCATTTCTGCCTATAGCTTTGCGCGAATGAGATGGAAAGGAAGAGATAAGGTTTTTGCCGTGTTATTAAGCAGTATGATGCTGCCGTTTGCGGTCACGCTAATTCCGTCTTTTATTGGTTGGCAGGCATTAGGCATGGTTAATTCCTACGTTCCATTGGTATTACCTTCGTTTTTTGGTGGAGGTGTTTTTAATATCTTTTTGCTTAGACAATTTTACATGACTCTTCCGCGAGAGCTGGATGAAGCTGTATTTGTGGATGGGGGCAACCATTTTACGATCTTTACTCGCATTATTTTACCTTTGTCCCGGTCAGCGATTTTGGTCATCGGATTGTTTACATTTTTGAACACATGGAATGATTTTATGGGACCGCTCGTTTATCTTAATGATGAAAGCAAATTTACGTTGGCGATTGGGCTACAGCAGTTTCAGGGAATATATTCGGCGCAATGGGGTGTTTTGATGGCCGCTTCTTTAATTGTCGTGTTGCCAGCTATCATTCTTTTTGCCATAGGACAGAAGTATTTTATGGAAGGCATTGCCTTAACGGGGATCAAGGGATAAGAGCAGCAGCCAGGTACGCACTTTGCTTTTTTTGGAATTTAATAATAAAATGGAAGTAACTTTCGAAAAGGAGATGACGTGAATTGGCAGAGCAAGTGCGTATTGGCAAAACAGATTTATATGTAAAACCAATCGGTTTGGGTGCGAATAAGGTAGGAGGACATAATCTTTTTTCCGGTTTGAACAATGAAACGGGCAAAGAAGTCGTTCGCACAGCTTTGGATAACGGCATCAACTTCCTGGATACAGCTTTTATTTATGGGCCTGAGCACTCAGAGCGGTTGATCGGTGAGGTACTTAAAGAGCGCGGCAAACGTGAGGAAGCTGTCATAGCGACCAAGGGAGCACATAAGTTTGTGAACGGAGAGGTTGTTTTTGACAACTCGCCTGCTTTTTTACGTGAATCCGTCGAATCCAGTCTGAAAAGATTGCAAACAGATTATATTGATCTGTTCTATATCCATTTCCCAGATGAAGCTACACCGAAGGCAGAAGCAGTCGGAGAACTGAAGAAGCTCAAAGACGAAGGTAAAATTAAGGCTATCGGTGTATCTAACTTTACCATTGAACAACTTAAAGATGCGAATACTGACGGCTATGTAGATGTGCTTCAATCCCATTATAATCTGTTGCAACGGGAAGCTGAGAAGGATTTGCTGCCTTATACTAAGGAAAATGGCATTTCGTTTGTGCCGTATTTCCCGCTAGCTTCTGGACTGCTAGGTGGTAAGTATACGAAAGACATGACCTTCACGGACATCAGAGCGAAAGATCCATTGTTTCAGGGAGATGCATTTGCCCGTAATTTGGACAAAGTGGAGCAGGTACGTGAGATTGCCAATGCGTTGAATGCAGAGGTTGCTCATGTGGTGCTTGCATGGTATTTGACCCGCGATTCGATTGATGCCCTCATTCCAGGCGCGAAGGGACCGGAGCAGGTTCTGGCGAATCTGAAAACGCTGAATGTCCAACTGAGTCAGGCGGATATCGAAAAGATTGACCACATTTTCAAATAATAAGTTGAGTTGAACTGAATCGGATTTGAAATCATATATGTTTAACACCAGGAGGAGCTGCCGGACGGGCGGCTTCTTTTTCGTTTATTTGCGGCATATCCTTCTAAAGTAAGCTCATCGCTGCGGGGGGATCAGAATGAATAGAAAACCGCAATGGCACAGCAGACCGAGCAGACGGCGACGCGGCAGGCGCAGAATGTGGCTCATTGTGGCATTGGCGCTGCTGGTAGGAATCGTACAGGTGGCCGCTTATGTGGAACAGCATTTGAAGCCGCCCATGATGCATCTGGCTAAAGTGCGGGTCAAACAAATGGCGACGGAGGCAATTAATTCAGCAATTACTGCGCAGGTAGAGCAGGGGAAGACTGCTGATAATTTGATCGAATGGAGAACGGATACACAAGGGAGAACCTCTGGATTTGTTCTAAATTATGCGGAGCATATGAGAATTACGTCAGACACACTCAAAGCAGTCAAGGCAACGATGGACAGTATGAGTCATTTTGACGAGAGCGTTCCGATTGGTCAGGCATTGGGGAGTCCGCTCCTGGCAGCTTATGGACCCAAGGTCCCTCTAAAGGTGGAGCCGCATGGAGCAATCAAGGTGGATTTAAATACACGTCAGCAGGATGCGGGCATAAACATGATCTTGGTGGAAGTGTACATTCGAATTACGACGGAAGTGTCTGTGGTTATACCGTTTGAGATGCAACCTCAGATTGTGGAGACGGAAATCCCGGTTTCTTATTTGTTGGTAGTGGGCAACGTCCCGATGTACTACTATGACAATCAGGGTAAACCCGTCGGTAAAAATGGTGCAACCGCTCCGCAGTTGGCACTGCCTTCCCATTCTATAGAGAGTAGCGGCGCTGTAGATTCCAGCATAGAAAGTGTTCCAGAGATACAGGAAGAACCCAATTCCCTCAGGCAGTCTCCAACGCCATAAACAAAAAAAAGAGGGGATTGGTGCGAGATACTCAGGAAAAACCAAAGGGACCTATGAGGAGGTCCCTTTGGTTTTTCCTGATTTGAGCGCTTTACGTTCGCTCTGCTCCCACTGTCTCAATAACGGATATGGGTCAAAGGACCAGTCTGTCCAGCCATTGTCCCGGTATATACCATAGTGCAGATGTGGTGGAAACTTGCCTTGGGTACCCGGTTTTCCATAGCCCGAGCTTCCGACCCAGCCAACCGTCTGACCAGGCTTGACGATGTCTCCGTTATGAACGGTTTTATCAAAGCCGGAAAGGTGTGCATAGTAGTGATAGCGGTTGTTGAGATCACGAATACCGATTCGCCAGCCTCCGAAGGGATTCCAACCTTTCATTTCAACTACACCGTAGCAAGTGCTGCGAACCGGAACTCCGTAGCCTGCAAACAGGTCCGTCCCTTCGTGTATACGGTAGCCGCCCCAGCTGCGACGGCTTCCCCAAGTGCTGCGGTAGCTATAAATGCTGCCTAGAGGCAGCGGAAAAGCTTGACTGACCAGATCAAGCTTGCCATACGTCTGATACAACTTGGCAAACTGCTGAACTCTTTGAACCGAGCGGCTGTTATGGTAATATTCCCACACGGCAATACCAAATTCATCCTCGCTATTTCCATACTTTCCGAGATAAGAAGCGATGCTGAACAGCAAATCCTTGTCATTATTGCGGTCAGCGATTCCATCGCCTGAGCCGTCTTGTCCCAGCCCGGAAAATAGTTCAATGGAACGCGGATTTTGATCCTCGGAATCAGGGTTCAACAGACCGGACCATACTGGTCCTGTCACAAAAATACCTATGATCCGTTCCGCATGCTTGCGATCCTTGGGATGGGCCACCGTAAGTGTGCGTTCGTACTGGTCGATGGCAGCCAGTCTGTACCAAGGGACTCCTGTCAGGGCTTCGATGGAGTGATATAAAGCAAGTCTGGACGTATACAATGAAGACGAAGCGTGTGAAGCATCGATATTTGCTGTCAGGTTATTTCCGGCTGACGAGGACTTTGTGTGCTCTGCAGAGGCATGAGCAGGAAGCGGACAAGCCGTTGTCAGTGTAGTAGCACACAACAGCAGCGATAACAGACGAACAGCGCGGACTGCCCGCGTAGGGTAAGGCACGTGAACCGACCTCCTATAAAAGGGCTTAACCGCCCGGTAAATTCTTGGCCCGTATTCGCGTAAATAGGGCGCTTTTGATTAGATTGAGCCATATCCGCCGCTTTTATCCATCTCATGAGTTTACTTTTTCCGGCATCAATGTCATATCAAAAAGGGAACAATGAATGGAGGTTTTTCCATGGCTTTCATGCTATAATGTATGGCAATGACAGCTTAAGCACATCAGAAAGAAGGTCTATGCCATTGTCTAAAAAAGTGAAGGAAGCTAAGCCCGACTGGATTCGTATTAAACTTACGACAGGCGATAACTATCAGGAAATCAAGAGCATGATGCGTTCCAAGACATTACATACCGTATGTGAGGAGGCACGGTGCCCTAATATATATGAATGCTGGGCCAACAGGACAGCTACATTTATGATTTTGGGTGATATTTGTACGCGTGCGTGTCGTTTTTGCGCAGTAAATACGGGAATGCCTACGGAACTGGACTTGCAGGAGCCTGAACGCGTCGCAGAAGCGGCTGAGAACATGAATCTAAAGCACTGTGTCGTAACTAGTGTGGCACGTGATGATTTAAAAGATGGGGGCGCTACAATATTTGCAGAAACGGTTCGTGCGATTCGTCGCCGATTGCCTTTTTGCAGTGTAGAAGTATTGATTCCCGATTTTATGGGCGATATTGAGTCGCTGCGAATTGTCATGGATGCCAAGCCAGATATTCTCAATCATAATATTGAAACAGTGGAACGCATGTCCGACAAGGTTCGGGCTAAAGCGAAATACCATCGCTCTCTGGAGCTGCTTCAACGTGCAAAACAATTAAATCCGGCGATCCCAACGAAATCAAGCATCATGTTAGGTGTCGGAGAAGAGTGGGACGAGATCATACAAACCATGGATGATCTGCGCAAAGTCGATTGTGATATTATGACAATTGGTCAATACTTGCAGCCGTCCGAGAAACATTTATATGTGCAAAAATATTATCCACCGGAAGATTTTGCGAAGTTAAAGGAAGAGGGATTACAGCGAGGATTCAGCCACGTCGAATCCGGTCCGATGGTCCGCAGCTCCTACCAAGCGCATGAGCAGGTGAAGTCGGCCGCTCAGCATAAGGAAGAAAGCGCCCTTTCGCAGGTTTGATCCGGGAAAGGCGGTCAGAATAGCTTGTTTCAAATCGGTGGTAAAAACTATGAAGTGTTGCAGGATCACAAGAACGGGTGGAATCCCGAAGCCTTTCGTGATCGCTATAGTGAAGTGTTGGATCGCTATGATTACATTATTGGCGATTGGGGTTACAATCAGCTTCGCCTGAAGGGGTTTTATCGAGAGGGGCACCCCAAAGCCAATAAGGATACATCCATTGTGGTATTGGACGATTATATTAATGAATACTGCAATTTTGGCTGTGCCTATTTTGTGCTGCAAAAAAGCCGTGAAGTTGAAAATAAGAACGGCACCAGTGATGACTTCGTTCCTCCCGACATCCAGCAGTTGGTAGATGCTCAAAGGGAACAAGCGGGAACGTTAGATTCCGAAGAGCGCCAAGAGGTATCGCAGCCTTCAGCTGGACAAACGGAATGGCCGCAACCACAGCAGGATTCCGCAGCTACAGAGGAGTCACGAGTGGAACAGCCTTCAGAAGCCCGTGAACCACGCGAGTTGCAACGTAGGGAACCGAAGGATGCTCAGGAAGTACGTGAACGACAGCCACGTGAAGCTCGCGAAAGTCGGCCATCCAGAGAAGGACGTGAAGGAAATCGGCAGCGTGAAGCACGTGATTCCCGCCAGCCAAGAGAACCGCGTGAAGCAAAAGATGGGCGAAGTTCGGGGGAAGGGCAGCAAGCCCGTGAACCACGTAGGCAGCGCAATCCGCAAGGAAATTTCGATAAAAAAGAATCGCGTGGGCCACGCTATGATCGCCAGCCCAAGGAAAATCGGGAGGGACGGCAAGTTCGTGTCTCGCGTGAACCCGAGGGCCAGCGTCAAAAAAATAAAACATTCACATCTCCACAACAAAACGGTTCCTGAATTTTCAGGAGCCGTTTTGTTTGTAAGTTCCTCCAAGGCTGCCAAGTTATGACCAACTTTTTGCCTATTTAAAGTGGGGATATGTCCTCCTGATCAATTAAAAAAAGAGCCGGAGTCGGCTCTTTTACAAGTTCTAATTGAGAAAAGCGTTACGTACCCGATCCCAAAATGGGAAAGGACGGTAACGAGCGAAGCTGATCTTCTGACTTGCAACCTGACATCGAACAGAGATTAAGTCATCCACAGGAAAGTTCAGGTGATCTACTGTCAGTAGAAGACGCTGATCTTTCCGTGAAAAAATATCACAATGATGATGTTTTGGCAGTAGCAGTGGTGATCCCAGTGTCCGGTACACACGGTTATTAATGGAAGCGATCTCAGTTAATTGCAATGCTTCGATGGTAGGGTGAACCATAGCTCCGCCAAGTGCCTTATTATAGGCGGTCGTTCCTGAAGGTGTAGAAACACATATTCCGTCACCACGGAACATTTCAAAGGTGATATCGTTAATATCTACTTGGGCGACGACCGTGCCATCTACCCCTTTTAACGTAAACTCATTCAGGGCAATAAAAGAAGCATTGCCTGATTTCTTGTGAATTTCCAACTCAATCAGTGGATACTTAACGATTCTCGGGTTAAGCGGTCCCTCAGATCCGCTTTGGCTCATCAGGTGGATTAGCTCCTCCAGCTCGTCCGCACGCCAATCCGCGTAAAAGCCCAGATGACCGGTATGTACACCAACAAAGGCTATATCCGGAATGCGGTCAATGAAGGTATGAAACGCATGAAGCATCGTACCATCGCCTCCTATAGACACGACGATTTCCGGCGATTCGGCATCCAGCTTGAAATTCTTTTCTTGGGCAAGACGGTGAAATTGCTGACTCAAGTCCATGGAGTGCTGATCCCCGCGATCCAGAACATAATATCTCAAGATGAAAAGCTCCTTTGTCATGGGTATATACCGATCATAATCAATTATGAGCAAGAACACAATCGTTCATTGCCGGTGTATTCCTCTCAATCGTACGAATAAGCGATTTGTACCCACGCTTAACCAGGAGAGAGCCAGCATTCCAGTCAGTATACAAGCAAGAAGCAGCAGACTTTGCAGTAGCATAGCGGACGAGAAGCCAGGGGACCATGCGATATCATGTACCGGAGAAAAGACCGGAGAGCTTCCCTGTCCCATTAACGGGCGCCATAACACGAGAGCTAGCAGTGCGGAGATGATTCCATGCGCAGCCCGGGCCAGCAAAAATGGCATATAGCGGAGATTCGTCATATTTAAAATACTTGCAACCTGTGCATGGACCGATAGCCCGCCCCAGGAGAGAACAAAAGCTGCTGCAGCTACCTTGAACGGTAATGCCGCTGCTGCGGCTCCACCTGCAGCTTGCGCACCTAAAGTGACTTCAAAAATACCACCTACGATGGACTCTGTTAATGCAGGAGGAAGACCACAGGCAGACAATAGGCTAGCCGTAAGCAGATGTAGCCCGCTCATTAAGCCAGAGTTCGTCAAAGCTTCTAAAATGACGCAGAAGAATACAACCAGCCCTCCTACGACAATAATAAGGCGTAGGGAGGAAGCAATCGCCTGACGAAGCAACTCACCCAATGGACGTCCGTCTTCCAAACGTGCTGTATGCATAGCATATAACGCTTGGCGCAGTGGTCCAGGCTGCTTATTGCGACCTGTTGTTATTGTGTTAGCAGACTTCGACCAGGTTTTTTGAGGAGGCTGAGAACGTTCGCTGCGAATATCGTTTTTTTCTGAACGGGAACCATGAAAACGCATGAGTAGTCCGATGATGAGAACACCACCGTAATGGGCCGCTCCCAGTACGAGTGCAATTTCGGGTTGATGGAAGAAGCCAACCGAAACTGCACCGATCAGAAATATCGGATCAGAGGAAGTCGTAAACGCGACCAAACGTTCACCTTCAATGCGTGTGATCCATTTTTGCTCCCACAGCTTTGCGGTTAATTTGGCCCCTATAGGGTAGCCGGATGCACAGCTGACCGCAGCGACAAAACCCCCACAGCCAGGTACACGGAATAGAGGTTGCATCAGTGGGTCCAGTAGCGCACCTATGAAATGAACAATTCCAAAGCCGAGAAGAAGCTCGGAAATAACGAAAAATGGGAATAAGGACGGGAACAGCACATCCCACCAGATGGCAAGACCGCGAAGCCCGGCATTCAGAGAAGATTGCGGATACGCGGCCATCAGTATGAATAGAAATAACAGCATAAGGATGAGCAAAGGAAGCGAGAAACGGCGATACAGCGACATAGAGGCCCCTCCTTTGGAGTTGTACTATTATACCTATGTCGGGGATGGACAAAGAGTACAAAAAAGTAAAGAAAACGATTACATGGAATGCTGTTTTTTTGTAAAGAGTATGTTAAAATAAAAAAACAACGATTCCATAACCTTAAGGATGGAGTGATCAGGATGAGTATCGTTGCCGGTCTGTTTGTATGTGCTTTTGTGTATGTAATTCGTGCCTCTCTCGTCCATCCCGGTGAAGAGGATTGGCGGAGCTATTAGTGGTATTCATGGAATGACGAAGCGATGTGCAGCGAAGCAAACCTCTTCATATGTTAAATTGATAAAATGACGCTTATTTTTAGCGTCATTTTTTGTTTTTTGTTATAATACGAGTGTATATTTATTACCATAGCACAGAAAGTTGGAGGAAAAGTGAATCCTAGCCTGAGCATTTATGACAACCTTGGGGGTGCAGAAGGTATTCGTGCTATTATTGAGGCCTTCTACCCGAGAGTTTATAAAGATCCGTTGTTAAGTCCCCTGTTTCCTAAAGACATGGAGCCGGTAAAGGAAAAGCAGTTTATGTTCCTGAGCCAGTTTTTTGGAGGGCCGTCCCTCTTTTCTGATGCATATGGTCATCCGATGTTACGTGCCAGACATATGAAGTTCCCCGTGACGGAGGAGCGAGCAGAGGCATGGTTGTCTTGTATGGCAGATGCGTTAACGGATACGGGAATTGAGGAGCCGCTTCGTTCCATCATACTTAGTCGTTTGTCCGGTCCTGCGCATCATTTTGTAAATACCCCGTAAGCTTTCGGGGATTGCCGAATTTTGGAGAGGGTTGTAAAAACATTGGAACTTGAACCGTTATATCAGATCAAAATCGTCTGCCCGCAGTGCGAACAAGAATTTCAGACATCCCGTGTCAGACCAAGCCTAAAGAAGGCTATTCGTACCGATTCAGATTTTTGCGCTTATTATAAGAACGAAAATCCGGATTTTTATGTCGTACGGGTCTGTCCTCATTGTGGATTTACTTCGACAGAGCACTCTACCGTTCAGTTAAGCGATCAGCAAACCAAGCTATTTAAGGATAAAATCGGTAATCGCTGGCAGCCTCGCGAATATGGCGGGCATCGTAGCTGGGAAGAGGCATTAGAAACGTACAAATTGGGTTTACTCTGTGCACAGGTCATCGGAGAAAAGGAACGCGTATTAGCCAGTCTATTGCAGCATATTGCATGGATGTACAGATACCAGGGGAATGAGGAGCAGGAGCTTCGCTTTCTCAAATTTAGTTTGGATTCCTATGTTCGAGTCTATGAGCTGGAGGGCGTCGGTGCGAATAATGCCAAACTGCTTTATCTGATTGGTGAACTGCATCGACGTACGGGTAACTTTAACGAAGCAGTACGCTGGTTTTCGCGTGTCATTAATGACAAGAAAATTATGGATGCAGCAATGATTAGAGCTTCTCGTGAACAGTGGTCTGTCCTGCGTGAACAAATGCTGGCAAAAAACTTCCAGATACCTGAGGAAATGCAGAACGCAAGCTCCTCTTGAGGAAATAAAGGTGTGCACTATGAGCGATCTAGGCTCATGGTTCACACCTTGTTTGTAAAACGAGTTATCTTATCTTGCAACTGCCTCATAAGTTAATGATGGCGCAACGTGGTATCTGACAGCAAATAATCGTCGTCACAATCCACCAAAGTAACCTTGTTATGGCAGCATGGAAACACAAGCAGCTTTTTCATGCCTTCATGAATGAGCTTAAGCTCTTTGGGCTTCAGGGGTAGCAAGACGTTATCATGATTGCAAAACGGACAAGACTGTACATAAACATCTCCCATGACAATGTCATAAGGCCAGGTTTTATCAAAAGGAATCATGATTTGTCCGATTCTCCGCCGTTCGAGCCAGCGGTGTCTTCTTTAGCCAGTTCGGCCAGCTTTTGCATCAAAATGTGCTGGGGTGTATGCATAAGGTGTTCCAGCGGAATGCCGAGTTTTTCGGATAATTTCACAGCCGTTTCCGGCGAAATTTGTAAGGGTCTCATCTTGTTTTCCTCCTAATTGTAGTGATTGTATCATCACGATGTAGCTTTATTGTATATGAAACCACATGAATTCGCCAAAAAAGAAAGGTGGAACTATTATGAAAACACCGTTAAAGCAAACATGGGATCTGGAATCTATTTTTAGCGGAGGCTCTTCCTCTGCCTCATTTCATGCATTTTTGGAAGAACTGGAGAGCAAGGTCCAACAGCTGCAATCCCAGCTTAAAGTAGCCAAAGTGCCACAAACGGTGTTGGATACTGAGCGTCTGGATAGTGTTCTGAATAGCATACAGGAGCTGTTTAATGGAGCATCGCAGGCAGGTTCTTTTGTATCTTGTTTAACTGCTCAAAATCAGCATGACAAGCTGGCTGTTCAACTGGGGGCGCGTGTCAATTCATTATATGCCCAAGGGAAAAGTGCTTTAGTCGCTTTTCAGAACTTGCTGGCACAAACCAGTGAAGACATTTGGCAGAAGTGGATGGAGCGCGAAGCGATCAAGCCGATTTCTTTTGTCCTGACTGAATACCGGAACGAAGCGCGTGAAAAAATGGCTCCTGAGCTGGAGAGCCTTGCATTGGATTTGGCAGTGGATGGTTACCATGGCTGGGGTGACTTTTATGATACCATTGTCAAAAATATGACGATCCCTGTGCCTGAAAATGGTGAGATTGTAAACTTGTCTGTGGGTCAGGCAGCTAATAAGCTGGATGAAGCAGATCGCAGCGTACGTAAAGACGTATTTGCACGTTGGGAAGAGGCATGGACTCAGGTTGAGGACTATTGCGCCGATACACTGAATCATCTGGCAGGTTTCCGCCTCAAGCTATATGAAAACCGAGGCTGGACAGACGTGCTCAAGGAACCACTGGAAATCAGCCGTATGTCAGCCCAAACGTTGGACACGATGTGGCAAGTGATTAATGAAACCAAGCCTATTGTAGTTAAATACCTGGAGCGGAAAGCCAAGCTTCTAGGCTTAGAAAAACTGTCCTGGCATGACATTGAAGCTCCGCTGGGAACATCAACCACTAAAATCCCTTACGACGATGCAGCCGCAACGATTGTTGAGCAATTTGGTAAATTTAGTTCGAGAATGGCTGACTTTGCCCAGATGGCTTTTGAGAAAAGCTGGATCGAAGCAGAGGATCGTCCAGGCAAACGTCCAGGCGGGTTTTGTACATCTCTGCGTCTAAGCAAAGAAACCCGTATTTTTATGACCTATGCCGGATCACCATCCAACGTTTCGACACTGGCCCACGAGCTCGGACACGGTTATCATCAGCATGTGATGAATGAATTGCATCCATTGAATCAAAATTATGCTATGAACGTGGCTGAAACGGCATCGACGCTGGCAGAACTGATTGTATCAGATGCTTTGCTGGAAGCTGCTGAGGGTCAGGAGAAGGTAGCTTTGCTGGAGGATAAAATTCAGCGTGGTGTAGCCTTCTTCATGAATATTCATGCCCGTTTCCTATTTGAAACCCGTTTTTACGAACTGCGGAAAAAAGGTGTTGTAGGAGCACAGCAATTAAGTGAGTTGATGGAAGAAGCGCAGCGTGAAGCGTTTTGTGATGTTCTGGATGAGGCTCATCCTCATTTTTGGGCTTCCAAGTTGCACTTCTATATTACGGAAACTCCTTTCTACAACTTCCCATACACATTCGGGTATATGTTCAGTGCAGGGATTTACGCTTTTGCGAAGGAAAATTCGGATGGCTTTGCCGACCAATATGATGCTTTGCTGCGTGATACAGGTCGCATGACAGTAGAAGAACTGGCCTCCAAGCACTTGGGTACCGATTTAACACAGGCTGACTTCTGGCGTAACGCCGCACAAGTTACTGTTCAGGATATTGAGCAATTTTTGCAAATGACAAAATAACCGAGTTATTTTAGAAGGTCTCCCGTAAGGGGGGCCTTTTTTGTGATTTTTGCAGAGGATGATGAATAAAGTCGCAAAATGTCGAAGTGTAATTGACACTACCTGTTAGCGAAATTTAAAATGATGGATATACTTAGAAAATAGTTATAAATACCCAATTATGTTGAATTTGATTGTAAGCTTAAAAACCTTCGCATATAATTGAGTCGTAAGACCTATTAAATATTTTAATACAAGGTATATAGGAGGGTTTTTTGATGGATGAAGTAGGTCGATTGTCGTTGGCGAGGCAGATGGATATCGTTTTTAAAGAATTGGATAATGAACTGGCGGGTTTATCGTCAGGCATCGTATTTGTACAAATACGGAATAATGTAGTTGGTAAATTTGGGATTCGGCATAATCCAATTGCAGGCAAAGGTGGCACATTTGCAGCAGTAGAACCAGGCTTATCTGTACAGCATCGGGATCATTTTCGGCGTATGGCTCTGGAAACGCTAAATCACAAGCGTAGCTGGACTCATGGTGAGATTGCTTTCGATTTTGCCATCAGACAAGGAACAATCTTGGTAGATGCAACCTTAGAATCCAACTACAACATGGCGAATCTCATGATCCGCTATAACAAGCCTACATATCGCGCGGCTAAATCTGAATAATCATCGACATTAAAAAGAGCAAAGTAAAGAGCGGTCTTCTTATGAAGACCGCCTTTGTTATATACCCGTTATAACGTATTTTGGTAAATTACGATAACGGAATGCTCATGTGGAATAATGACGCTTATTGACCTGAACGACCGGATAATTGCTGTTCGGCCAGCTGTACTAAGCGTTTAGTGATATAGCCTCCCAGAGACCCAGCTTCACGGGACGGCATATCACCATAGTAACCGTCTGCCGGAATGGTGATGCCCAGTTCTTGCGCAGCTTCATATTTCAATTGTTGCAATGCGTTGTTGGCTTGAGGAACGACTAGAGTATTACTACGACGTCCTCTGCCTTGATTGGCTTCATACATGTGTAGTCACCTCCTTCGGCTGTGATGAGGTTAGTATGCGACAGAGTTATGAAAATATGCGCCGAAGGAAGGAAAGTGACTATAGGGAAATTACGGATATATGATATGAATCTGAGTTTTGAGGTCGATGGATTGTTGAGGCTCCAGACGGATCAACCCACCATCTCCGACTGGGTCTGGGAAATTGGGAGCATCAGATAGCCAGGTATAAGGCTCAATGCAAAGATACTGATCGCATTCCCCTTTGGTATATAGCACCCAATATTTAAAGTATTGCTCATCTGCTGTGTAGCGGATTTGATAGCCATCATCACGAGTCAAAACAGCTTCAGCAGGGCCTTCCGTTGCTCGCAGCACAGTATCCAAATTTGTTCCTTTCAGAGATAGACCTGAGGAGAGCTGTTCCAAATGATCTAAAGAAGTAATGACACCTGTAGGCAGCTGCTCACTATCCTGTTCGTATACTCCATTCACCGGTAGCTTCAGGCGCCAGCGCTCAGGCTCTCCATCCACCATAAACCAAGTGTGGTATCCCAAGCCGAATGGGGCTGTTTTTTCACCTAGATTTGTGACGCGCAGCGTTTGAATTAATACGGTGCCCTGCAAACGATACGTCATTTCCAGCCGCAAAGGAATGGGGTATTGTTCCATCCAGTGCGGATCACTTTCTGTCAGAAGCTCGGTTGTTACGCTGCAACCATCTTCATCCTCTTCAATATCGCTGCAACGCCAGGATTGATTGCGATGCAGACCGTGTATATGATTGTCGTTGGCTGTATTACGGTCAAACTGATATGGGACGCCGTCAAACTCAAATTGTCCTTTGCGAATTCGGCCAGGAGGAATCAAAATAGGTAAGCCAAAATGATATGGCTTTTGTAAATAAAATGCCAATTCTTCCTCGCCAGGTCGACGTACGATATCCCGGTTCAGCTTCAGATCACGCACGGAAATAATATTATTCCCGAGACGAGGGATCATTGTAACTTCCAATTCACCACTATGTAAAACATACGTGTCGTAACCGTTCCAGTGTTCTTTGGTCACTTGTTTCATATTCATGCTCCTTTGTCCACTATAATCGGTTGAAGCTTCGTGTCATTATGATAACAGATTTTTGGTCATATGGCACAATCGTCATTTGACAATAACAGTAAGCGGAATTATCATTAATGTAGCTTAGAAAGAAATGACATGGATAACACGATGATGAGGACAAGTAAGCTTTTGCATAAGCTCTTCAGAAAGCCGGTGGTGGATGAGAACCGGTGAGCCAGCACTGCTGAATGGACCTTGGAGTGCCGCACAGAACAGGATTTTGCTTTCCTCAGTATGACGGCCGATTGCTCCCCGTTAACGGAGCTTTAAGATTGCAGCGGCCACGGGGGATAGCTCCGACAACTAATAGGCTGACGGCAATGAATAAGGGTGGTACCACGGTCTCGCGTCCCTTGAGGATGCGGGGCCTTTTTGCGTTCTAAAATATTGAAATAAACGGAGGAGGAAGAATATGAAAATCGTACTTTCAGGTATTCAGCCTAGTGGACAACTTACTTTGGGTAATTACATCGGCGCAATGAAAAACTTTGTTAAATTGCAAGAGAATCACCAATGTTACTTTATGGTTCCAGATCTTCATGCGATTACCGTACCGCAGGAACCAGCTCAATTACGCGAGCAGTCGGAGGCGGTGGCGGCATTATTTATCGCAGCGGGTATTAACCCAGAGAAATCCAACGTCTTTTTACAATCCCATGTTCCTCAGCACGCTGAGCTGGGATGGTTGATGACGACACTGACGAATATGGGCGAGCTCGAACGTATGACTCAGTTTAAGGACAAGTCTGCTGGCAAGGATTCCGTAGGAGCAGGGCTGTTCGTATATCCGTCGTTAATGGCAGCCGACATTTTGCTCTACAATGCGGATCTTGTCCCAGTAGGTGATGACCAGAAACAGCATCTGGAGCTGACACGGGATTTGGCGGGCCGCTTTAATCACCGTTATGGAGATTATTTTACTGTTCCCGAGCCGTATATTCCTGAAGTAGGGGCGAGAATTATGTCCCTGGATGATGCATCCAAAAAAATGAGCAAGAGTAATCCGAATGCAGGCAGTTTTATTGCGCTGCTGGACGATCCGAAAGTTATACGCAAAAAAATCAGCCGCGCCACTACCGATTCGGGCAGTGAAGTTAAATATGATCCGGCCAATAAACCGGAAATTAGTAATCTAATGAGCATTTACAGCCAGTGTTCCGGTTTGTCGCTCCAAGAAGTGCAGGATCGTTATGAAGGCCAAATGTACGGGACATTTAAAAAAGAACTGGCAGAGACGGTTGTAGCTATGCTTGAACCGATTCAGCAGCGCTATCGCGATATCCGGGAATCCGGTGAAATTGGACATATTTTGGCCCAATCCGCAGAGCGTGCTCAAGAAGCTGCTGAAGTCACGCTGTCTGCGGTTAAAGAGCGTATGGGCTTTTTGCCACGTGTACGCTAGAGCCCATTGAAGACAAGACAGTTGGGGTTTTCTACAAATTGACTTAAGAGCGACGTTGTCGGGCCTTGATTACGAAGCCCCAGCCGATATTGCCGACAGATAAAAGCCCCAGTAATATAGCAAGCCATGCAGAATAGCTGATGGATATAGCGGCTGCTGTCAGCAGGACAATGGATGAAACGGCGAACCATAGGGATAGACCTTTGCTCATGGTAAAAACCTCCAGCCTTCGAATGTTGAATTTCAGGAATAAGTAGATGTAAGTGAGCCATAATAATCTTGCAAGCTTGCAATGAACCTCACTCACAAAGAACTGAAAGGAGATTCAAATATGAGCAGACGTCGTTCAAACAACCTGCAAGTACCGCAGGCCAACGCCGCTTTACAACAATTAAAATATGAGGCAGCTCAAGAACTGGGCATCACTATCCCTCAGGACGGTTACTTCGGTAATGTCGTTTCCCGCGAAACAGGTTCTCTTGGGGGATACATCACGAAAAAGCTGGTCCAACAAGCAGAACAATCCTTGTCGGGCAGCAGCCGCTTGCAGTAATACACATAAACACTCCCATCTTGGAAGCTGTATTATGAGCAGCTGTGATGAAGGAAATCCGGAGCGATCATGCTCCGGATTTTTTTGCGCATGCTTATGACCATTGTGAATCACGTCAGTCTGCTTCGTCAAGAGGGCGCTTACATGAGATGCTTTTGTACGGGAATGGTCAAAAAAACAGCAAGCCTCCGTTTAAGGGAGACTTGCTGCCTGTAAGTCACTGCGGCTTATTGTTAGCTTGTAAATATTTTTAATTCGTATGCAGGGAAAGACGTTTTTGCATTTTTTCGTCACTGAGCCATCCGATATAACTGTTGATCAGTCCGAATTGCTTATCCATCGCAACCACCGCCACGAATGGATATTGCCTCCGGTGTCGATACCTGACGTCTCCCCATCGCACAATATAACCCCACTCCAGTTCTTCCACCTCGGCGACGGCAAAGGAGGAAAAATAGCGAAATGCTTGCACATCGCGATAGGATGTAGAGGCTTCTACGGCTGGGTGTGTGGATGGAGTTGCGTGTTTCGTCCAAAATAAATGCTTACCATTTAATCCACCAATGTCATAGCTTCCATTCTGATGAGCTTTTACCACATGCCACCGGTTCCATGATACCGTGGGAATGATATAATAGGTGTCGCCTTCCTGACGCTTGTTGTCCATATCACGTACCGCTTTTCTGGTAATAAAATGACTCCAGGTTCGCCAAATGTAATACAGGCCAATAATGACGTACAGCGTAATAAATAAGGGAGCGGGCGGAACCAATCCGGTGACCCATAGCATTATCGCAGCAACATGAGTGCCGAAAATAAAGGGGTCAAAAATATGGATGATATTCCAAGATATCCACTTATTCGTGAACGGCCGAAATGCCTGGGTTCCGTACGTATTGAATAAATCTGTGAATACATGCAGGCAGACGGCAATCGTTACCCATAATGCTACATGACCCGGGGGCACATCCCTGAAGATCAGGCAAATCAGTCCCGTTATGGACAAGATCCATATCAACCAGAAGGGGATAGAATGCGACAGTCCACGGTGATTGCGAATATAGGCTGCATTATTTTTCAACCGAAGCAAGGTATCGAAATCCGGAGCTTGTGACCCTACGACTGTAGCGAGCAGTATGACTGCTGCTAGCTTGGGATCTCCGGCGACGACAGGATCAGTATAGGCCAGCCCGGCCAACCCGACTCCCATGACAAAGTGTGTGGCTGTATCCATATCTGTCGCTCCTTTTGTATTGTTTCCTGTACTTATTACTACCCAAATTTACTGTAAACGATCAACAGGGGTGATTTGCCATCTGAATTGTGAACGTTTTGTGCGTTTTCTGTCAAACTTTTTAGGGTAGGTATATGATAAAATTTATATCGGAGTTCAACTTACTCCCGAATTCATACATCTCTAAGGGGGAGTTACTCACAATGGATAATATTAGTTATAAGACTTCTTCGGATGCGGCTACCTATTCTGTAAAATCTAAACCACCCGGCAAGGCGGGCACTTGGAAAGATTTTATTACTGTTACCAAGCCAGGCATCCTTCGTACTAATCTGGTTGCAGCCTTCGGTGGTTTTTGGTTAGCATCGCAATGGGACGTTGACTATATAAAGTTAATTCTTACACTTTTAGGTACAATGCTGGTTATGGCATCTT
The DNA here is from genome assembly GCF_011066175.1 of Paenibacillus sp. EKM211P. Lineage (NCBI taxonomy): Bacteria > Bacillati > Bacillota > Bacilli > Caryophanales > Paenibacillaceae > Paenibacillus > Paenibacillus sp. EKM211P. Next base: position 77,045 of record NZ_JAAMNS010000008.1, read on the forward strand.
CTTGTGTCTTTAACAACTACTTTGACCGTGAGTTGGATTTGAAGATGGAGCGGACACGTAATCGCTCACTGCCGACTGGGCGTCTGACCCCCACAACGGTGCTGTCATACGCTATTATTTTGGGCATCGTCGGATTGGCTGTTTTATTCTCCTTCTCTGGTGTGAAGGCAGGGCTACTGGGCATATTAGGTATGATTGTCTACGTTGGCATTTATACGCTCTGGTTGAAACGTTCGTCTACATGGAGTACATCCATCGGCGGTATTTCTGGGGCTATGCCTCCGGTAATTGGTTATGTGGCCGCATCGGGCCGTATTGATATGGGCGCTTGGCTCTTATTCGCACTACTGTTCTTATGGCAACCGCCTCACTTCTGGGCACTTGCCATTCGCAGAGTCGAGGAATATCGCGCAGCAGGATTTCCATTGTTGCCAGTCGTGAAAGGCATCCATCGGACTAAGATTCAGATGATTCCTTATATTGTACTGCTGATTCCGGTACCCATCCTTATGTATGCTTATGGATATGCCGGTATGATTTTTATGATCGTGTCCGTGTTATTGTCCGTGCTTTGGGCGTTTTATGCCTTTAAAGGCTTTACGATTAAGGAAGAAGAAACGGATTCTTGGGCAAAAAAAGTATTTTTCTTTTCCATTAACCATTTGACACTCAGCTTCTTGCTGATGATTGTTGATACGGTTCATAAATTCTAATACCAATCTTAGAGGGATTGGTGATGGTGCACTATAAAGCTGTCCAACAGGCATGAAATTGACCTGAGGACAGCTTTTTTATTTACAGGACTAAAGAACAGGAGGGTATATAATGTATTCCTCAAGCCCTGCCTTTTCCAACTGGGCAATCACATATTCATCCGGAGTACCTTCTACACCAGCATAGCCTTTGCGTGTATACATATGAAGTGCATCTGGAAAAGCGTCTGCAAGCACCCCTCTTATTTTTTTTCCTGAGCTGTCGTTGTCCATAAATAAATATATTTCGTCATGCTTAGTCCGCTGGCGGAGGGATTCCAATTTTATAGAGTTTAGTGTGCCGAAGGTGCATAAAATGTTGACCTCCGGATCGAGTAATCGGCGGAGTTTACTGCGGTCATTTTTTCCTTCGACGATCACGGTTATCGCCATTTTGCTCACCCCTTGCTTGATGCCTGTGCTCGAAATTCCCCGGGAAATGAAAGAATATGTGTATAGTTTAGCTCTAAAAGGGGTTCTCATGCAAAAAACAACAAAACAGCCTGCCAGAAGTGGCAGGCATGGGTACATAGCCAGCATATTAGGGCATATCAGACATCAGATCCAGCAAGTACGAAGAATGATGACGAGCAGAACATAAAGAACAAGAATGATACCAGTCGAAGTGCCGAAAACAGGGCAAGGGCTTACAGGATGACAGTGGCTCACGGGCTGCACCTCCCTTTGTAAATAAATTGTTCAGTCAAATTAGTCTATGTTGAGTAGGGGATTAGGTACTGTGCGTATGCCCTCTAGAACGTATTTTGGGCTTTAAAGGTAGAATCTCAGCATGTCCCCTTAGTTGTAACTAGGAATGGTAAGGACCCGGGGCAGACAGTGGTGGTGTAGGAGATAATCGCTGAATGGGAACGAATAGCAGGCCAGTCATCAGAATCAGAAATGCGATAAAAAAAGGAGATATGTGATCCGGAAGCTGACCCGCCAGTACAGGCCCGGCAAAGGAGCCGATAGACGTTGCAATGGATTGCAGGGCAAAGGTTTTGCCCAATCGAGCACCTCCAATCCGTATGAAGAGAGAGGCCAGCGCTGGAAAAATGATGCCTTTGGCTGTTCCCAAAATAAACAGGATAATGCCTATTATCGCTTCGGGCGTAGTGGCGAGTGCGTAGAAGCTTAAAGACATCAGAATAATGCCGCAAAGTAGCCTTACCATCGGTGAATATTTGTTCAGAAAAAGCAAACTGAGCGTACAGAGTGCTCCCAAACTAATGATGGAAAAGAGCAATCCGGTGGACATCATGGACGCAGAACCGTTATTTCGTAATGGGATCTCGTAAAATAAAATGCCTTGTGCGCACGCCAAAACAAAAGGTAGAAGCAGGTAACGCCAATTGAATGGTAACCGCGTCTGTGCTGGCGAGAGTGGAGCGGGTGTCGTATGACCATCAGATAATTGGGCCTGCGGAGCGGGTGCTTTTTTGGGTAAGGTGAAATAAGCCATAAGCCCCGTGATTACGAGAATGATACCAAGGGAACTAAATGTCTCGCTAAAGCCAAAGCTGGCAACGATAAATGCGCCTGCGGCTGGAGATAGAACAGAGGCCAACGTGTGGACGACACCATGTCCCGACATATATTTGCCCTGGGTAACCGGATGATCAGACAGTTGCGCCAGCATGGCCAGACAGGCTGGAGATAAAAAGGCCAACACATAACCACTAATCGCACGCAGAAAAAGTAATTCCCACGGTGTATGAATGTACGATTGAATGATCAGGATCAGGCCTGCAGCTGTCAGGCTGAACATAATATATCGGCGACTGCCGTGTTTGTCGACTTTGGGACCTGCCATCAAGTTACCAGGCAGGTGAGTTAGAGAGTAAATCCCCATCATCCAACCGATAAAGGTAGGGGCTGCCCCCAGAGAGATGGCGAATGGTGTCAAAATAGGATATTGTGCATGCAGATCAAAAAAGGCAATGAACAAGAAGAGATACAGCCAGAGGGCTGTTTTCATGTGAATGACCCCCTTTCCTTAATGTAAACTTCCATCTTACTTCGTATTGGCCCTTCCTAAGTTGTACGCCAGATTGGACGAACATAGACCACTTTGTATGGACAAGAATTCAATAACAAGGTATGTATAAGACCTAAGCTGACAGGACATTGCGTAATCATGTATAATTACAGAGACAATTTTGCAATTTGAATCATGTAGTTGGAAACGGGAGTGTAGCGAATGGATAAGAACGTCTGGTCAGAGTTTTTGGAACATAATTGGCAGATCGTTCAGGATAACTGGCTGTATATAGTGATTGGGCTTGTCCTATTGTTAGTCATATTGAAGATTGTAAGAACTCTCGTAAAATGGCTGATCGTCATTGTTGTGATTGCAGGCTTGCTAGTCTACAGTGGTATTTCCTTTGAACAGGTTGGCAAGGTCGTGACTCAGGCAAAGGATGATGCAATTAACAAGGTTCAGAGCGAGGCTTTGAACATGATGATAAAAGAGGGGCAAAACGCCAAATACACCTCCAACGGAGATGGTACATTTACAGTGACCAGTTCCAACCTGGAAGTAAAGGGTCCGTTTGAGGGGGACAAGGTCAAGGTATGGTTTCAGGGAATGTCGCTGGGCGAATGGAGTATGAGTGACACAGTCAAGAAATATATCGAAAGCGCGAAAGACTTGGCTGCTGTACAGCAGCCACAGTCGCCGTAGAGACAGGAGGAACACAATGAACCCATCCTGGCTGGAGTCTATTCTTCATTGGAATGGCGTGACGGTGTTTCTGATCGCCATCGTAGCATTGTCGTTGATACAGGGGTGGAGGCGAGGGGCCTCCAGATCTGTAGGTGCGCTGTTTAGTCTCATTGTGGATGGCATACTCACTGTGGCGGGTATTTTGTGCTCGCTCGGGTTAGCGATGTGGCTTTCACCAAAGGTGCAGCAATGGCTGGCAGCTTACATGGAGCATTTGCCACAGCGAAAACTAAGTGGGATTGAGCAATTTTATTATACGCTTGTGGCGGGGATAGAGGGCTTTCCGCTGCTGCGGTTTGCCGTATTGTTCATGCTCAGTTATGCTATTGCCCAGTTTATACTGCGTGCCATTTATGTGTTGATGGTAGGTGGCAAATCAGATTCCTCCCTCCATGAGCATCAAAAGAAATCGGGCTTTTTCAGCAGAGTGGCAGGGGCCGGCATAGGTACTCTTATTGGTGGAGCTCGTGCCATGATGATCATAGCCCTGCTGTTCATAGGCGTAAGTCTGTATCCAGACAGCGGGTTTAGCAGCTACGTACAAGCTTCGCCGATTTATAAGCAAGGCGCGCAATCGGTCATTGAGCCGTTGTCCGGGACTCTGATTAAGGATAAGCTGCCCGTATTTACGCAGGCTGTTACCAAGGAATTGAATGGTATCATGCAGCGCAAATATGAAATAATCGACCGGGACATTCCAAGCGATATCGTACAGGCAGCGGCCAAGATTACAGAAGGGGCTAGCGGTGACGAGCAAAAAGCCAGAGCGTTGTATGAATGGGTAGGCACCCGTATTAGCTATGATTACAGTAAGGTGGAAGCCTATGAGCAACGTGGTGACTGGCATGAACAGACTCCCAGAGATACGTTTGATACACGTAAAGGAGTGTGCATTGATTATGCCCGCCTTTACTCAATGATGGCTCGTTCGCAGGGACTACAGGTCAAGGTTGTAACAGGCCTTGGATACAACGGACAGGGAGGATACGGGTCCCATGCCTGGAATGAGGTATATTTGAGCGGACAGGATCAGTGGGTACCGCTGGACCCGACCTGGGCACAAAGTGGAGACTGGTTTAACCCGCCAGGTTTTGCCCAAACACATATCAAGGATAAAGTGATTTAAGAAGGAGTGGAAAAGGGCACATGAGAAAGATGGACAACGAGCAAGGAAAAGACAATGAGACATCCGACCGAAAAAGATTTAGCTTCCGGATCAATCTGTTCTTTTTCAGCTCGTTCATTATATTTACAGTCATTATTGTAAGATTGGCGATACTTCAATTTGTAGATGGACCTCAGCTCAAACAGCAGGAGGCCAGTAATGTTACCAAAAATGTACCACTTACGCCGATTCGCGGAACGATTTATGATTCAACCGGGCAGAACAGACTGGCGTATTCGACACCTGTACAATCGCTGTATATCACGCTCTCCAAGAACTATAGTGACAACATGGAGCAGTTGCGTAAGCCTGATAAAAAGCTGTTGCCTGAGCTGGAAAACATGACACAAAAGCTGGCAAATCGATTTGCCCAATATGGTAATAAAGATGAGCCAAAAATGACGGCAGAACAAATTATGGACGCTATGGATCGGAACTATCAGCGATTTAGCGGTTTTACGCCGCGTCTGATTAAAACGAATCTTAATAAAGATGAAGTTGCCTATTTTATGCAGCATAAAAGTGAGTTTCCGGGTGTAGATGTCGTAGAGGAAACAGTACGCCACTACGATCCTGATACGGTAGCTGTTCAAGCGGTCGGTTATATTAAAAGTTACAAAAGTGCGCGTGAAACATTGGATAAATATAAGAATATTCAAAAATCCATGTCAGCTGAAAATGATCCGGGCCTCATCTATATGGATAACGAATCTGTTGGCTTTGATGGACTGGAATATCAATATCAGGAACAGTTACGAGGGAAAAATGGCTATAAAACGGTTCCGATTGATCCGCGCAATATGCCGGAGGGCGTAGATTCTGTTACTCCTCCGCAAAAAGGGGATAATGTCTATTCCACGATTAACAAAGAAATTCAGGTGAAGACTGAAAATGCCATTATGGATCAATTGAGATGGCTCCATACACACGCTGTATCCGGCAGGACTCATCCTTATGCGAAAACAGGCTTCGCTGTAGCTATGGAAGTAGATACAGGGAATGTAGTCGCGATGGCCAGTATGCCGGATTATGATGCGAATTATTGGCAGACAGGTACGATTTCAAAAGACAAATATGAAGAAATAAAACATGTGTATCAAAACGCTACAATAAAGAACGTTGGCTCAGGCCAATCTGGACAGCACCCAGATTCTACCGTGCTTCTCGGATCAACTATTAAACCGCTGTCTGTTCTTATTGGATTGGAAGAAGGACTATTTACGACAAATACGTACTATCAAGACACAGGAGCTGCTTATTTCGGACGTAATAATTCCGCACGGGTGCGGAACTCGTCTGGTCATGTGTACGGTTCAATGGACCCGGCTACCGCTATACGTCATTCCTCCAATGCCTTTATGGTCGATATGGTTGGCAAGCGCCTATATAACAAATACAGAAATAATGCTACAGAAGACCAGGGGATAAATGTATGGGACCGTTATATGAAGGAGTTTGGATTAGGCGTTTCCACTGGAGTAGACTTGCCTGGTGAGTTCCGGGGTTGGCGAGAGTATACGAATAAATCCGAGTCGGTACTTTCTAGACTAGCGTATGCTTCCTTTGGTCAGCAAGGTAAGTATACTCCAATGCAGCTTGCCCAGTATACAACGATGATTGCAACAAAGGGCAAACGGATGGAGCCGCATTTGGTCAGTCAAATTAAAGATACCAACGGTAATGTGGTTCAAACGTTTAAGCCGAAGGTGCTGAATGAAGTGAAATTTCCGGATGCTTACTGGAATGAAGTCATACGCGGGATGGCAACAGATGTCAGCGCATTTAAAGGTTTCCCTTATGACTTTGCTCGCAAAACGGGGACATCACAGCAGAGTGTAGGCAGAGAACTAAAAGATAACGGGGTATTTATCGCCTTTGCACCACGCCAGAATCCTAAACTTGCAGTAGCAGTTGTCATTCCTGAAGGGGGCTTCGGAGCTTGGAGCGCCGGACCTGTGGCGCGTAAAATCTTTGATGCTTACGACGAAGTGTACGGTCTGGACGGTGTCCCTAAGAAAAAGGATGCAACGACAGCCGATTCCAATGCAGCCAAACAGCCATAATTATTTTTATACAGATATTATTTCAGGCAAGCTTCCCTCAGCCTTAGGGCTGAGGGAAGCTTTTTTTGTTTTTTGTATGTTTTCTTACAAAATTGTCATCTGGGAATTCATCGTTTATTGCTTTGGATATGGTAGGATCAGGAATATAAAAACCTAACTGAAAGGAGTAATGACCAGCTAATATGGACAGAGGAAGTTTGGATAAAAAGTTTTCATTTAAAAAGAAAAATGTTGAAGAGAATGAAGAGTCACGAAAAAAACGGACGGTTTTACGAACCAACCTACTGTTTTTTAGTGCTTTTGTGCTGTTTGCCCTGATCATTACCAGACTAGCTGTATTGCAGTTTATACAATCAGAGGAGCTAAAGGGCCAGCAGCAATCGATAAATACCAAAAATGTCCCGCTAACCCCGAGTCGCGGTACGATTTATGACTCCACAGGTAAGGTTAGACTGGCATATTCCACCTCGGTGCAGTCCCTGTACGTAACTTTGCCTAAGGATTATAGCAAACGTACGGAGAAAGATCGCAAGCCGGGGGAAAAGCTGCTCCCTGAGCTCAATGCTTTTGCTGCCAAGCTTGCTGCCAAATTAAACGAACTGGGTCGTCCCGAAGGAGAGCAGCTTAATGCAGAGGAAATAAAAAAGAGACTGGACCCGGACTATAATCAATATAGGGGATTTACCCCACGTTTGGTCAAATCCGACCTGAGTCGGGAGGAAATCGCTTATTTTCTGGAACATCGGACAGAGTTCCCTGGTGTAGAGGTTGTAGAAGAAAGTGTACGCCATTATGACCCGGATCGGGTGGCGGTACAAACGATTGGATATATGTACAAGTTCAAAGGAGCTCGAACGAACCGGCCCAAATATAAAGAGCTCTATGAAGCGAATTCGGAGGTTTTAAAACCGGCACAGGTGTATTCGGAAAGTGAAACGGTCGGATATGATGGCTTGGAACTTCAGTACCAGGATGAGCTGAGAGGAAAAAACGGATATAAAACGGTAGAAGTCAATCCGCGCAGCATGCCGGAGGGTATTGAATCCATTACTCCTCCGGAAAAAGGACATCATTTATACTCCACCATCAACAAGGAAATTCAGCAGAAAACCGAACAGGCCATTATGGATCAGCTTCGCTCGCTTCATACTCATGCCGTATCAGGGGAGCTTCATCAAGACGCGACCACTGGCTTCGCTGTAGCGATGGAGGTAGAGACCGGAAATGTCGTGGCAATGGCCAGCATGCCGGATTATGACTCTAATGTATGGAAAAGTGGAAGTACCTCGCCTTCGGTATATGACGAAATTCAGCATAAAATGGGAAATGGAACAATTAAATCCGTACCTAGCGGAAAAGCGGGTCCACATCCAGAATCTTCGGTGATTCTGGGTTCAACCATTAAACCGCTAACCGTGCTGATCGGTTTGAAGGAAAACCTGTTTTCTCCCGGACAGACTTATCAGGATACGGGAAGTGCGTATTACGGCAAAAATCGCTCCAGCCGAGTTGGGAACTCTAGCGGACATGTGTATGGTTCTTTGACACCTAGCAGGGCAATTGAGGTCTCGTCGAATACGTTTATGGTGGATATGATCGGCAAGCCACTGTATGCCAAATACGGAAGTAATGCAGGGATGCATCAGGGAATTGATGTATGGGACAAGTATATGAAGGAATTTGGATTAGGCGTTCCGACTGAAGTCGATCTGCCAGGCGAGTGGGCAGGCAGACTTGAGTATACGAGCAAGCATGAAAGTGCGCTGACACGTTTGGTACAGGCATCCTTTGGTCAGCAAGGGAAATATACAGCGATGCAGCTGGCCCAGTATACGACTGTGCTGGCAACCAAGGGCAAGCGAATGCAGCCTCATCTAGTCAGTAAAATTGTGGATGACCAGGGGAATCTCGTACGTGAGTTTAAGCCGAAGGTGCTGAATGAGGTCGCTTTTTCAGATACGTACTGGAATACTGTGATTCGCGGCATGGCTACCGATGTTAAAGCCTTTAACGGATTTCCCTATGATTATGCCCGCAAAACGGGGACTTCTCAGCAGGTGGTGGGACGTACGGTTAAAGATAATGGGGTGTTCATCGCTTTTGCTCCACGCCAAAATCCGAAGCTGGCTGTAGCGGTTATCATTCCTGAAGGGGGCTTTGGTGCGACGAGTGCGGGACCGGTTGCGCGTAAAATATTTGATGCGTATGACGAAGTATACGGGCTTGATGGTAATCCTAAAAAGCCTCCGGTAGCGAAATAAGGACTTGAATACTTTTGTGGGCTTCTCTTTTTCATGGTAAAATGTCGTTGGACATAAGGGACAACAGGAGGAAGAGAGACCATGGGAGAAAACCAATATAAATACAAACTGCTTGCGCTCGACATGGATGGAACTTTACTGAATGATAATCATGAAATAAGCTTGGAAACGATTAACTGGATTAATAAGGCGATTCAGGAAGGGATTCATGTATGCTTGTCCACCGGACGTGCAGCGATGCATGCTTTGCCTTACGGTCAGCAACTCGGCCTGGAGACGCCAATGGTAACTGTAAACGGCAGTGAAGTATGGAAATCACCTCACGAATTGTGGCGCCGCTATTTACTTGATAAGGAGCTTATTCGCAAGATGCACCAGATTGCCGTAGAAACAGGCTCCTGGTTCTGGGCTTACTCAACCGAGGAGCTATACAACAGAGATCGTTGGCCGGACACATTGGACACACAGGAATGGCTCAAATTCGGTTTTAATACGGAAAATGACGAAATTCGCCATCAAATTTTGCTCAAGCTTCAGGAGATGGGGGGACTTGAAATTTCCAATTCTTCGATGACGAATCTGGAAATTAATCCGGCCGGTATATCCAAAGCCAGTGGCATCGCTGAAGTGTGCGACCTGCTCGGCATTACCATGGAGCAGGTGGTTGCCGTAGGTGACAGTCTGAATGACCTGGCTGTGATTCAAGCGGCTGGACTGGGTGTAGCGATGGGGAATGCTCAGGATACGGTAAAAGAAGCCGCTAATGTGGTTGTGGCTTCGAATAATGAGGACGGCATTGTAGAAGTGATTCGAGATTATGTACTTGTGTAATAAAATGATGGTGCACAAGCAAGATGAATAGACGAGAAGGAGGAGGCCCATGGACGTTTTAGGTTGGATTGTTGTCATTGTACTGTTCATTGTGGGCATGGCGGGAGCGGTGTATCCCGTATTGCCGGGGGCGCTCGCCATTTATTTTGCATTTTTTGTATACGGCTGGTTTTTCTCGTTTGCTCCATACAATGCATTGTTTTGGATTATACAAACACTAATCGTCGTTGCCCTTTTTATTGCGGATTATGCTGTGAATGCGTGGGGAGTTAAGCGATTTGGCGGCTCGCGTTTATCAGCGATCCTTAGTACAGTAGGAATCATTATTGGCCCTTTCGTTATTCCGGCATTCGGTCTGATTTTGGGACCATTTATCGGTGCTGTGCTGGGTGAACTGATTGGCAAAGCCCCGCTGGATCGAGCTATAAAAGTGGGCTTTGGCTCCGTCTTGGGCCTATTTACTAGCACCGTGATGAAAGTAATTTTGCAGCTTGCCATGATTATTGTATTCTTGATTTGGGTGTTTTAACCAGAGATTCGTTATTATGATTTGCAGAGACAGAATCGACATGCGGCTCCGCACCGGTGATGGCTCAGGCCATGACTGTTTGTTGCGGGGCTTTTGCATGCATGTGAACAGCAAGAAAGAAGGGAACGCATTTTGTCCAATAAAGAAACATTCCTTAAAGGTACCCTTATTTTAGCCGCTGCCGCCTTGGTGGCCAGAGTGCTTGGTCTGGTACAGCGCGTTCCATTGGAGCATTTGCTCGGCTCCGTCGGGAACGCCTCGTTTACCATTGCGAACAACGCTTATTTGATGCTGCTCACGGTCGCTACGGCCGGCATTCCCAGCACACTGAGCAAAATGGTTTCGGAGCGCTACGCACTGGATCGGCCTGCGGAAGCGCGACGTGTGTATCGTGCGGCTTTGATATTCGCGGCCGTGGCCGGTGTTATCATTACGGGGCTGCTGTATTTTGGAGCGCCTTATTTTGCCGAGCATGTAGCAGGGGTTCCGCAGTCTGCTTTGGCTATTCAGGCTTTGGCACCCGCTTTGCTGTTGTTTCCTGCCATTGCGATGATGCGCGGATACTTCCAAGGACGCGGTAATATGACCGCAGGCGGTATTTCACAGATTGTCGAGCAGGTCGCACGGGTAGCCACCGCAATTCTACTCGCTTTTATTATTTTGAAGCTTGGCTATGGAGATCGTGAGGTAGCGGCGGGGGCCTCCTTTGGGGGTGTCATGGGAAGTCTTGGCGCTCTGGCAGTAATGCTGTACTACACGGTGAAATTGCGTCGTCAGGATCGCCAGGATCGTCAAGAGCAATTCCAAGAGGAAAGCTCCGCGCTACCAATGATGCGCATTTACAAAGATATTTTCAAGCTCTCTATTCCTATCGTATTGTCGTCTCTGACGGTTCCGGCGGTTAATTTTATTGATACGTCGATTGTAGTTAGACTGCTGTCTGGACAAGTGGGATTGGATCAGGCGACTACTCAGTTGGGTTATCTAGGCTCTAGGGCACAGAGTGTGGCAGGCATTCCGCCAATCTTGGCCATTGCACTCAGTCAATCGCTCATTCCGATCATTTCAGCGGCTTTTGCCCGTAAGGATGAACAGCATTTACAAAATCAGATGACGCTTGCCTTGCGCATCTCTATTCTGACTGGAATGCCGATTGTGCTGGCTTTATGTGTGACTGCCTATTCTATTAATGGCCTGCTGTTCAGCTCGCTTGGAGGCAGCGGGATTATCGCTGTTCTGACACTCGGAACGATCTTTCAGATTACGATGATGACCTCTAATTCGATATTGATCGGTATGGGCAAGCCGCGTATTTCAATGGTCAATGTGATGGTTGGGATCGTCGTGAAGTTGGCAGCGAGCTGGCTACTGGCTGGTTGGCTAGGGATTTACGGAATTATTGCCGCAACCGGATTATGTTTCCTCGTCATTACGTTGCTGAATTTGCGTGTGCTGAAAGGTATTGTTTCCTTCTCAATCATGGGCCGGCGCTGGGCAGGCTTCCTAACCGCAGTCGTTGTCTCGGGAGCTATCGGGTACGGAGTAAATGAAGCCTGCATTTTGCTGGTACATCTGATGCCTGCGCGTGTAGCCTTCTTGATTGCGTGCTGCATTGCCGGAGCGGTTGTACTGGTATGCTACTTGGTATTGCTGGTTGTACTGCGCGTATTGCGCAGGGAAGAGCTGGGTAACTATCCGCGCGTGTTGCAGAAGGTATTGCGTCCGTTAATGCGCCTACAGCGTGAGTCCACTGGACAACGAGGCTAAAAAAGCCCTCTCATCTGTTCAGTGAAAGGACCTTAAGCTGTTATGAGCATCATGGGCCATTGCTGTTTTTTGAATGCCGTGGCGATGCTCATGGCGCATAGCAAATAACAGAGGCCGTCTTGGTTCACTGATATGCCCAAGTGTAGAACCGTCCTGAAACCAGTCATAACGGGGAATCGGATCATAGGCTGTATCTGACCAGACGGCGTTCAGTTCTGGGCTGTACAGACGTTGACTTGGCGGAAGCCATTCATGTGCTAAAAGCGTTGCACTCTCTTCTGGAGAGCGCAGCGCTTTTTGTTCATTTGGAGTGAACAGTCCCGGCCAATAGTCGCTGCGAGAACCGGTATGCGGCACACTGGCAGCAAATGCGGATGCCTGATCCAGTACCTGCTGATGGCCAAATAACAAAGCGTAGAGACTTTTGCCAAAGCCGATCCGCTCGTCCAGATGGCCGAAACGCTCCATGACAAGTCCGGCAAGGCCACCGTTTAGCCCAAGCGGAAATATAACTTGGTTGAACTGAAGCCAGTCATGCAAATAAAAGCCCGGCTTGTGTGTCACAAATTTTTGAAAATACGGATCTTTCACGACACGTCCTTCAATATAGTTTTGTTCATTAATAATGAGCGCCACCGTCAAAAGAGAACTATCCCGCCAAGCCCAGAAACGTTCCCAAAAGGGCTTCATGAATGGCGAAACGTGAAAATAGGGCAACAAATGGAAGCAACTTCGTCCCAAATGACGGCTGTGCATGTAAAGCTGCAACTGTGGATAAGCGTCTTGAAAAATAAGAGCGTTACAGCGCTCAAGTAGCCGATACAGCCACTCCTTTTCCTGTTCGCCGAACAGGTTGCCAATGAGCTCCCCCTTCAGGTCAGTCATATTATAGCCGCCATTACGAGAAACCAGATGGGCCAGTAATGCCCAGTGTAATTCCGGGTAGCCACGATAGCATTCAAGGTAAGCGGCAGTGCGCGTGATGTTGCTGCGATTCTCCTGTGCTGTATCGTTCTTGATCCGCTCCAGCAGCTCACAGTCTGTTTCGCATAAGGGCATATTAAGAGAAGAGGGACGCGTAGCGGGTCCGTTCACCAGCATTAATGCTTCAACTTCATTCATGGCGGCTTGTGCCGATTGATAATCCCACGGCAGATCACGTAAGGGATAGCGTAATTTACGGGATTCGGTCCAGGCCGCACGTTTGCCCTCCCATGCCTCCTCCGCAAAACGCGGAACGGAGCCGAGTAGCTTGAGCCCTCCCTGAAGCTGTCGAGATGCCACATGGAGCCATTCAGTGAGAGACATGTTTAAATAACCTCCTTTCAAGTGCAGGCATCCCCGTATTCCACTAAGTATGTTGGGTATGCTGTTAGAATGTCGTCGCTTATGTGGATTCTTAAGTATATCTTTAGTATGCCTCAATGAGAGGGCTTCCAATCGGCATGTGAGCATAATAGGGGTGTGTGCAAAAGCTTCACTTGGCGTTACAATAGAAACTACAGGATTTCCTGCATAAAAGAAGTTCAAGGAGGAATTATGTATGCAAAAAATCGTCTCTCAAGAAGACTTTAATAAGGCAATATCCACTTCAGGTGTAACGGTAGCTGTGTTTAAGGCGAACTGGTGCGGAGATTGTCATTTTATTGATCCGTTCATGCCTGATGTGGAACAACAATATGCAGACAAGCTTACATTAATTGAAATTGATGTAGAGCAGGCCGAAAGTGTCAGTCAAGAGCAAAATGTTCTAGGGATTCCCAGCTTTATCGCTTACAGTGAAGGGCGAGAACTGGTACGTCTGGTGAACAGGCTGCGTAAATCCCGCGAGGAAATCGAGCAGTTTTTGGACCGGGCTGTAGAAGTCCATGCTAACTTGGCAAAATAAATGATAACGGTATGTATGAGGGCTCCGAAGGGAAACCTAATCATCACGCTATACAGAAAGCCGCTTCCTTTTGAAGGAGGCGGCTTTCTTACGGACACGTTCACATTTTGTCAACAAAGCTCGTATGTCAAGGAACGATATATCAGTTATAATTACTTTAAGTGATCATTTCACAACATCTAAAGTGAATAAATATTATATTTGGAAGGATACGGGTGAATTCATTGAATAACAAAATTAGAATATTAAAATGGCTGGCACTCGTAACATGTATTGTCATGTTTTTGGCTACCTTCGGTGGAGGTGTCGTGACGCGAACGGATTCGGGTCTCGGCTGTGGACGAGAATTCCCGCTTTGTAATGGTAAGCTGGTTCCGGCACATACCATCGCGTCCCTTATTGAGTTCTCTCATCGCTCCGTCAGTGCCATGGCCGGAATTCTTTCTATCGCCTCGTTTGTCGGCTTTTTGCTGTTTATGAAGCATCGGAAGGATTTACAGCTATTCTCGTTGCTTACGCTATTGTTTGTTATCATACAAGGTGCGATGGGGGCGTTGGCTGTCATCTTCTCCCAATCGGCTGCAGTCATGGGACTGCATTTTGGCTTTGCGCTTATCGCTTTTGCCAGTGCGACTATGATGACGCTGGGAGCCTGGCAGGAGCATGCGGATTCACGCTACACTCCACGTCTGATTCCTGGGCGTGTCAGTCGGGGCTATCGTAACTTTATATGGCTATCAACGATCTATACCTATATTGCTGTTTATTCAGGAGCGTTGCTTAGTCATTCGGTCATCCAGAAGGTTGTAAATATTGGGGGCTTCATATCTCCACTGCTGCTTCATCAGATTTCAGCCGGACTGCTGTTCGTCATTATTTTGGCTGTGGGTCACTACTCGTACCGTTATCACCCGAATCACCGGGATATTCGTACCCTAGGTGTCGTATCGGTCGTATTGATCATACTTCAAGTGGTGATTGGCATTATCCTGCTGTACGTCAACAGACCTGAAATTTATATGTTTATCGTGCTGGGACATATGCTGGTGATTGCATCGTTGTTCTCCATTTTGGCTTATCTGAGCTATCGTGTATGGCAATTGTCACCGGACCGCAAGCTTGTTCCGACCCAAGCACAGCGTACCTAAGCATTTCGTAGATCATAATGAAACGTATTTTTGCCCAAGAGGCGTTGGAACACGTATAATAACATCATAAGAAACAAACCAGGCCCACGAGTTTCTCGAGGGCTTGATTTGCTTAGGAGGAATCATCCAGTTGATCTACCAGAATTTGCGCCAATTTATTGAAGCGCTGCGAAAAGAAAATGATCTTAAAATTATAGAAGCACCTGTCGATCCTTATTTGGAGTTGGCTGAGATCCACCGAAGAGTCATTGAGGAAGAGGGTCCGGCACTGCTGTTTACCAATGTCAAAGGAACCCCGTTTCCTGTAGCCAGTAATTTGTTCGGCACGAATCGCCGTGTGGACATGGCTTTTGGCCCTCGTCCAGAGCAACTGATGGATGCAATTGTAGGTGCAACCAAGACGCTGCTTCCACCTACACCCAAAGCGTTGTGGAATGAACGTGGCCTGATTAAGGACATGCTAAAAGTAGGACTAAAAACAGTATCTCATAACGAAGCTCCTGTATTGGGCGTTCGCCGTACGGATGCTCCGCTGGCTCCGCTGCCTAGAGTAACCAGTTGGCACGAGGATGGAGGACCGTTCATTACGCTTCCGCTCGTGTATACCGAAAAGCCAGGTCAGTCTAAGGACCATAATTTGGGGATGTATCGCATCCAGATTTATGATGATCAGACGACAGGGATTCATTGGCAAATCCATAAAGGCGGCGGCTTCCATTATCATGAGGCAGAGCTGCGTAATGAGCCGTTGCCTACGACGATCATCATCGGTGGCCCGCCTGCTCTGATTGCGTCTGCCATTGCTCCTGCCCCGGAAAACTTGCCAGAGCTCTTGCTGGCTTCTCTGATTATGGGGGGCAAGCTGCCCATGACAGAAGACCCGCTTGGAGGCCATCGCATTCCGGCAGAAGCCGAGTTTGCGATCAGCGGCTATGTGCCGCCTCATGAACGTCGCCCGGAAGGGCCGTTTGGCGATCATTTTGGCTATTACTCATTACAACATGATTTCCCTGTGTTTCATGTCAAACATATGCATCACCGCAAAGATGCCATTTATCCGGCAACCATTGTAGGTAAGCCACGGCAGGAAGACTACTATCTCGGCGAATTTTTGCAACGTCTGTTGTCGCCCGCCTATCCGCTTGTGATGCCTTCCGTCAAGTCGTTATGGGCATATGCAGAAACAGGTGTACACGCGCTGGCAGCGGCAGTCGTACGTGAAAGCTACTCCCGTGAAGCGCTGGTATCCGGCTTTACCATTCTGGGTCAAGGTCAATTGTCGTTGACCAAATTCCTGATGCTGACGGATCGGGTGATCGATTTATCCGACTTTAACCTGTTGCTAGAAACCATTTTGGAGCGATTTAATCCAGCCAGAGATTTGTTTATTTTTAACCATACGTCTCACGATACACTCGATTACACGGGCCGCAAGCTGAATCACGGCAGCAAGGCGATTCTGATGGGGGTAGGCGAGCCTGTGCGTGAATTGCCTCGCGTTTATGAAGGCGGCGATCTGCCGGGAATTCGTGAAATCGAACCCTATTGCGGAGGTTGCCTCGTTATATCCGGCTCGTCCTTTGAGCAGGAGCCTGAACTCGCTGCGCGTGTATTGGAGCGATTAGCTGCGGGTGAGCAAGAGTGGCCGCTTGTCTTTATCGTGGACGATGCCAAAGAAGTTGTTCGCTCCCAAGCCTCGTTCCTGTGGACGGTATTCACACGCTTTAACCCGGCTACAGATATGTACGCCGACAGCGAAGTACGTTTGCATCACCTGAACTATAAGCTGCCGATTGTAGTGGATGCACGTATGAAGCCAGGCTACCCTGATGAGGTGCTACCGCGTGAGGATATAGTTAAGCTTGTAGATCAACGGTGGACGAGTTATTTCGCTTGACGCCAATTCAAGCATCTAACAGCCGGATTTTACAGATATGAAGGAGGCGTGAAGCATGATACGCAAGCTGTTGGGCGAGCCCCCACGTGAAAATCATGGCGTCCTGCTGGATGCCATGAATAGCATGTCAGACATGTTACATTTGCTGGAACGGCAAATCCAGGCCAGTGGTGATCCTACCCATGACTTTCGGAAGGCGGATATTTTAACACGTGGTCTGATGTCGTCTTTGGATGAACTGGAGCAGAGCCATCATGCTGCCGCCTTTTTCCGTATGAAAGTGAAAGCCGGATACGCTGAAGATATGAGCAAGGATGAAAAATCCGATTATGCTTTGTATGTTTTCTTTTATAAGGATGGGTTTGTGCGGGTATTCTCTATTTTGGATAAGCTTGGTAATTGGATGAATGATTTGTATGATTTAAAAACAGGGCAGTATAAGGCGCATTATTCGTATTTTACCGTGTTGAGACAGCTCAAATATCTCAAAATGCATCCTGTATTGACTGATAATTTAAATGATATCAAGGACACATACAACGATGCCATCAATCGCTTGCGTAAGCGTCGAAATACGGAAATACATTATATGAACACGGAAATGCAGGACGATCTCTGGCAACGTCACCGTGCTTTATATGGAAAAATCCAACTGGAGGATCTTGATCACCATCTGGAAGATTTGCAGCAGGGCTTGGAAATGGTATGCCAGTCGCTATCAAACGCATTTTCTTATACTGCGAAACAATGGGAGAACCGGGCAGTGCGCCCATAATTATGACAGAAAATATCCTTTGACAAAGCAATGTAAACTATCTATACTGAAACCTAGTTTCAGAAAAATGCTTGAATTATTTTTTTTATATAAACTTAACGGACAGCTAAAGCTGGAGTTTAACATATTTTTCTTATCCAGAGAGGTGGAGGGACTGGCCCGATGAAGCCCGGCAACCCGTTCTTTCCCGGTGTAATGCACCGGGAGGGAACATATGGTGCTAATTCCTACAAAACCGCTAGAGTTATAGCGATTTTGGCAGATGAGAAAAGGTTCGCAAGGTGGGGCCCTTTTCATTCTGTGAAAGGGGCTCTTTTTTGTATAAATAAATAGTGATTTTATACAATCCCGAGAGATGACAACTGGTTAACAGGGTAAGAAAGAAGTGAAGGAGGTCGCAGCACGTTGATAGAGATTAAGCAATTAACCAAGCATTATGGTAAAGGTAACCGACGCGTTAATGCGTTGTCCGGGTTGAACCTTTCTATAAAGCGTGGAGAAATATTCGGGGTGATTGGTCATTCCGGGGCGGGCAAAAGTACGTTGATCCGCTGTATTAATTTATTGGAACGCCCTACTTCAGGCGAAGTATGGGTAGATGGGGTTAACCTTGTGACTGTGAGTCAAGCCCAGTTACAGAAGCAACGCCGAAAAATCGGAATGATTTTTCAACATTTTAATTTGTTGTCTTCGGCGACAGTGTATGACAACATTGCATTTCCATTGCGGCTAGTAAATACCCCAAAGCAGGAGCTAGACAAGAAAGTTCGCGAGCTGCTGGAATTGGTGGGACTAAAAGAACACAGTGGAAAATATCCGTCACAGCTCTCAGGTGGACAGAAGCAGCGGGTAGGGATTGCACGGGCACTGGCTAGTGATCCGCATGTGCTGCTGTGTGACGAAGCGACGTCTGCGCTTGATCCGCAGACGACAGGGTCTATCCTGAAATTGCTGTTGGATATTAACCATCGCTTTAATTTGACCATCGTATTGATTACTCATGAGATGCATGTCATTCAAAGTATATGTGATCGAGTTGGCGTCATTCATCAGGGCGATATCGTGGAGCAAGGTCCGGTGGCGGAAGTGTTTTTGAAGCCACAGCACCAGGTAACTAAGGACTTTATCCAGCGGGAGGCAGAACATCCCGAGGAGTTACAAGCAGCGATTGCTGCCGCAGGAAGCGGCGAATCGGCACAGGTGGTACGTATCTCCTTCTTGGGCAGTAAAACTTATGATGCAATTCTATCGCGTACGGCTCGAAGTACAGGTGTTGATTTTGCAATCTTACAGGGCACCATCTCTACGATTAAAAACGTACCGTATGGACAGCTGATCGTTCGTTTTGAAGGAAACCATTCAGATATAGAACATACGCTGCGCGAAGTGTCAGGGCAAGGACTCGATGTGGAGGTGATCGGACAATGAGCGAACTTGATTTTTCGCAAGTGAGTTGGGAAGAGCTAGGGAATTCTACTCTGGAAACCCTTCAGATGCTCGGGGCATCTGCATTGTTCACCCTCGTTATTGGTTTGCCGCTCGGTATATTGTTGTTTCTGGCAAGCCGTTCCTCGTTGACTCTGATGAAGGTGATATACGTTGTATTATCTTTCGTCGTTAACATTTTGCGTTCCGTACCATTTATCATCTTGATCGTCGCACTTATTCCTTTTACACGATCGTTGGTAGGTACCTCGACCGGGGTGCTGGGAACCATTCCGCCATTGGTTATCGGGGCTGCTCCTTTCTTCGCACGTCTTGTCGAAACGTCACTACGTGAAGTGGACAAGGGTGTCATTGAAGCTGCACAAGCGATGGGGGCTTCGACAGGACAAATTATCCGGCGTGTGCTGTTACGTGAGGCACTGCCGGGCCTGCTCGCCGCATTAACCATTACCGTCGTTACACTCGTATCCTACACGGCAATGTCCGGTATGATCGGGGGCGGTGGACTGGGTACGCTGGCAATCAACTACGGCTATTATCGTTATGAAACGGCTGTAATGATCGTTGCGGTCGTGCTGATGATCGTATTGGTACAATTGCTGCAAATGGCGGGAGACCGTCTCGTGCGGCATTATACTCGAAAATAGGGAAAACATATAGATATCCTTATTGATCAGGACGTCTGATCCTGAATATTACAAATTATTGGAGGGGTAACAACATGAAGAAATGGGTATTGGCTGTATTGAGCTTGACATTAATTGCGGTACTGGCTGCTTGCGGTACAAAGAGCACAACATCGGATACAAACAATGCGGCCGAAAATACAGGCGGGTCACCGCGTGAAGTCGAGCTGAAAGTTGGAGCTTCTCCTGTGCCACATGCGGAAATTTTGGAAGCGATCAAGCCTCAGTTGGAAAAAGAAGGGGTTCGTCTTCAAGTCGTTCAGTTTAACGACTATGTACAGCCGAACGTACAATTGTTTGACAAGCAACTGGATGCTAACTTTTATCAACATGTACCTTACCTGAATGTGATGAATAAAGAGCGTAAAATGGATCTGGTTTCTGTTGGCGCGGTTCATCTGGAACCATTCGGTATCTACTCCCAAAAATATAAAAAGCTTGATGAACTTCCAGACGGTGCAACAGTAGCGATTCCGAACGATGCGACCAATGGAGGCCGTGCATTGTTGCTGTTGGAGAAACAAGGTCTGATCAAGCTGAAGGACGCAAGCAACATTGAAGCTACCGTAAAAGATATTACTGAAAACAAGAAAAATCTGGAATTTAAAACTTTGGAAGCAGCTATGCTGCCACGTCAGTTGCCTGAAGTGGATATTGCGTTGATCAACACGAACTACGCTTTGGAAGCCAAGCTGAATCCGACCAAGGATGCATTGGCACTGGAAGACAAAGATTCACCATATGCTAACGTACTGGTAGCACGTCCTGATAATAAAGATTCCGAAGCGATCCAAAAACTGCTTAAAGCTTTGCAATCTCCAGAAACTAAAAAATTCATTGAAGACAAATATCAAGGCGCAATTATCCCTGCATTTTAAGCAGAAACTAAGAATGCGCTGAACGTAAACCCCAGCTTCTCTTAAACAAGAGGACTGGGGTTTCCTTTTTGGTTGGAGTTGTAGGGATTGCTTAAATATTTTATACTTGGGGGTGACCGTTCTCTGTGAAGAGGAGGAAAACTGTTGAGAGACAAAGTCGCACTCATAACGGGTAGTGCCAAAGGTTTAGGTAAAATGACCGCTCTGCGTCTGGCTGATGAAGGTTGTGACATTGCCCTGAATTATGTCCATAGCCAGGCTGAAGCCGAAGCGCTTAAGCGGGTAATTGAGTCTAAGGGAGTACGCTGCCTGTCTTTACAAGCAGATATCTCGGTTCAGGAAGATATCACCAGGCTGATCGGTGAAGTGCAGGATCGGCTGGGCGGAGTCGATATTATGGTGAATAATGCTGGACCGTTCATCCGGGAACGCCGTCTGTTTGCGGATTACAGTGTGGCTGAGATTCATGCCATGATACAGGGGAATCTGGTCGGTACCATGTTGCTGGATCATTTGGTATTGCCGCACATGCGTAGCCAGCAATGGGGACGTATTATTCATTTTGGCTTTGGTCATGCTGGAGAAGCAAGGGCTTGGCCGCATCGCGCCGTCTACGCAGCTGCTAAGGTGGGGCTGGTGTCTTTTACGAAGTCACTGGCTGTAGAGGAAGCTCCCCATGGCATCACGGTCAATATGATCTGTCCCGGGGATATCCGAGGAGCGAACAAGGAAAAGTCGATTGCCGATGTCATCGGCATGCAGGATACAGAGACACCGCGTGGGCGTCCAGGAAGCGGAGAGGACATTGCGCGAGTGATCGCCTATTTGTGTGAGGAGCATTCGGATTTTATAACGGGTAATATTATGGATGTGTCCGGAGGATTGGACCCCATTCGGCCAACCATATAAGATCGAGAGATCCTTTAGACGTTGTAACACAAAAAAGAGTCTTGAGCTTCGTTACCGAAGTCAAGACTCTCTGATCATTATGCATCAAGCATTAGAATACTTGTACCACTTCTTGGACGCCTTCGACTTCTTCGAGAAGAGCGCGTTCAATCCCTGCCTTCAGCGTAATTGTAGAACTTGGGCAACTGCCGCAAGCACCTACCAGCTTCAGCTTAACGATGCCGTCTTCAACGTCAACCAGCTCAACGTCACCGCCATCGCGTTGCAGGAACGGACGGAGCTTATCCAGTACGTCTGCTACTTCATCATACATCTGAACGCTTTGTGCTTCGCTCATTAGAATTCAACTCCTTTCCTATACCTTATTTATTATATTACAAAGCGGGCCAAATTAAAATGCCCGTCATCCAAAGCAGGTGAAAAAAATGTTAAGACCTATTATTGAATTTTGCACCAGTAATATGCATTTTGGTACCGATGAGATTATGGCTAAACTGGAACAGAATCCAGATTATGATGTGATTGAATACGGCTGCCTAAGCAATTGCGGTCAGTGTAACGCTGAGCCTTATGCGATGGTTAACGGTGAAATTGTATCCGCAGATTCAGCAGAGCTTCTGTACGAAGTGATTCTAAACAAAATTAAAGAAGCCGAAGCATGGGACAACCTGGATTTGGATTGAAAATAGAAGTCATCGATGCAACAACAAAGAAGACCTGCTCTGGAAGCAGGTCTTCTTTGTTTGTTGAGTATCCAATTAGCCAAAATGGCGTTTGGACTTCCAGAGCACACCGCTCTTCAGCAGACGCGGCACTCGTCCACGCAAAGAGGTACTGCCCATAAAGCCATAACCAAACCCGGCCTTCTTGCCAAGTGCACCTAATGTACCACGTAGCTTTAAAGGATGCGGGTGAGGCGTTTGTCCTTTCCACAGGTCGCGTACAATGTGGGCAATCTGCTCACCTTGCACCTCTGCCGCCTGAGCGCTTGGAGAGTAAGGAAGGCTCGCACAGTCTCCGACGACGTACACTTCAGGATGATCCGGTATTTGATAATTTTCATTTAGCACGATGCGACCCTGAGGGTCTTTAGGAACTGCTAAATCCTGCACAATTTTAACGGGCTGAATCCCGGCTGTCCATACTACCGCATCGGTCATAATTGGCTCATCACGGTTGTAAATAGCCCCTGGCTCAATACGGGAAACCGCAACGTGATTCAGCGCATTCACTTGATGCTCCTTGAACCAGGCATGTACATAAGCAGACAAACGCTGCGGAAATGCTGATAGTACCCGCTCGCCCCGATCCATAATCGTAATATTCAAATCCGCGCGGCTTTCACGTAACTCCGCAGCAATCTCGACCCCACTTAGACCGCCACCTACAATATGGACATGTCCATAAGGCTTGATTTCATTCAAGCGCAGATACGTTTGGCGGGTATGATTAAAGGATTGGATCGTACAGCTGTATTCTTCAGCTCCCGGTGTATTATGAAAGCGGTCAGTACAACCTAGCGCGATGACAAGCTGGTCATAGGGCAAAGGCTCACCGTCTTGAAAATGGACCATTTTATTCTCAAGATCCATCGAAGTGACCTCTCCGTATTTGCGAATAAGACGTTGTTCATCCGGAAAGTGTACCCGCAAATCAAAATCAGATACGGTACCTGCCGCAAGGGCATAGTATTCTGTTTTCAGCCCCTGAAAGGGCATCCGATCCACTAAAATAACTTGAATATCGTCGGGAATGTGTTTATCCAGCAATTCTTTGGCAATGGTAAGGCCGCCATAGCCGCCCCCTAGAATAACGAAATTTTTCATCAAAATCCGCCGTCCTTTCGTTACCGTGTCCCCGGCAAATGGTCTGGTGTCTTGTCGATCTAGCACAAGTTTTGTTGTTGTAAAGCCCGGAAAGGGGCCTGCCTTTAGCAGACAGACCGACGTGTTCCGGGGCAGCTTGAGGCTGCTTGGTGTGAGTAATGGGGATAAAATGCACGCGGGAAATCTGAATCCGATGTTACACTTATTCGAAAACTTCGATTTCGTTATAGAAGGTGTCACGTTCTACAGGTATGCGTCCAGCACCTTTGACCAGCCAGATTAGCTCTTTGCGGGTCAATCCGGCAGGAGTCAACGCACCTGCGGCATGGCTGATCTGCTCGCGCACAATCGTGCCATGGACATCAGATGCGCCAAAGGTAAGAGCGACCTGCGTCAATTGCGGACCAATATTAATGAAGTAAGCTTTAACATGGTCGATATTGTCCAGCATCAAACGGCTGATCGCAATGGTTTTGAGATCCTCGTAAGCAGAGTTGCGGCGCATGATGTTGGCGTTTTTGCTTTTCGGCTGCATGGACAGTGGGATAAATACCATAAATCCATTTGTTTCATCCTGCAATTCACGAATTTGCAGCATGTGCTCAATACGATCCTGATAAGTTTCGACTGAACCGTACAGCATCGTCGTATGAGTTTTCATACCGAGATTGTGGGCCGTACGATGTACTTCAAGATAGCGGTCCACATTGGCTTTGGTAACACGCATCTTCTTCCGATATTCATCAGATAAGATTTCCGCGCCACCACCAGTCAGAGATTGAAGTCCTGCCTTTTGCAGCTCTTGAAGAACTTCTTTAACACTCAAGCCGCTTATGCGTGTGAAAAAGTCAATTTCCGCTGCAGTGTATGCTTTCAGTGTAACGTTGGGATACTTTTCATTCAGTGCCTTCAATGAATCTACATAGTATTGGAAAGGCACATGATTATTATGACCGCCGACGATATGGAATTCTCTTACGCCTGGATGGATATGTTGCTCTACATAATCAATCATTTCCTGCCCAGACAACGTATAAGAGCCTTCCTCCCCCTGATCCTTGCGGAAATTGCAGAACGCGCAGCGCGCTTCGCATACATTGGTGAAGTACAGGCTCATGTTTTCGATAAAATAAACCTTTTTACCGTTCTTGCGTAAATTAGCTTCGTTAGCCAACTGGCCCAGTGTGAGAATATCGTCAGTTTCATACAAATATATACCATCTTCGAGGTTCAAACGAATCCCGTTTTGTACCTTTTCTACAATTTCCGCCATTCTGCGGTCTGTAAAAGGTGTAACTAATGTGGACATGCCTATTCCTCCTTCAAGTTGCTCTGTGCGAGGCTGTCCGCCGAATTAGCGGCACAAGCGCTTGATGCGCACAGGATGTCCCGTTCCGTCGGTAAAATCCGGCAGCGCGGATATACGATATGTGAAAAATGTTACAATGCCAGGCTACAATGATGGATGTCTCATAATTTCGCCTTTGAAATGACAAATTTCCGACAGTTTCTTTAACACACTCTTCACCTATTATAAACCTCACACCACTGGTGTTCAATACAAACGAGTAGAAAAAGAGGTGTTTAAGCCTGTAACGGAAGGACATTCCATGACTTGAGCACCTGCAAATAAGAGAGTATACTGAAGGGGAGCATGAAGTAAAAGAGGAGGATGGAGCTATGATTAACATCACCGATTCCGCTGCTGAACGCCTGAAAGAAATGCTGGAGCAGCAGGAAACGCCGAATATGTTTTTACGTCTGGGTGTTACGCCAGGTGGATGTACTGGATTTTCGTACGCCATGGGCTTTGACGACAACGAGACGGATCAGGATATATATATGAATGTACAGGATATGAAAGTAGTCGTGGAAAAGGATAGTATCCGCTATCTGGACGGTCTGGAAATCGACTTTGAAGAGTCTGGTATGTCTGGCGGTTTCACGATTCATAATCCGAATGCTGTAGCTACATGCGGCTGCGGTTCAAGCTTCCGTACAGCTACTGATGCAGGAAAACCAAGCGAAGAACCTTGTTAATTATGTATTAGGTTTGCTTGTCCTGCTCGGGATTTCAAACTATTGATTCTAAATTTTATAAGTAAAATTAATAATCATGGCCTTTTGAAACTGTGCTTGATACTGGACACATTTCAAAAGGTTTTTTAGCTTTGGTAAAAAGCTCTTATCATACTATAGGATAGGCCTAAAAGCTTTTACAGAGTATCAAATATCAGTCGAATACATAAGGGATAACAATTGAATGTATAAAAAACTGATAACCAAGTAGGCACAAGGATCTAATATTTATTAATTGGAGAAATTATTGACTTTCACTCTACTGTAAAAGGTACTAAATATAAAAAAAGAAAAGAAAAAGTTTAACAAAAGGAAACATATTCTATTGTTTTGCAATGTATAGTATTTTAGACCTACTAGGATGAATGATTAGGTCTATTAGGTATGTCTATCAAAAAAAGGAGAGTCTTAAGTATGAAGTTGGCGGAATTAATAATTGAGAACTATCGTGGTATTGGTTCTAATGGGGTAAGAGTAAAAATTGATAATATTGTTGTTTTAATTGGCAAAAATAATGTTGGTAAGACAACAATATTATCAGCATATGAGGCATTTGCATCAACGGGCGCTGCGTTAAAAATTAAGGATTTCCATAACGAAGATATTAAAAATAAGCCTCGAATCACGGGGGTTTTCATTGACATTAATGAAGCAGATAAAATGGCTGGAAAGTGGATACATGATGATGGAGAATTAGGTTATAAAAATTGTATAAAAGCTCAATACCAATGGTCTGCGCCAGATGTAGGTGGTGAAAAGTTTTCCTATGATCCTACAACTGGTCAGTATGAAAAAGGGGGATTAGGGGGGTTAGACACCATTCTAACAAATAGAATTCCTACACCGCTTAAGATATCACCATTGGATGATCCTTCCGAACTGGAAAAGAAAATACTTGAAATACTAATAGATGCTATTAAACAGAATACAAAAAAAGATAAGTCGAAAGTTCAACAACTTCTAGGAGATATTAAAAAGTTAGCAGAAGATGTTCAAACAGAAATATCAGAAGAATTAAGTAATTCCTGTAATATGGTTTCCGAAGAAATGATGAAAGTATTCCCTGAAGCAACTGTAATTCGAATTGACCCACAAGCAAGCAAAATTGAACCTGACAAACTTATAGGTAGTGGAAGCTTTATACGTTTAGGAAATAGTGACCAACATTTAGCTCCACTTTCTAATCACGGTACTGGCTTGCAGCGAACTTTTTTGTGGTCAGCCTTAAAGATGCTTGCAGATACAGGAAGACATCAAGTAAAAAAGAAGCCAGTTGGAATAGGTACAAAAAAAATATTATTGTTAGAGGAACCTGAGGCATTTTTACATCCAAGTGCTATAAGAAGCGCTATGGAATCATTATATGCAATTGCAGAACATGAAGATTGGCAGGTAATGGTTTCAAGTCATTCCTCTGTTTTCATTGACTTAACTAAAGATCACACAACTATTATAAGAATCGAAAAATCCCAGGATACTCAGCACGCTGTTAATACGTTTTCCACAGATGAAGCACAATTTACCGCTGACGACAAAGAAAATCTCAAAATGTTAAATTACTGCAACCCTTATTTTAATGAATTCTTTTTTTCATCCCATAACTTACTTGTTGAAGGAGAAACAGAAGTTACTGTTGTTAAAGCTCTCATGCAAATGGGGAAAATCGAAAAAGATTGTATCCATGTTATTAATTGCTTGGGGAAGGCAAATATCGTTACTGTTTCCAAAATTCTAAACCACTTTAAAGTCAATTATAGTATCATTCATGATTCTGATAATCCTAAAGTACTACGAAAGGAGAAGTACATAGTTAATTCAATGTGGACGATGAATCAAAATATTATTAATGAGATTAGCGTAGGTAAAGCATATGGTTTAAGCATAAAATCATTCCTATCTGTTCCTAATTTTGAAGGAGAATATTTTGATGGTTTTACAGGAGGATCAAAACCATTCGGTGCATGGAGTATATTATTTGAAGAAGGTAATGGTGTAGCTGATAGATTGGCTCAGATAATTCATAGTGTGCTTGGGAATGAAAATAATTGTATGGTTGAGTATAGAAACATAGTGGATTTAACTAGAAAAGTAAGTAAATATGTGAAAGATAAAGGTCTAACTGGTGAACCATTATGGGTAATAGCAGACCATGACATAGAATCCGTTGTTAACGAGTAGATATATTATTAATTGAAATTTATCTGCTAGTTTAAAAACTTCATAGTGTACTTCTTTTTAATAGTAAAAGCAGAATAAATCGTAAGCAATTGAGTTTAACATAAAAAACACATAGTAAGTTATAAAAATAGCGCTACCCCAAAAGGTTAGCGCTATTTTTATATATCTAACGGTTGTTCCTCTATAAACTCTACAACCTCTTCAATTTTACAATCCAATTCCTCACATATACGTGCAATGACACTCATTGCTACAAATTCCCCATTAGACATTTTAGCCAAAGTCGATGGTGATATTCCTAATTGAGTACGAAGGTAGGTTCGTGTTTTATCTCGTTTAATTAGAGTGATTTCCATTGGTTTATAACTTGGTTTTAATCCCATAAGTAATCCTCCTCTATTATTTATTATATGTACTTAAATCTTAGAGAAGTCAAACTTAAATTACAATAATGCGTACATTTTATTTGATAAGTGTTGTGATTTATAACGAAAAGATGTATTATATGTTTAAGAAGTCGTACATTAATTACATATAAATATAATATTTGTTCTTTGTTTAACAAAAGATTAATGAAATAGGAGATGAATGATTTTTTATGACTGGATCAGTTGAATTAAAGCGAGCTGTTATGGTGTGTGGACTTGATGATGATCCTCTTATGTATGAATTATTTGAGGGAGTTCTGTATAATCGTAACTATTTTTTTTATCTTGAACATGGGATATTATGTCTGCGTCATGTACGAAAGGTTGAACAGCCAGATCATCCACAACTTTATGTAGATGGGGAAAGTGGGGGTCTCCAATTAGCGAAGAATGTGCAGCGTGAGATTATGGAAGTCGTTACAGAAATGATCGAGCGTTTGCGTAGTAAGGACGGATTGGCGTTTTTAATGGATGAATTGCTATGGTTGCATGGCCGAACCCATATTGAGCTTAACCTTGTAAAAAACAAAGTGACACCTCACGACTAATATTTTATTCTCCTTTTCTCACTCTTTATATTCCAATTTTCCTATTTATGATATAATAATTTGGACAAAATAACCGGTGGAAGATACGGCGAAGCTAGCCCGAGAGGGGGTGACGCCGTGTCATTTGATCTAATCGTGAAGATTCTTGATTTTGTGCTGAAGTTGGTCAGTATTACTACTGGTCTTAAGGCTTTGGTTCAATCCTGGAAACAATCACGAAAAGACAAGAAAAACCACCGGGAATAGGTTTGGCCTCCTAGCAATCCGGTGGTTTTTCGTACGTAGTATGAAATTCTCGCCGTGGTCGCCCACCGGCCTTTGTCAGATAGTCGCGATGGTGGTACATCGCGGCTATTCTCATTTTACCCACATGTCATAGTTTATATGACATGTGGGTAAATGATATATCTTCTGTTTCCAGTATAACATAGGGCTGTTCCCTTTTCTACAAGTGGTGATAGTTGCCACACGCAGCTTTTCCTTGTATTCGATGATTTCATAATTCTGCATATATGCTCTATTGCTTCAAATCCGTAAACAGCTCCTGTGCAGTACGCACAAATAACTGAACAGCAAGTGAAGCATTGGGCAGGGACGGTACAGCGATACCGATTTGACGCGTAATTAGAGGCGTGGTTTCCTTGACGGTCAGATCATGGGGGAACGTGGATAAGGCGAGTGAAGAGACAATTCCCATACCTAGTCCTTGTCGGACCATGCTGACTAGGGTGCTGATATTGTGAGTAATGAATTGTGCCTGCAACTGACTTTGCTCGCGTTCAAAACCTTCCATAATGGCGACCTCATGTCCACCTTTACAAAAGATCATCTCCTGTTGATTCAAGTCTCGGATGGCGATTTTGTCGTGCGATTGAAAAGGGTGACCGTCAGGCAGCAGAATAACCATGTCATCCTGACATAAGGGGATTACATCTACCTCAGAGTCTGGCAACAGGATGATTCCCGCTTCAATTTCTCTGGTATGTACCCACTCCTTGACTTCATTCGTGGAACCTTCGTGTAAATCGAAAACAAGGTTCGGATAGTGCTGACGAATATGATCAATAATCGGGGGCAGAAAATAGGCCGAGGCAGAAGGAAAGGCACCAATCGTGATCGTACCCACATCTAAGCCTTTTTCAGCGGCCACCTGCTGCTGCACTTTTTCCATGCTTTGCAGCATCATGCGAAATTGCAGTAGTACTTTGTGTCCAATATCTGTCAGGAGCACGCCTTTTTTTCGATCGCGCAGCAATAGCTGGACATCGAGCTCGTTCTCGATACTGGCGATGGCATGGCTGACCGCAGGTTGCGTCATATGCAGCTCATGGGCAGTTTGGGTAAAGTTTAGTGTTTCAGCTACGCGAACAAAGATCATAATCTGAGTAATAGTCATAAGTGAAAAGTTATCTCCCTTATTGAAAACATTCATTTTATTTATTAGTGACCACAGTATAAGCTAGTAAAGCAAAACTTTGCAAACGGCTGTTCAGATTTTAGTCGTAAGCAATGCGCAATGAAATTCTAAGGAGAGAGACATCTATGAAAAAATTAACGCCTAAAGCTACGTTGTGGCTTGTCTTGATATTAGTGATGGTATGGGGGATCAACTGGCCGTTGACCAAGCTGGCCTTGCCAGATACGCCGCCGATATTTTTTTCGGGAATCCGCACGCTGCTGGGTGGTGTGATTCTGCTGTTGTTCGCTATGCGTAATCGGAAAACCTTACGCCTTAGACAAAATGCGTGGACATATCTTGTGCTGGCTATATTTAATATTGCAGGCTACTATGGCTTGCAGACGGTAGGACTGCGTTATTTGCCTGCTGGATTATTTTCCACTTTGGTATTCCTTCAACCGATCTTGTTGGGATTATTCTCCTGGCTGTGGTTGGGAGAGCGTATGTTTCCTCTGAAGGTCATTGGACTGGTACTCGGTTTTGGCGGAGTGATCGTGATTAGCTCAGGCGGAATGGCAGGTCATTTGTCTGTGCTGGGCATTGTGTTGGGGCTAGCCTCGGGACTGTGCTGGGCGCTCGGAACGATTTATATGAAGAAAAAAAGTAAACAACTGGACTCCATTTGGGCGGTGACGATGCAACTCATTTTGGGAGGGATCATACTCAACGGGATTGGGTTTACGACCGAGAAATGGAGCGATATCCACTGGACAGCCTCCTTTATCGCGATTCTATTGTTTATTTCAGTATTCGTGATTGCGATGGGCTGGATGATTTATTTTAAGCTAATCGACAATGGGGATGCAGGAACCGTCGGCTCATATACGTTTATGATTCCGGTGCTATCCACACTCTTTAGTATGGTCATGCTCAGAGAGTCCCTCACTTTGACATTTGTAGTGGGGTTGGTGCTGATTGCAGGTAGTGTGTATTTGGTAAATACAGCTTCTCCCGGAAAGCGAGGCGAACCAAAGCTCGAAGGCTAATGAAACGAATTCCTGTACAAATGCTTAGAAAATATAGAATTAGGAAAAATATACTAGAATATCAGAGAGGGGAATAGTAAAATATGACTATATAAATAGAGAGGAAGTTTGGTATGGGAGAGTTAAGCGGTCATACTCAGTCTGTGGAGCCACAACCACAGCCTATTCGTAAGCTGGCAGTTGTAGCAACGGTCATTTCTGGAGTAGCTGTACTAGGCTGTATAGCCTTGGCGGTATGGAATTATAATCTGAATACGAAGGTTAGTTCTTTAACTATAGCGAATGCATCGCTAAAACAGACAACACAAGCCTTAACCAAGCAACAAAATGATACAGAGGCCCTACTTGGAAAAGTAAAATTAGCAGCCAACCTGTCATCCATAACGCATGTGTTAGAGCAGACATCTGTCGTTACAGATGATTTTGTATTGGAAAAAGTGACTTTTGATGTGGCAGAGGATGGCAAGTTGAAGGGTGTGCTACTGAATGTGAACAACCAACCTAATCTCGGTTTTGGCGGTGCTTATCAAGGTTATGGCAAATATAATATGTCCTCTGCTGCATTGACGAAGAAGGCCGAGGAAGTCATAAATATAGTTATGAAAGAGTACGGTACATCTGACAAGCTTCCGGTATGGGATAAGAATACGAAGGTGGAAATGACGGTTCAAAATTATCCGCTTGGTAAGCGGGAAGGCGGCACTTTTAAGCTCACTGGTCAGCAATAGGAGGAACCTAACGTTAATCCGATGCTGGACTTTACAGATTTTTGTCTTAAGTATACAAATTGAGCGGGGGGCTAGGATATGGACAGGTACACACCTACAGCGAGGGAACGCTGGCAGATGAAACAGAGTGAGCCGCAGCCGCAGGGCTGGGTGCTCGCTCTATTTGGTTGGATTTTTTCAGGTTTGGGGTTCGTATTTAGTTTTTTTGTCATTGGAGGCTTGTTTGGACTTATAGGTCTTGTTTTCGGAATTTTGACTAGAAAGATGGAACAAAGAAACACGCAAGGCATCCTGATTATCGTTATCAGCTCCGTTGCCATTGGCATTGGCCTATTGATTTTTATGATTTTTTTCGCGCATGGTTTTGTAGAAGGTCTGAGAGAAGGTTATAATGAGCATTATTAGGTCAGGGAGGTAACACCATTGAGTGTCATTATTTCACAGCAAATCTCGGCAACGGGTGTGAAGGAATATACGAAGGTGATGAAAACATTTGATTCCCCTTTTACACCTTTGGTTGGACAGAAAATCAGGGATACGGCATTTGGCGATATGCAATATTATGATGTCGAGGACGTATTTATTGATCTAGCGGAGAATGAGTACTGGGTAATTCTACCTGCGATTTTGCTGCATACAGATGATATTGAGGATATACGAGATGCTGTGCGTGAGTATCGTTCACACGGTTGGGAATGTACGAAGCCTTTATAAATGCATACTGCTTAAGCATCTACACGGAGACGTCTTTCTTTTGCGAGATAGGCGTTTTCTTGTGTATTTGTGTATAAACTATTCCTAATGATTGGCATGAAAAGAAAGAAATTATGCTGAAAATGCGCAAAATGTATCATTTTTTATCATAAAACGACAAGTTGGGAAATGAAAACGGACTTAATGTGTTATACTTAGTATATCAAAGGACAAGAGTCTAAAACGACCGGTAAGGCCCTTTCTTTGAAGAGCCTCTGAATGGTTCAACGTTTATCCAAAATAAATGGTCAAAAGGAAAAGGGGAAATGCTAACGTGAGAGTGAATTTGAAATTTACGAACAAAGGGCAAGTTGCAGTTGAGAAGTTCAACAATGAGGAGCTTATCGAAATCTTTAGCCGCTACATTAAAACGTTATGCAAGAAGTATGATATCTCGGTTACGGTACCTGAGGATCTGAATGAGCAGATTTTGGAAGAGGGCACCGTGAAGGTCGTGCTGGATAAGATTAATTGTGACATGGACGCTTTTTTCAAAGAGCTGAGTCGGGATATCAAGGTGCCGCTGGTCAAACGATTGGGTACCAAACTGGATAACGTGTTTAAGACCGAGGTCGTGGAGCAAGAACAGAGCTAAGAATAAGGATCAAGTCGAGACCCAATGAGAATTTGCATTATGAAATCATAAAACCTCCCGAATGGGGCGCATGGCTAGGCAATGTGCTCGTTCGGGAGGTTTTATATGCTTAAGCTGCTCTATTTAGGAGATAACATGCATGGCATGTCTGCACCTTTTAGCGTGTTGTTGTGGACGTAAGGCGCAGTTTGGCTAAATCAAACGGAGGCACCAGCCCTTCCTGCGCAGCGCGACCGAGCAAGGCTTCAATGGCGGCATAACCGCTGTCGCCCAAATTGGCGGTAAAATCGTTCACGTACAGGTCGATATGCGATTGGGCGACATCGGGTGATAGCTCTTGCGCATGAGACAATACATATTCACGCGAAGCTTCGGGATGTTTCCAAGCATATTCGACAGAGGCACGTATCCAGTTGGTGATCGCATCAAGATCCAGCGTACGACGGGCAATAATAGCTCCGAGCGGGATCGGCAGCCCTGTATCTTCTTCCCACCAGTTCCCTAGGTCAACTTGCTTGCTAAGTCCATAGGACGGATATGTGAAGCGTGCTTCATGAATCACCAATCCTGCATCTATCTCTCCGTCACGGACAGCAGGCATAATTTGGTCGAACGGCATCACGACGATCTCGCCGACACCTCCAGGCACATGCTTGGCCGCCCAAAGACGGAACAGCAGATAAGCGGTGGAACGTTCACTTGGAACAGCTACACACTTGCCGGATAGGGCTTCCGGACCTTCGACGGTGGAACCTTCCTTAGTCAGCACGAGCGGTCCACAGCCCCGGCCCAGTGCACCACCACAAGGCAGCAGGGCGTATTCATCCAGCACCCAAGGAAGTGCAGCGTACGAAATTTTCATGATATCAAGTCCGTCTGGTGTGATCGCCAGATTGTTGGTGATGTCGATATCGGCGAATGTAATGTCCAGCGCGGGTGCGCCCGGAATCAATCCATGCGCCAAGGCATGGAAGACAAAAGTGTCGTTAGGACAAGGTGAAAAAGCAATTTGCATCTATATAACCTCCGTTAATGTAGAAAATGCGGCTTCCAACGCTTGCAAAGCCTCTTTGATTCGCCAGGATGCACGGTCACGTGGACCAACAGCATTGGAAATCGTGCGAATCTCCATCATCGGCAGCTCGAACCTGTTGGCCGCCACGGCTACTCCGTAACCCTCCATCGCTTCGGCAGCAGCGCCGGGAACGCGTTTGGCTAGGCGTTCCGCTGTAGCCGCTGTGCCGGTGGCCGTCGAGACGGTCAGGATCGGTCCGGCGACGGCCGTCTGGCCAGCGTCACGCAACGCCTGAACGAATCGCTGCGCGGTGGCAGCGTTCACGGCGATGCGGCTGGAGCCAAAACCCAGCTCGTCCACGCTGCTGAAGCCCTCTGCCGTCTCTGCCCCTAAGTCGGCGGCAATAATCGCGTCAGCAACGACGACGCTCTCCAGTGCAGCGACCTCCACGAAGCCGCCTCCAATTCCAGCGCTAATGACCAGACGGTAGCCGCCAGTGGCCAGTGCCAGCGCGGTTGAAGCCGCTGCGGACGGAGCGCCTACACCAGCCAGCTCGACCACAAAGCGAGTGTCGCCTTTCAGGCCGCGCAGCACAGCCTCCCGTTCGCCTTCAACCGCGGTCATGACCAGGATGCGCCCATCTGATGTTGTATGCTCCATCGGTTGATTCCCCTTTAAATTTAGGTAATATGCTTTCTTATCATACTGCTTTTCCAAACGATGTTCAAAAAAAGTCGACAAAAAAAGCGCTCTATGGCGCTTTTTCGGAGAAAACTGCAAGATTCAACAGATATGAAAATTGGTAGATTAAACATATAACCATTCTAATCTGGAAGAACAGCGCAGACATAGCATATAATAATTATATCGGCTGATCCTTCGTGATTAGCTGAAACATGGTGATATTGCGGTCATAATGGCTTGGGGTCCCATCCTGATTGCGCACCCGAATCATCTCGCTACTGAACAATTCGATATAACCACAGCCTATCTCACAGTATACGCCCGCAGGGTCCTCTTGCCAGACCGAAACGAGGTGTTGAGACAGCGCCGCGGTAAAAAATTCGATGTTTTTTTGCAGTACGCGTGGCGTTTTCTTGGGTTCCATAATGTAAATCCTCCCTATATCATGCCATTTGAAAATCAGCAATTGAACGTGGCTACTAAGTGGTTATTACACATCATAATGAACTTAATCAACTGAAAAAGGTACGGTTCGTCATTCTACTCTATGAAACAGACGTAAACACTGTACCGCTTAATGCTATTTTTGTAAAGCATCCGTTTGACCTTTTCAACATCCATTGTGTGTTTACACACATTTTACATTGCGTTTACACTTCTGTGATGCTAGTGCGTTTCATCTAATAGTACAATAAAGGGTAACTATACTGCATGAAATTGATGGAGGCCATATGTTGATAGAGAGTCAGAAGAAGGATAAAGCCGGGTCAGAACGTTACTTTAACCGAGATTTAAGCTGGATTGAATTTAATCGTCGTGTGCTTCAGGAGGCTCAGGATGCAGATACACCGCTGCTGGAAAGAGCCAAATTCTTAGCAATTGTGTCCAGCAATTTGGATGAGTTTATGGCTGTTCGTGTTGCAGAGACACGCGAGAAGATCAAGGCTGGTTTTATGCAAAAGGATTTTACGGGATATACCCCCTCCGGTTTGTACAAGCGCCTGATCAAGCGTACCGTCTCGATGGTATCCGAGCAATACCGGACCTATCGTGATATTTCTCGCCTATTGACGAAAAAAGGTCTTTTGCTGCTTGAATATAATGACTTAAATACGACACAGCGCAAGTCGCTGGATGCATATTTTCATGAAATTATATTTCCGGTGCTTACACCGATGGCGGTCGATCAAAGCCGTCCTTTTCCACTGGTTCATAATAAATACGTATATTTGGCAGTTGTCTTGAAACGTCCAGGAGATACGGAGGAGGATAAGCCGCTTTTTGCCATTGTGCAGGTGCCTTCCAATATTCCGCGTGTCGTTTCGGTGCCGTTACGTTCCAATAGCAAGAAGAAATCATTTATTTTAATTGAGGAACTGATTAAGCATCATATACAAACGTTGTTTTCTGGATATATCCCCGAGGCGGTTCATGCCTTTCGGGTTACGCGTAACTCTGATTTGTCCATTAATGAAGAAGAGATCGAAGATTTGCTCGAAGAGATTGAAAAAGAACTGCGTCGAAGACGGCGGGGAGCACCGGTCAGACTGGAAGTGGAAAAAGGGATTAATCCCTTTGCCCTGATGGAACTTCAACGCGAATTCAAGCTGTTCGATCATGTATTTGAGATCGACGGGCCGTTAGATCTGACGTTTTTGTCGTCTTTTGCCGATCATTTGGAGGGGTATTCGCATCTGAAATTTCCGGCAATCAAACCATTGTATCCGGAAGAACTGCCTCCGCAAGAGGATATCTTTAACGTACTTCGCAAACGGGACGTGCTCGTGTACCATCCGTATGAATCGTTCGATGCGGTAACTGATTTTATCATTGAGGCATCAGAGGACCCGGATGTAATGGCCATTAAGATGACCCTGTACCGTGTCAATGGAGAATCGAAGCTCATTCCGGCTCTGGCACGTGCAGCCGAATCGGGCAAGCAGGTGACCGTAGTGGTCGAACTGAAGGCGCGTTTTGACGAAGAACGTAATATTGCTTGGGCGCGTACGCTTGAAAAAGCTGGCTGTCATGTAGTATACGGGTTGGTCGGCTTGAAAACACACGCCAAAATTATTCTAATAGTACGTCATGAACGTAATGTGCTCAAACGGTACGTGCATGTGGGAACTGGCAACTATAATGAAAGTACGGCACGTGTATATACGGATATCGGGTTATTCACAGCGGATCCGGTGCTGGGTGAGGATGCCTCTGAGCTGTTTAATGAAATCACGGGCTTCTCGGCGCTCAAGACCCCGCAAGCTTTCACCGTAGCTCCGACGGGAATGAAAAATAAGCTGTTCGACCTGATCCGCAGGGAAGCGGAGCAAGCACTTGCAGGCAAGCCAGCCCGTATTATTGCTAAAATTAATTCTTTATCCAATCAGGAAATGATTGATGAACTATATGCGGTTTCTCAAGCAGGTGTGAAGATTGATTTAATCATTCGAGGGGTCTGCTGTTTACGCCCTGGAGTGGAGGGCTTTAGCGAGAACATTCGGGTTATCAGTATTGTCGACCGTTTCCTAGAGCATTCCAGACTGTTTTACTTTGAAAATGCAGGTCATTCGGAGCTATTCTTGTCCAGCGCGGATTGGATGACTCGCAATCTGACTCGCCGGATTGAGTTGATGTGCCCAATTTATGACGACCGAATCAAAGAAATGCTAGTGGATATTTTACGTTTATCCTTGAAGGATAATGTAAAAGCACGCCAGCTTCTGCCGAATGGCAGCTATCAATTTGTAGCCAGAAACAACGAAGAGGCTCCCATCAGGAGCCAATTCGAAGCAATGAAGGTTAAAAACTGGAAGAAGGAAGAATGGACCACGACAACGTAAGATTCCAGGCCTTTTGAAAATCTTTTGCGACAGCCACCAGCTCCCATTGCTCCAGAATCGGTTCACTCTTGCTTTCCAGGCGAATATGCAGCGCATCGTCTCCTGTCGTGGGATGGATGCCGGAGATGATGCCGGATTCGCTACGATCCATACCGATTGCTAGCTGGAGCAGCGAGCCGAGCCGGTGTACACGTTCTTCGTCGGAAGGCTCCAAAATATCTGCATGTGTGCGCAGCAAGCGGGGGGTCCGGTTTTTGGGGTGGTAATCAGCGATCAGCGCGGCTAGCACTGTTTCCCGGTGAGATAAGCCGCCAATGCCTGCGTGCAAGATCCAGAACACGGAATGCTGGCGGAAGTGATAGTAATTCAAGGCTGCGCCTGTTTTGTAAAGAGTTGCTGCGGTCAGTAACAAGCGTTTGTCCATAGCGATTGAGGGTCCTTCAGCTAAAGTGTCATAGAGCCGGACGGCGTACTCGTTAACTCGCTTGACATGCGCTTCGCTAACCGGGACAGCAAACGACAGGATATTGCGAATGGACGCGATGAGCGGATTAGCCACCACAGGCTGTTCAGCGTTGACTAGCTCATGAAACAGGCCGTCTCGCAGACCCGCTCCACTGACCAAATACGCGGAGCCTTGAGCAGCTTCAAAGATCGTTTTCAATATAATGAGACCCGGTACGATAATGTCGGCTCTGTCTTTGGACAGGCCGGCTGTTTTTTTGCGTTTTTCATAGGGGAGATGAGGCAGACTACTATAAAAATAATCGACATCTTCTATTGTCATTTCGTAATGGTGTGTCACAGGAAGCGAGTAATCCTGCCGTTTCTGATTGATTTTAGCCAAAGTACGGAGGGTTCCACCCAGCCCGATAAACGGCAGACCCGGATTGGAGAAGATCCAATCATGGTTTTGCAGTGAAGAACGGACAAAGCTCTCCATTTCTTCAATCTGTCCAGGAGACCATTCGCCATTCTTGACCTCACGTCCAAAGCGCCAATTCATATTGACTGCGCCAAAGGGAAATGAAACTGTATGCAGCCGTGTTCGATCCCGGAACAGCGTAATTTCGGTACTGCCGCCCCCGATGTCAATAATAATGCCGTCACTCACATGCATTGTATTCACTACGCCTAGAAAACCGGCATAGCCCTCTTGCTCCCCGCTCAGGATTTCCAATGTTAAATTTGTCTCTTCCGCAATCCATTGAACAATTTCGTCCGAATTGGCCGCATTGCGGATGGCCGCTGTTGCTGCTGCACGCATACGAACAACCCCGTGCATACGGCAAACTTCCATAAATTGGCGTAGCAATGGAGCGATGCTGCGGATTGCTTCTCGTTCCATACGGCCGTTGGCCCCAACCTTTTCGCTCAGTCGGGCAGCTTCTTTGCATTCCTGCACAATTCGATAAGCACCTGTCTCTGTCATTTCATAGATCACGAGACGTATGGAGTTTGAGCCAATGTCCATGATGCCAATTTTGCTATTCATGAGTTGACCTCCTTGTTGAAAGAAACAATTTGCAGCAAATTTAACTGCTCCGTTCTAAATGGTATTCAGATTATTGTCATTGTACCAGTGTTGTCCGGTGCATGCTACCGTTCGTCATGATCTTGTCGAAATAGACACATGATCCTGACAATCACCCAAGAATAGCACACCTCTATTGAGTATGTATAAGTATAGCTGACGGCGAAAGGAGAGAATTAGATGAGACAACTTGCAAGCAAATGGCTAAAGACGAAGGCGCTCCTCCATCATCCACATACCGCCGTTTATATACCGGAAACCTGTCTATATAGTGAAGAACAATTGCGCATAATGCTACGGCGGCATGCTTTTGTGTTTATAAAACCCGTAAAAGGAGGCGGAGGTGTCGGAGTCATGCGCGTGGCAAAGGAGGGGAACGGCTACACCTGTACGCGTATGGAACAAACATATCGGTTCAGCCATTTTAGAGCGCTTGTGGCCGGAATCAATAAGCTCCGAATCCAACGTCCGTATCTCATTCAGCAAGGTATTCAACTAGCAAGTATCCAAGGTAGACCTGTTGACTATCGAGTCAAAGTCGTAAAGGAAGGGGAAAAATGGGAGTTTCGTGCAGTGGTGGCGCGTCATGCTCGTCCCGGACTGGTCATAACGAATCTGTGCAAAGGAGGAACTTTGCTGAAGGGAACAGAGGCACTTCGAATGATATATCCGCGACGGCTAGCTAGACGAAAGCGGCGGGAGATCGTTGAACTTACACAGCACTGTATTCCTATACTTGAAAGAAGATTTCCCGGGATCGGACAACTGGGATTTGATTACGGGCTTGATTGGAATGGACGGGTATGGATTTTAGAGGTAAACACAAGACCTCAATAAATTCAGGTTTTCTTCAAAAAGTTTCCATTATAATCTATTAACAAGATGCTAAATATAATATATTTGTATAAACATAAAAAAAATTTTTTTGCGTTTAATCGCCAAAATTCTGTGTATAAATATTGTCCACATTATCCCCTGTCACATATAAGGGTTAACGACACTTACCAACAATTTATACACAGGATTTCCACAATTGACTGTGGATAATAGAACGCTTGTTCCGTTTTTGGTATTTTGATAGAATAGATTTTGAAATAAAAGGAAAGGTTGTGTCGAGGATGGCTATGCTGACGGATGAAATGCTTTTGGATTCCTATCAGATGGCAATCGAGCTTAAACTTGAATGTGACTTCATTGCACTGTTGCTGGCTGAAATTCACAAAAGAAATCTAGAGATGAATACAGCCGTAGTCCTTCATTAGACCGGACAAGCTCTCGTACTGCGACTGTAAAGTCATTCAGGGTTCGGATGACTTTACGGACAATCACTGCAACGAATAGGCACACCGTGAAAAAGGGTATTTCACTCCAAAGGTTCAAATCTGGAGTAAAATACCCTTTTTTGTCATAGTCTAAATTAACTACAATTTCATGTTACTGCTGTGTCCGGGAGACAACTTGGCGTCTGGATCTACATAGACCTTGGCGTTGTTGACTGCTGTAGGAGCTTCACCAAAACCAACCGCGATCAGCTTAAGCTTGCCTGGATAGGTAGTGATGTCTCCTGCAGCGAAAATGCCAGGAATATTCGTCTCCTGACGAGAATCGACCACGATGGAGTTACTTTCGATTTCAATTCCCCATTCAGCAATTGGACCAAGTGTGGATACAAATCCAAAGTTAACGATGACATCGTCCACTTCGATTTCCTGAGTTTCTTTGGTTTTTACATGAGCAAGAGTGACCTTTGTAATCGTATCTTCCCCATGCAATTCTGCAATTTCCGTTGGTGTAATCACGTTTACTTTGGAAGCGAGGAGGTTCTCGACACTGTGTTCATGCGCGCGGAATTTGTCACGGCGGTGAATCAATGTAACCTGTTCTGCAATCGGTTCCAGCATAAGGGCCCAGTCTACAGCAGAGTCACCGCCGCCACTGATTAGCACCTTACGACCTGCAAATTTGCTCAGGTCGCTGACAAAGTAATGCAGGTTCGTTTTTTCAAAACGATCGGCACCTGGAAGCTCCAGTCTGCGTGGCTCGAAAGCACCCACGCCAGCGGTAATAATAACCGCTTTACCATGATACTCGCCACCTTTGTCTGTTTTGACAATGAAGTGGCGTTCTTCTTTCTTCTCTAACGATACGACTTTCTCTTCTAGCTGCACCTCTGGATTAAAATGGTTCATTTGTTGAACCAAATTGTTGACCAGTTCCTGTGCAGTCACTTTAGGAAAGCCAGCAACGTCATAAATATATTTTTCAGGATAAAGGGCTGCAAGCTGGCCGCCCAGTTGGGGCATACTTTCAATTAAGGTGACGGATGCCTGACGCATTCCTCCGTAAAAAGCGGCGAAAATACCGGCTGGACCGCCTCCAATTATGATCAGATCGCGGATCTCCGCACCTGTGGATTGAGCTGTCACTCTAAAAACACCTCCGAAAGGGATAGTATGAATTGTAGATATTGAATCAGCCGCATAGAGGTTCAGATAGCCGCCGAACGTATGATTCACTGCTTATCATTATAAACTGCTGGGTTCTTCTTGCAAAGTTAAAGCGATTAATATTTGATGAAGACTTTCCGGTGAGTATAAGTTAACCGTGTTAAGAGAAAAGCTGTGAATATTGAATGATTATGTATATCGGAAGGGGTAGAAGCATGAGCAGTATTCCCAAAATTGTCATTGTGGGCGCCGGATATGGCGGTATATTGACGGCTCAGCAATTGCAAAAAGAGCTCAAGCACAATGAGGCAACTGTCACGCTAATCAACCGTCATGATTACCACTATATTACGACACATCTTCACATGCCTGCGGCAGGCACGGATACGATTGAGCATTCGAGGATTCCGATTGCGCAGCTAATCGATGAGTTCAAGGTGGATTTAGTCAAAGGAACAGTGAAGGAAATCATACCAAATGAGAAAAAAGTCGTGCTGGAGGATGGCTCGCTATCCTACGATTATTTGGTCATCGGATTAGGTGGCGAGCCGGAAACATTCGGAATTCCAGGGATGGATCAATTCGCACTGACGATTCGTAGTATTAACTCTGTGCGCCTGATTCGAGAGCATATTGAATACCAGCTGGCCCTGTATAAAAATGACGGTAAGCCAGGTCGCCTAAATTTCGTCGTAGGGGGCGCTGGTTTTAGTGGCATTGAGTTTGTAGCGGAGTTGGCAGATCGTCTGCCACAGCTGGCTAAAGCTTACGACATCGATTTTAACCGAATTCAAATCATTAACGTCGAGGCAGCTCCTACAGCATTACCAGGGTTTGATCCTGAGCTGGTGGAATATGCGATGGATGTCCTCAAGCGTAAAGGGGTTAACTTCCGTATTGGAGTCCCGATTAAGGAATGCCAGCAGGATGGTGTAATCGTCGGTGAGGGTGAGAAAATTGAAGCCTGCACGGTCGTCTGGACAGGCGGAATCCGTGGAAACGGATTGATCGAGAAGGCCGGATTCGAAGTGATGCGCGGAAGGGTGAAAATCGACGATTTTCTGCGTGCACCGGGTCACGATGATATTTTCATTATCGGGGACAGCTCCCTGATGTTTAATCCCGAAGGCCGCCCTTATCCACCGACTGCCCAAATTGCAATGCAGCAAGGAGTACTTTGTGCCAAGAATCTGGCCGCTACGCTCCGCAAAAAGGAGCTGCACAAGTTCGTATTCTCCAACAAGGGTACAGTTGCATCTCTTGGAAAAGGTGAAGCTGTCGCCGTAGTAGGTAAACGCAAAATCAAAGGCTGGGTGGCTGCACAGTTGAAAAAAATTGTGGATCTACGCTATCTGTTCATCATTGGCGGCATTCCACTAGTAGTGAAAAAAGGGCGGTTTTTCTAACGTCAGAAGGTTTCCATGACTCCTTGAATGGAGCTTGGAGACCTTTTTTATTTAGGTGAACGAAAAAAAGATATTGACTCATAACTATTCGACGACATATAGTATGGTTACTAATTATAGAGGGGGAGCTTCACGTTGAATTCTGATTTTAAAATCAATGCCGATCCCAAGAGAATAAATTTATTGACTGAAAAGTTTCCAAATGTGGACTCCCAATCGTTGAATACGTTCGTACTTTTCGTGCAGGCAGCACATGAAGTGTACAATGGAGTGTCTTCCAGACTCTCGGAATATGGGTTATCTGTAGGCAACCTGAAAATTTTAGTGCCATTGTTTTTACATGAACGTGCATTGACTCCATCAGAGCTGGCTGAATATTCAGGGGTTACTCGTTCAACAGTAACCAGCGTAATTGATAAGCTGGAA
The DNA here is from genome assembly GCF_011066175.1 of Paenibacillus sp. EKM211P. Taxonomy (NCBI): domain Bacteria; kingdom Bacillati; phylum Bacillota; class Bacilli; order Caryophanales; family Paenibacillaceae; genus Paenibacillus; species Paenibacillus sp. EKM211P. The sequence goes on from NZ_JAAMNS010000008.1 coordinate 120,697, forward strand.
CGGGACGGCATCATCCGCAGAAGTACGCTGACGGATCGACGTATGACCGCGATCTCCTTGACTGACGAAGGAAAACAGTTAATGACGGAAAAAATTCCGATGTTCATCCAGCTTTTTTCGGATTTGTTGAATGAATTTACGCAGGAAGATCATGTTCTATTTGCTAGATTATTAAATAAGCTTTCCTCAGGTCTTGAACAGATAAAAAGGGAATGAACAAATTCCCGTCATAAATAGTTAGACGTCGTACTATCAGATGTCTTACTTGTTTTTCTATTAATTTTAACTATCACTGGCTAAATCATCATGTAGGAGGGTTTATTCTAATGAACAAAAAAATCATCGTGTACATGTTACTTGTTGTCGCGTTAGGTACCGGGGGTACGCTAATGGCAATGAGCGGTAAGGATGCTGTGAGCTTGGCAGCTACACAAAAAAATACACTGCTGGCCGCAGATACCGTAAATGTTGCTTTTCAGGGCGTAGGTGGAAGAGTAAAAACGATTGAGGTGCAGGAAGAACAACAGGTAAAAAAAGGGGATGTGCTCATGACTCTTGATCCTGTAGACCTTGATTTGCAAATTGAGAAATTAAAAACGGATATCGCACAGGCTGATGTGAAAATAAAACAGGCTAAAGAAGGGTTGCAAAATCAGTCTGAAAAAATTTCAAGTTCGGAAATACAAGGACAATTAGACATTCAAGCCGCGCAAGCGGGAGAGACCTTATTAAATCAAGGCGCACGTACAGAGGATATCGAAAGACAAAAGCTGGCCATTGAAGCAGCACGGCAATCGTTGGACGCAGCCCTCACAGGAGTGGAGACTGCCAAAGGAAATGCGGAAATTGCGAAAAAAACAGTGGCATCCAGACAGCAGGCTTTAGAATTGGCCAAAGTTAATTACAACCGACTCAAAGTGTTATATGATGCCGGAGCTGGAAGCAAGGCAGAACTGGATAACGCTAAAAACCAACTGGATAATGCTCAAATTGCGTTGGATACAGCTAAAGACCAGGTTGAAATAGCCAATAACCAGATTACAGCAGCTAGCAAACAATCGGACATTACTAAAAATGGAATCGCTCAGCAGCAGACCGTTTTGGATAAATTGGAGGCTGGAGCAACGGCTGAGGAACGTCAGCAGGCTCGGATCAAAACAGAAAAAGCCAAGGAAGCTCTGAATCAAACCTCGCAAACACGAAAAGATGTTAAGAATAGCCAATACAATGTCGATCTTCTGGCTCAACAAAAGCAGGCATTTATGGTTCAACTCAAAACTGTTGAGTTACAGCGCGGACGTATGGTGCTGAAGGCATCCACAGATGGTAAGGTTTCGCGTATTGTACCTAAACTGGGGGAGATTATTTCTACGGGAGCAACGGGTGTCGTCATTGAAACCAATCAGCTATACTACGATATTTATGTGGGCGAGGATTCCATATCGCAGTTTAAAGCTGGACAAAATGTGATTTCGCATGTCGTAGCTTTACATAAAGATGTTCAGGGCACGGTGAAGTACATTACTTCCGCCCCTCAGTATACCAACATGAGGATGAGTCGGGACAAAGGTCTAGCGGATATAAGCTCCTTCCAAGTACGGGTGAATGTCCAGCGAACATCTGAATTATTGCCTGGAATGACGGTAGAGGTTGTGACAAAATGAAGTCGTTTATAGAAGAGTGGAAGCTGTTGGTCAGCGGCAAAATGGTCTTCGTAATGCTACTTGTTCCGATTATAGTAGCTGTAGCCTTTGGATTTGTTTTTAAAAATAATCAGCTTAACGATGCTTCTGTAGCTGTAGTTGATTTAGATCATAGCAGTTATAGCCGACAGCTTATTAATAAGTTGGATGCATCACAATATATTGATGTACAACATGTGCAAGAGAATGAAACCGATCCGAATTTACTTTTATATAATGAAAAGTTTTTTGCAGTGATTTACCTTCCAGCTGGGTTGGAGGAAAATAGGATTAGAGGAGTTCAGAGCAATATTGGCTTTTATGTAGATAATACGGTAGGTCAGGCTACTGGAAACTTACGCTCGGCAGTCACAGAGATCATAGCGACGGAAAATGCAATGCTCGCTGGCGGTGGATTAAAGGGTATGGGAATGAGTGACAGCCAGGTTACAGGGCTTACTTCCAATATGCTGCTTCAGCAGCGCCTATTGTATAACCCTACCAATGCTACTTTAATGACTTCGGTAATGGGGTTCATCAATACGGTCATGATTTCACTGCTTGGTGCTGCTACACTGACAATTGTTCCACGATTGCGGGAGCAAGGAAGATTAAAAGAGGAGCTTCAGCATTCGTATGGTTTGATTCTTAGAGTGTTACCCTATACATTGGTAGGATGTGTGTCCTTTTACCTCTCCATTGGTTTGCTTAAGCAAATTGGTGGCTTACGCTTTGAAGCAAATGTATGGCAGCTCAGTATTCCATTTCTCCTGTACACCATTACGTTGAGTTTGTTTGCGATGGCTCTAGGGTGGAGTGCGGCCAATCCAGGAAAAGCTTCTTCACGCCTCATGCTAATTATATTGCCTTCGTTTTTACTGAGCGGTGCTCAATTGCCGGTGGCTATGCTGCCTCAATCGCTGCAATATGTAAGTAATATCCTTCCATTAACCTGGCATTTCAAGTTTCTGAGAGGTATGGGCTTTAAAGGTGGGAGCTTAAAATATTTTATTCCCGAGTTGGGAGGCTTTTTGGTCTTACTAAGTGGTTTGCTGCTTATTATCTTTATTTTGATTGCTCTGGAGAAAAGAAAGCTGGCGAAAAGTGAGAATACATCCGTAGTGGTGGAGCCGGTGATGCAATAATCTGAGCTATTATTCCTTGGTTTATTACCTGGGCAATCATAAAAAAATACATTGTATCAGGCGCCCGTGCGGGGGCCTTTTCTCTTCTATTATAGTTTTAGATCTTATAAAAAAAGGATTCCGTCGTCCCGAAAGTGGGAGTTCACGAAATCCTCGGTTTTTTTCAGTAAAGAGTTGATGTCTGCGTCTTACAGCTTCAGCATGTCTTCAAATGTTTCTTCATTCAAAACGCTGCCGACATAGAAGGAACCGAATTCACCGTATCGGGCACTAACTTCATCAAAACGCATTTCGTAAATTAGCTTCTTGAATTGAAGTGCGTCTTCGGAGAACAGGGTCACGCCCCACTCCCAATCGTCGAAGCCGATGGAGCCTGAAATGATTTGCTTTACTTTGCCAGCATAACTGCGTCCAATTAAACCGTGGCTGCGCATCAAGGTGCGACGCTCGTCCATCGAAAGCATGTACCAGTTGTCATCCAGATCACGTTTTTTGTTCATTGGATAGAAACAAATATAACGTGCCTTGTTTAATACAGGCTTCAGGCGCGCGACAATTTGTGGATTTTGCATTGGATCTTCTTCCTTGCTCAAATAATTACTCAGTTCCACCACACTTACATAAGAATAAGTTTTGGTCGTATATTTGGCGAAGGTTGTTTTGTTAAATTCATTTTCCAATTTATTGAGGTCTTCCAGCGTTTCACGCAGGTGTAGCATAACAAAATCAGCCTTTTGTCCGACTACAGTATAGACAGCTGAGCTGCCCAGACCTGCTTCCTCGGTAACGCTCCATTCCTTCATAAACTCTTGAAGCTCGTCCAGTGCTCCCGCGCGCTCTTCATCGTCTGCAGTTTTCCATGCCGTCCAGTTGATGGACCGGAAATCGTGAAGCGCGTACCAGCCTTCCAGTGTGGAGGTTACTTCGTTGGGTGTTGCTGGGGTTTGTTGAGGTTGATGTTGATTCACGATCTACACTCCTTTACGATCTGTAAATGTAATCGGCTTAGCCGAAATATGTGTACTTCCGTATATCGTTCCTGTATCCAATACGTGATGTTTAACCATTATATTGTAGCTCAATTTGGAGCTTTTCACCAATGAAAGAAGTGTGAAGAATATTATTTTTCCATGATGCAGGTCACAAAAGTCATAAAATAGTTAGTATTCTCGAAAAAAGAAGAACTCGGACGAATACGGCTGCCAAAAAGGAGGACAATTGCCCTTATTTTGTTGGTCCCACCCGAGGGCAAGTATGATAGAATAGAAAAACATCTTGGAGAACGTTATGTCAGGAAAGGAAGAATGTCGGAATGCGGATGAAAAACCTGCTGCACTATACTGAGAACCACCGCTACTGCGTTTATCGGGAATTTGGCTTGAGCGCACTGGATGAATTGATGCTGGGAAGTGTCTATCAGCCGATGGTAGGCGCATTTGCGGTCAGTCTATATCGACTGTTGTTCCAGCATGTGCCAGTCGGACAGATTGGTTATTCGCCGTTGGAACAGCAACGTCGACTTTTTCTGACACTGGGACTGGAGCCAAGTGAGAAGGGACGCAAGTATTTGATTGAACAGACCTCCAAGCTGGAGGCTGTCGGTCTGTTGCAGACGTCCAGGTTGTATGCGCCCGAAACGGACGATTATATGTATGAATATGAGATGCAACCACCGCTCGCACCTGCTGAATTTTTCAGAACGCAGCACCTTACCCTTTTGTTGAGAGATAAAATCGGTAAGTTTGCAGTGCTTTCTCTGAGAGAATCGTTGTGGAGCAGGGAATCTAGCGAATGGTCGCAATCTTCCCATAATAAAGAGAATATATCGGTTCCGTTTTATGAGCTGTTTGAGCTGAACACCCATGTTATAGATTATGAGTTGGAACAAGCGCTGTCCGAAGTATCCACGAGCCGCCAGACTGGAGCATTAGCGTCCGAATCGGAGGAAGCATTGAACTATGCAGATATTATTCTTCGTTTTCCGCGTGAATCCGCCAATCGCAAGCACGTGGAGCGTCTTCGATTTGAACACGAGCAACTGGGTATGGTCAATTACGTGGTCCGTAAATTTGATCTCTCTGTACAGGATATCAGTCGCTTGCTGGATGAGGACGGCATTTTTACCGAAGCAGGCGATTTATTGCTCGACGAGCTTCAGCTTCGGGCTAGCCAACACTCCAGGCAGGAACGGAAGCGTCAGGAGGAACAGCAGGTGCAGGCTGCCAAGGTGGTTGCCTTGCGCCAGAGGGAAACTTCCACACCTGAAGAGCCGCCTGCAGAGCAGGCTGTGGAAATGGAATTTTATGTAGAGGTTCCCCCACAATTCACAGCCAAGTGTGACATTCACCAATATAATATGATGCTGCGCAACGAGCCTTATCGCCGTTTGCTGCAAACCTTTTTCCCCGGCACGGTTCCCGGTAACCTGCTGGATATATTCGAGAAGATTGATATCAGCTATAAGTTGCCTGGTGAAGTCATCAATGTGCTGATCCATTATTTAATGTCACTGCTCGTATCGGGGAGCGATCAGCGGATTAACCGCAACTTTGTCGAGGCCGTTGCCTCCAACATGCTGCTGAAGCAGGTAAACACTTACGAAAAAGCTGTTCAATATATAAGGGATCAAGCCAAGGTAAAAGGAAAACAGTCTACTGCTTCTTCCTCCGGGGGCAGATCCCGCACGTATGCCAAAAACAATGGGCCTGCCAAGCCGTCTATTCCGATCGTACAAGATCAGCCTTCCGAGGAATCCGTATCCGAGGAGGAATTGGATGAACTGCTTCGCCTGGCCGAACGACTGCAATCCGGTAAACAGAAAAAGGTGTAATGGAAGCCAATTCAATAATGTGTCGACTTTATGGCGGTCGGCAGCGAAGCGTCAATCGCCCTCCATAACTCTGCACATTTTAGAAAGGAGGAGCATTCTTGGAATCACTCGGTGATTTGCTTCAGCAGATGCAGAACCCTTCGTTTCGCCAACGTACTCGCAGCGTAGCCGATCAGGTTCTAAATGATCCGCTGGTGAAAGAATTTTGTGCTGCACATCCTGATGTAGACGAAACGCAATTGCGACTTAATATGAGTATGCTCTTTCAGTATACCCGGGATCGCCGAAATTGCGACAACTGTCCGGGACTGGAACAGTGTCCTAACGATTTCCAGGGTCACTTTTGCAAGCTGGGCGTGGAGTATCCCAATGGAACAGCGGAAATGGTGGACATTCGGACCCCGTGCGCCAAGCTAGTTGCCTCCCAGCATGAACAACGAGTGCGTCAACGAATTAAAAGCTTTTATGTGGATGAGCGTGCGTTGTTGGAAGGATATAATGCCGTTGAGATTGCACGCAAGGATTTGCAACGCGTACCCGCAGTAAATCAGGTATTCCGCTATATTGAAGAAACCAAAAGTCAGGGTTTATTAAAAAAAGGGCTCTATCTGGAAGGTACGTTTGGTACGGGGAAAACCTTTTTGATGGGTTATCTGTTGCACGAGTTGGCTCTGTCGGGTTTCAACGGTGTGATTGTCTACATGCCTGATTTTGTGGAGGACTTAAAGTCCATGATACAGGATGGACAGAAGCTTAAGGAAACGACCGAAATGCTTAAAAATTGTGATCTGCTCGTATTTGACGATATTGGTGCTGAAAATTTGAGTCCATGGGTACGGGATCATGTAATGGGCTCCATTTTGAATTACCGAATGAACCGTAAACCGACCTTTTATACTTCTAATTACTCACTGCAAGGGCTAGAGAAGCATCTTAGCTTTACAAGCAAAGACGGAGAGGAAATGTACAAGGGACAACGCTTGATGGACCGGATTCGTCCTTTTGTGGATGTCATTACCGTCAAGGGGAAAAATCAGCGAGGGTAAGCGTTCATTCTTCTGCTCTTTTGATATCTTACAATTAAAAGACTATTGTGATATAATTAAAAGGTGTCGAAACAGACATTACAGGTTATAATAATCTTGACTTTTCTATAAAGGAGGAACATACAATGGCAATTGTTAACGTGTCCGATCAATCCTTCAACGCAGAAGTCGAAGGCACAGGAACCGTTTTGGTTGATTTTTGGGCGCCATGGTGCGGTCCTTGCAAAATGATCGCTCCAATTCTGGAGGATCTGTCTACAGAAGTTGGCGATAGTGTCAAAATCGCGAAGGTGAACGTGGATGAAAATCCAGAGTCTGCTTCTCGTTTCGGCGTGATGAGTATTCCTACCCTAATCGTCTTCAAAGACGGACAGCCTGTTGATAAAGTGGTAGGTTTGAACTCCAAAGAAGCATTGAAAAGCATGCTTACTAAACACCAATAATCATGGAATGTGACCCATGCTCCTGCGGGGGCTTGGTGGAGCGCCATGAACAGTCAATGCCCCCGGTTATATATACCGGGGGCGTTTTTGTGCATTATTCCTATATAATATAAGTAGTAAGTTGAGCAGTCATTAAGAATGGAAGGAGGAACCGGGCGAATGAAATCCTATGCGGAGGACTTGCAGAACCAGGAGAAGGCGCTGGAGAACATACGGCACAAATTAGCATTGTTGCCGGATGCATCAGGATGTTACCTGATGAAGAACAGCGAAGGCACCATCATTTATGTCGGCAAGGCCAAAGTGTTGAAAAACCGGGTCCGTTCCTATTTTACAGGTAGCCATAACGGCAAGACGCAGCGACTGGTTGCTGATATTCGTGATTTTGAATATATCGTTACAGGCAGCAATATGGAGGCGCTCATTCTGGAGTGCAACCTTATTAAAAAGCACCAACCGCGTTATAACGTGCTGTTGAAGGATGATAAAACCTTTCCGTACTTGAAAATTACGAACGAGGCACACCCCAAGCTGGAGGTAACCCGTCGCGTTCTGAAAGATAAAGCGAAATATTTTGGACCGTACCCCAATTCCTACGCGGCACATCAGACGAAAAAGCTGCTGGATCGTATGTATCCGTTACGCAAGTGCGGTGTAATGCCAAAAGAAGTGTGTCTGTATTATCACATGCATCAGTGCTTGGGACCTTGTGTGAAAGAGGTCGAGAAGGAAACATATGACCAGATCAGTCAGGAGATCGGTTCCTTTTTGAGCGGGGGACATGAGGAAATTAAAAAGGACCTCCAGCGTAAAATGCAGGAGGCCGCAGAGGAATTGTACTTTGAGCGTGCCAAGGAGCTGCGCGATCAGATTATAAGCATCGACGCGATGATGGAAAAGCAGAAAATCACCACATCTGATGCGAAGGACCGAGATGTATTCGGCTTTTCGGTAGATAAGGGCTGGATGTGTGTACAGATTTTATATGTCCGCAAGGGTAAAATGATCGAGCGCCATATGTCGACTTTCCCTTTCTACGGTGAAGCTTACAGTGATTTTATGTCCTATGTGACGCAATATTACAGTGACAACCCGGCAGTGCCGCAGGAGATATTGTTGCCGGATTCTCCTAAGCTGATGAAAGCAAAATCGACTGATGTCGATCAACCGATTGCAGCAGAAAGTGAACTTTACAGTGCGATCACAGCTGAGACTGCCAGCATTACAGATGAGGGAGCAGTGCAAACGGAGTCAGACCGTTCTGCTGACCCACTGCGGGTAGCCGAAGCACGAGCGTTATATGCAGAAGGAACGATTCAAGACCCAGTTGGTGACCAAGCAGCCGGGGAAAAAGAACCCGAAACAGAAACAGAAACAGAAACTCAACTATCCGGTGGATTAGAGGACCCAACGGCGGCAGCTCTCGCTTTGGCTGAATGGCTGGATGTAAAGGTACTTGTGCCGCAGCGTGGGCTGAAAAAGCAAATGACGGGGATGGCGACGGAAAATGCACGTGTTGCTTTGGATGAAAAGTTTAAACTGATCGAGCGGGATGAGGAACGGACCTCCAAAGCTGCAAGCAATCTGGGACGTGCCATTGGGCTGGATAGTCTGCATCGGGTAGAGGCGTTCGATAATTCCAACATTCAGGGTTCCGATCCAGTGTCGGCCATGATCGTCTTTATTGACGGTAAGTCTGCCAAAAAAGAGTATCGAAAATACAAGATCCGTTCTGTGCAGGGACCAGATGATTATGAAACGATGCGTGAGGTTATTCGGCGCCGATATGAACGTGTACTGAAGGAAAATCTAGAGCGTCCCGATTTGATCATTGTCGATGGTGGGCGTGGACAAATTAAAGCGGCAACCGATGTATTGGAAAATGAGTTGGGCTTGTTTATTCCTGTGTGTGGTTTGGTGAAAGATTCCAAACACAGAACTTCCCAATTACTGATGGGGGATACATTTGAGGCCGTAACACTTGCACGCAACAGCGAGGAATTTTATCTGCTGCAACGGATTCAGGATGAGGTTCACCGTTTTGCGATTACGTTCCACCGCGAGCAGCGCGGCAAATCGATGGTAACTTCCCAGTTGGACTCCATTCCGGGCATTGGAGAGAAACGGCGTAAGTTGCTGCTTAAGCATTTTGGATCGCTCAAAAAAATAAGAGAGGCCAGCGTCGAAGACTTCCGGCCTCTCTCTATTGGGGATAAACTTGCTCGTCAGATTATAGCTGCCCTTCGGGAGGAGGAGTCGTAGAATACGGCTCCTCTTTTTTCACGGGTTCAAACATGATTCGATTAGGTTTTTTAGGACTAAACCAGTAAATGATGTAGCCTACAATAGCCGGAAGTAAGATCCAGAATAGACCGGCGCTCACATTCACGGTGTCTCCCAAACTTATCACACTAAGTCCCATTAATATGCTGTCAAAAATAACGTGGCTGAACATGGCAGCGATAAAGCCGTAACGCAGGAACACGAAGCTAAACAGCAAACCAAGAAAAGTCAGCTCAATAGGTCTTGAAATCACTGGATAGATTGGATAAAGCGTATGTCCCAGTGCCCAAATAAGCGTAGTAATCAGACAAGCAACAAACGTATTTTTGACTATTTTTTTTACCATCGGAATACCAAATAGACGGTAAACAGTCTCTTCTCCAATACCTGCCATCCAGGCCATAATCGGTAGTAGCCATGGATAAGCCATATTGTAAGGGGATTGCGTGGCGTCTGTAGTGGAGAACGTATTAAATGTACGCTCCAGTACAAAGAACAAAATGGATTGTACGCCGAGTAAAATGAAGGCCCACAAGTAACCGACATACATACTGCGAAGCACATACAGCCCGTAGCCCGGCTCTTTGGCCCGTGGCCATGCATTGAGTCCAACCTGACGCATAAGCCCGTCACCACCAACCAAGGAGAAGTAGAGGGCTACAGCCATGAAGAAGGTAACACCGACCTGGAATACCATAAGAAATATAAGCATGCCCTTACTGCCTGCTTCAGCTTGTAATAAAGGCAGCATGTTCATGGTCCCAGCTATACTAGCAACAAAATAAACAATGGACAGAACAATACCGCGTACAAATGAAGTATGTCGTCGGGTGAGTGACGCATACACAATGGCAAGTACGCCCAGGACAAAGCTAAATAGGGCATAACCCGCATAAGTCATCCAATTCGCCCAGTATGTTTGATTTTTAACATAGTCGGTATAAGACGAAGGGGCTGAAAAGCTTTGGGTAAATGAGCGAACATCCCCATCTTCAAAGGTAAAAGCCAGCGTAAGTACCGAGGCGCCGATTTTCTTTTCGTCCACGGTATATTTTAATCCACCTTCCCCCTCAGTGGTCGCAAGCTTCAATTCCGATGGCTTAAAGCCAAAGCGTTTGATCCATTTTGCTGCAGCCTGTTCCTTGGCTTCAAGCGTCATGTCGCCCTCAGCTATACGTACAAGCTTGCTTCGTGCTTGTTCATCTGTAGAAACATCAGCCTGTGTGTAATTGGTGCTGGAGGTGATCCGCTTAAAGCTAACGACCTTCCCAGTGGATAAATCCACATGAATTTGCAGCTTGCCCTTCGCTGAGGAGTCAGGCAAATCAACCCGAAAGGTTTCATAAGGATAATTTTTTTTCCATGTACGATCGTACGCTTGAAGCAGTTTTTCTCTGGATAAATAACCGTACAAATCTGTTTCAGCCTGATAGGTCACGACAGGCTTCTCTGGCTGTGATTCCGTATAGCCCAGCTCGGAACGGGCAAAGTCCAGGGCGTGTACGATCGCTTCTTGTTTGCTGATGACCTTTGCATTCATCAATGATTCCGGACTTGGATTGCTAAGCGAGGGAATAAGCAATTGAAAGATAAAAAAGCAAATCAGGCCAACCCCGCCCAGCAAGCCTAATTTTTTGAAGTTGGCCGTGAGCACGACCGGTTTCCCGATAGGATTCATGAGTTTCCTCCTTAATCTGTAAATAAGAACATCCATTAAAGATATCATACTGCACAGGTTCCCGCCAACAGACCAGCGATATTCATGAAAACAGAGTGAAAGCACTTTAAAGTTTTAATAAAATTAGATAAGCTGTGATTAAGCGATGCCCAATCGCAAATTAAAGCCAATTTCACGTTTTTTCGGCGAAATCGGTTTTGTGATCTGGATAGAGAAGGATTATAATCTTGAGGCAATGCCTATGAAATATATGGGTAATGACATACATTTAAGCCGAATTTCTGTGAGAAAACGGGGGAACCATGTTACTGGGGTGAATTTTACAGCCGATCCTGATGGATCGGAAGTGTAAATAGGGCATACTGTGCTGCCCGAATCCGTCAGCTAACCTCGTAGGCTGTGGGCAGGAACCAAGTCAGGCACTCGGTTTTCCGGTGTCTTTTTTTGTGTGTATAAGTGTGAATAAAAGTTTGCTGAGTTAAGGACGCTGCGCGTTCCATTTGATCTTCCAATCGCTGTTGCCACTGAATTTTTTTGATTTTCTAGACCTTGATAAGGGTAAAATTCAGAGTCAAAGGCGAGCGCTATCGCTTCTCCAGATTCAAATGGACCGCTTCGCTGCTGCCCGCCTTAAAGTCATCAAACGTTCCATGAGGTAGTTACGTATAAAGTGTAGTGAGTATTGAAAGGCAAAAGTATCCCGCTTTGCGGATACTTTTCTGATTTATAAAAGAAACTGAAAAGAATTGGTGATTTTATGAGCTCAGCGATCTCCATGCTCATAGTTCACCAAGGAGGAGAAGTGATGAATAAATGAATCCCAATGCAAGCTGGCTTCGGCTTTCTCCACCGCAAATATTCGTTGCAGGCTTTGCCATTATCATTCTAATAGGTAGTTTATTGTTAATGCTGCCCATTTCTAATACAACAGGAAAACCACTTGCGTTTATAGACGCTTTGTTTACTGCCGCTTCCGCGACCTGTGTAACTGGGCTTGTCGTTAAGGATACAGGGCTCTTTTTTACAACCTTTGGTCAAATTGTCATCGTTGCGCTGATTCAGATTGGCGGACTTGGCTTTATGACTATGGCTACCTTGATCGCGCTGGTGTTCAAGCGTCGGATTTCCTTGCGGGAGCGCCTTATTTTGCAAGAAGCGATGAATCAGACCTCTGTCGAAGGAATTGTCGGATTGATCCGCAAGGTGCTATGGTACTCGCTGATGATTGAGGGCGTATGTGCAATCATTTTTTCGATTCGCTGGTCGTTTGATATGCCTGTAGGCAGGGCGATTTATTTTGGGATTTGGCATGCTATTTCCATGTTTAATAATGCTGGTTTTGATTTATTCGGTGAATTTCGCAGCCTGACAGGTTATGTATATGATCCGATTGTTAATTTTACAGCCATGTTCCTCATTATTTCGGGTGGCATTGGTTTTGTAGTGATGTCAGACCTGGCAGATTACCGCAAGCGTAAGAGACTATCCTTGCATACCAAGGTGGTACTCAGCATGACAGCTGCTCTGATTGTCGTCGGGACGCTTGTCATTTTTGTATTTGAGTTTACGAATCCGAAGACGCTTGGCTCGCTTGATTGGGGTGGTAAACTGCTGGGTTCTTTATTCCAGTCCGTTACCCCTCGCACCGCAGGTGCCAACACGCTGGACATTGCAGGCTTGCGGCAGGCTACGCAGTTTTTTATCATCATACTCATGTTTATTGGGGCTTCGCCTGGCTCTACTGGAGGCGGGATTAAGACCACTACATTTGCTCTGCTCATTGGAGCGGTGTTTTCGATGCTGCGGGGACGGGAAGACATTGTGCTGTTCCGGTACCGACTTGCGCAGGCACGCATTTATAAGGCTTTGACTATTACATTGCTGGGGTTGCTGTTCGTGATTGGGGTGACGATGATTCTGTCCGCAACCGAAGATCATCATTTTCTGATGATCTTGTTCGAGACGGTGTCTGCATTTGGGACAGTAGGACTGTCTATGGGGCTTACACCTGATTTGACAGTTGTAGGCAAGCTGGTGATTACTCTGACGATGTTTGCAGGCAGGCTGGGTCCACTCACGCTAGCTTATGCACTGGGACCGAAAAAGGGTAAGGAATTGTATCGTCATCCAGAAGGTAAAATAATTATAGGGTAAGGGAGTTTTCGAGTAGATATGAAAACGCAGCAGTTTGTAGTCATTGGCTTGGGACGGTTTGGCTCGAGCCTGGCTTTGCAATTGGTGGATATGGGGTGCGAGGTGCTGGGCATTGATCGGAATGAGGATGTTGTGGACAGTATGAGTGAGATCCTGACACATACTGTCGTGATGGACGCTACAGATGAGGATGCGTTGCGGTCACTCGGCATACGTAATTTCGATTGCGGCATTGTTGCGATTGGTGATGATATTCAGGTAAGCATCCTGACCGCCATTTTGCTGAAGGAGCTGGGTGTGAGAAAAGTCGTAGCCAAAGCCATATCTGTGCTGCATGGGCGTGCGTTAGAGAAGCTTGGGGTGGACCGAGTCATTTATCCGGAACGGGATATGGGTATTCGAGTAGCGCATCAGCTGGTCACGCCTAATCTGCTCGATTATTTGGAGCTGTCCAAGGAATACAGCATTGTAGAACTTAATGTGCCTGCATGTCTGAATGGCAAAACGTTGGCAGAATTAAATGCTCGCACCCGCTTTGGTTGCAGCATCGTGGCGCTTCATACGGCGAATGGTATCTTGATCGCACCGACAGCTATGGATCGGCTGAAAGCAGACGATATTATGGTCATTATCGGCTCCAATGATAATATCGGCCGCTTTGAGGATGAGGTCGTTAATGTCAATGAAGAGGGTTAAATCCTCTATACCATACGGTAGCCTGCAAACGATGCGCGTGTCTCGCTAATCCAGCGTCGTGCTGTTGGGCCGAGATCGGCCGTTTCTGAGTAGATCAGGGAGGTCGTTCGGCGTGTCTCCTTCAAATCAGGCAAGTACAATGCAGTAAGTCCATTATCTCGCAGCAGTTCGCTGCGCAAATAGGATTTGGGCAGCAAAGCGGATGCCTTGCAGGTGGGAAGCAGGCGTACAATCGCCTCGAAGGAGTCGATTTCCATGCGGATATCCGGCATAATGCCGCTACGCTGGAACAAGTCATCCGTCAGACTGCGGTACCAGGTTCCTTTGGAGAAAATAATCATCGGCAATCCTTGCAAGTCCTTCATTGAAGCCGTTCCTGTCTTGACAGTTAATTCATGTCCGATGGGGACGACTAGCTCCAAATGATCGTCAAATAACGGAATGCAACGCAGTCCAGCTTCATGAATGGCAGACCCGACAACGCCGGCGTCTGCTTTTTTGTCGCGTACAAAGGCAACGATTTCATGCGTCTTGCCAGTGAGCAGCTTTAGCTCAGTCTGAGGATGCTTGCTCATGAAAGCTTCGACGAGGGTAGGTAGCGTCGTTTGGAGTGTCGTGAGACTGGCGCCCAGTGTAAGCATGCTCTGAGCTTCATTTTTGTGCTGGGACAGCTTTTGTAAGAAGCGAAGCTGTCGTTGCCGTTGCTCCAGCGCGAAAGTATATACAAATCGGCCAGTCGATGTAATTTCGAGCCGTTTGCCCCGACGATCAAAGAGATGGACACCCAGCTCTTCCTCCAGCTTGGCAATTTTGCGAGACAGGGCGGGTTGGGACAAATTCAGCAGTTTGGAGGCTTTATTCAGGCTGGACTGCTCGACAATGACGGCAAAAGCGTTCAAATCCTCAAACAAATCTTCCACTTCCTCTCTATATGCAAAAAAGACATAATAATTAATACGTATATTGCAATTCCATTATAAGCCGAAAAGGAGTAACATGAAAGCGACACAAGATGTTCACACTTTTGTTTTTCCTTATAAGGGACACCTTGTTGAACATTCCCTGTCGGGAACTGTCATTTTATATGTTATATTACTATTGAAAACGCTATTATTGGGAGAAGGGAGCATGACCTAGATGAGAGGATTTTATTCCAGAAAGCTGCATTCGCTTCTTGGCGTCATTCCATTGGCTCTATTTTTTGTTGAGCATTTGGTGACGAACTTCACAGCGGTGGAGGGCGGCAAGGAAGGTTTTAATCGCAGCGTGGCCTTCCTGAATGGTTTGCCGCTGGTTATTGTGTTAGAAACGTTATTCATCTACTTGCCATTACTGTTCCACGGAATCTATGGCTTGTATATCGCTTATCAGGCTGACCCGAATGTCAAAAGGTTTGGCTATTCGCGTAACTGGCGCTTTTTGTTCCAGCGTATTTCCGGCGTCATTACGTTTGTATTTATTATCTGGCACGTATACGACACACGCTTTCAGGTGGCCCTGGGTAATGTAACTCATGAGGAGCTAGGCGGCGTAATGCATGGTATAGTGACGAACCCGGTCTATTTTATTTTGTATTTAATCAGTGTCGTTTCGGCATCATTTCACTTTGCTAATGGACTGTGGGCATTTATGGTCAGTTGGGGGATTACCGTGGGACCACGTGCCCAAAAAGTATCTTCCTATATCTGTATGACCCTGTTCGTGGTGGTGTCGATCGGCTTCGTTGCTTCCCTGCTTGCATTTCGCAGCGCGGAATTCCAGGAAACGGCAACAGCCTTGGTGCAATGCAGCGCCTTTAAACAGCTACTGTAAACGAGTTATTTAAATGATACATCGTGTTGAGATTCTATTCTGATTTGTAAAAGGGGATTTAGTACAAATCCTGAAAAGAAGGAGTGAGCAGAAATGGCAGCATCCAACATTATTGTTGTGGGCGGCGGTCTGGCAGGTCTAATGGCTACGATCAAGGCGGCAGAAGCGGGAGTCCACGTTCATCTATTTTCTTTGGTTCCGGTCAAAAGATCCCACTCTGTTTGTGCGCAGGGCGGCATCAACGGTGCGGTAAATACCAAAGGTGAGGGAGACTCACCCTGGATTCATTTTGATGATTCAGTCTATGGCGGTGACTTTCTGGCAAACCAGCCGCCGGTAAAAGCGATGTGCGAAGCGGCTCCGGGAATTATCCATCTCATGGACCGCATGGGTGTTATGTTCAATCGGACACCAGAAGGACTGCTAGATTTTCGCCGCTTTGGCGGTACCCAGCATCATCGGACAGCCTTCGCTGGCGCGACGACAGGACAGCAACTCCTGTATGCTCTCGATGAGCAGGTACGGCGCTGGGAATCTGCTGGTTTGGTGACCAAGTACGAGAACTGGGAGTTCTTACAGGCTGTACTGGATGATGAAGGCATCTGCCGAGGGATTTGCGGGCAGGATTTGCGTACGATGGAAGTGAAGACTTTTGCAGCGGACGCCGTTATTTTGGCATCCGGTGGTCCCGGAATTATTTTCGGCAAAACCACAAATTCCGTCATTAATACCGGTACAGCTGCCGGTGCAGTGTATCAGCAAGGCGTTCGCTACGCGAACGGTGAATTTATACAGATTCATCCAACGGCTATACCCGGTGACGATAAGTTGCGTCTCATGTCCGAGTCGGCACGGGGAGAGGGCGGTCGCATTTGGACGTATAAAGACGGGAAGCCATGGTATTTCCTTGAAGAAAAATATCCGGCTTATGGAAATCTGGTCCCTCGAGACATTGCGACACGTGAAATATTCAGCGTATGTGTTGATGATGGACTGGGTATTAATGGCGAGAACATGGTCTATCTGGATTTGTCCCACAAGGACCCAAAAGAGCTGGATGTAAAGCTGGGCGGCATTATTGAAATTTATGAAAAATTCGTCGGCGACGATCCGCGTAAAATCCCAATGAAAATATTCCCGGCTGTTCATTATTCAATGGGCGGCATGTGGGTCGATTATAATCAGATGACAAATATACCGGGTCTGTTCGCAGCTGGTGAATGTGAATTCCAGTATCACGGAGCGAACCGCTTGGGTGCAAACTCGTTGCTGTCGGCCATTTATGGTGGAATGGTGGCTGGACCAAAGGCTGTGGAATATATCAAGGGCTTGAAAAAGTCTGCCCAGGATGTAGCTTCTTCGGTATTTGATGCGGCAGTCCATCAGCAGACTGAGAAGTACGAGCATATTTTGCACATGGATGGAAAAGAAAATGCCTATGTTCTTCATAAAGAGCTGGGTGAGTGGATGACGAACAATATGACCGTGGTTCGTTATAATGACAAGCTGGAAGCTACGATTCACAAGATCAAGGAGCTGAAGGAGCGTTACTCAAACATTAACATTAATGACGCTTCGCGCTGGAATAATGCGGGTGCTGCGTTTACACGGCAGTTGTGGAACATGATGGAGCTGGCCGAAGCGATGACCAAAGGGGCGCTGCTGCGCAACGAAAGCCGCGGCGCCCATTACAAGCCGGACTTCCCGGACCGCAACGATGAAGATTATCTGAAAACAACGATTGCAGATTGGACACCGGAGGGACCACAAATTTCGTATGAAGAGGTCGACGTTTCACTGATCAAGCCGCGTGTTCGAGATTATTCCAAGAGCAAATAACAGAAGGGAGTGGATTTAGATGTCGGAGCAAGCAGTGAAGTCGAATAAAACAGTGAAGTTCGTGGTTACTCGTCAGGATGAGCCTAATGCTAGTTCCTATACGGAAGAATTCGAATTGGCCTACAGACCGGGAATGAACGTGATCAGCGCGCTGATGGAAATTCAGCGTAACCCGGTAGACAGCCAAGGTAAAGAGACGGCTCCGGTGTGCTGGGAGTCGAACTGCCTGGAGGAAGTGTGTGGAGCTTGCTCCATGGTGATTAACGGCAAACCGCGTCAGGCGTGTGCGGCGCTTGTCGATAAGCTGGAGCAGCCGATTACGATTGCGCCGATGAGCACATTCCCGGTAGTACGGGATTTGGTCATTGACCGCAGCCGGATGTTTAACGCGCTCAAGAAGGTCAAAGCGTGGATTCCGATTGACGGTACCTACGATCTGGGGCCGGGTCCTAGAATGGCAGAGAAAAAGCGTCAGTGGGCGTATGAGCTGTCCAAGTGCATGACCTGTGGTGTCTGTCTGGAAGCATGCCCGAACGTCAATGAGAAGACGACGTTCATCGGACCTGCGGCGATATCTCAGGTTCGCCTGTTTAACAGCCATCCGACAGGGGAAATGAATCAGGAGGAGCGCCTGGATGCATTGATGACGGACGACGGGCTGGAGGGCTGTGGTAATTCGCAAAACTGTGTACGCTCTTGCCCGAAAGGCATTCCATTGACAACTTCCATTGCCGAAATGAACAAGCAAACGACCAAGCATATGTTCAAGCGCTGGCTGACTGTGTAGCAGAGCCAGCCCATAGGTTGTACTCAAACAGGCTTCTTCCCAAACCGGAGAAAGCCTGTTTTTTTGCGCTCAGGAATGATGGAGGGTAACATGGAGGAAGGAGCGAGGGACTGCACTATGGTATAATTAGAGTATTGTGTATCGTTTTGGAGAAAAGGAGGCTGGACAGGTGACTGTGCAACCGATAACGAATCGACCTGTCACGCGGTCGGATGTAATGAAAGGATTAAGGGAACTGGGAGTTCGGAGCGGCATGACATTGCTTGTTCACTCGTCGATGCGCAGCTTTGGACGCTTTGTTCCAGGCGGGGCCTCCACCATTCTTGCCGCATTAACCGAAGCGATTGGCCGGGAAGGAACGCTGGTGATGCCAACACAGTCACACGACTTGACAGATCCGTCCACCTGGATGAACCCGCCTCTGGATGAGTCATGGTGGGAACTGGTCCGCGAGGAAATGCCCGCTTATGATCCGGCCTGGACGCTGACCGGAGGGATGGGCGTCATCGTAGAAACGTTCCGTGGCCTGCCGGGAACAGTGCGCAGCGGGCATCCGCACGTTTCTCTGGCGGGGCGTGGACCTGCTGCTTTAAGCTTGCTGGAAGCGCATGAGCTTGATTTTGGGCTGGGTGAGCATTCGCCCTTGGCAAAGCTGTATGAGGCAGATGCCTATGTACTGTTGCTGGGCTGCGGACATGACAGCAACACCTCCTTACATTTGGCAGAATATCGAACAGCCTATAATGGACGTGAAGTTGTCACGCATCAAGCCCCTATGATGGTGGATGGGACCAAAGCGTGGGTGTCTTTTCAGGATTATAATATTACCTCGGATGATTTTGAGCAGCTGGGACTTGATTTTGAGCGGGAATGTCCCACATCCTTTACGCGGGTGAACATTGGAGAGGCTTCATGTTTTTTCGCAAGGCAACGAGATTTGGTTGACTATGCAGAGCAGTGGTTATCCACTCATCGCTAGAGCTTCTGGACAGTAGGGAAATCTGAGAAATGAGATAGAAAGGACAGAACGCAAGGGGGAACGCATAATGAAGAAGACGCCGCAAATCCGCCGCGAGAGTCAGGATGGCCTACAACAGGAGGCCGCTATCCCTCCCGGTTCTTCGCGGCGTTCCTTATCAAATGAGCCAGCCAATCCTTCCCGCCGCCGTTTTTTGAAGAAAGCGGCTTTGGCCACTGCAGGAACTGCACTTCTGGCTGGAGGATATGCTTCCTTGTGGGAGCCTAATCATTTGGAGATTACACGCTTCAATTTGTCTCTCCCTCGTCTTCCGTCTGCATTTGACGGAATTAGGGTGGTGCATTTCAGTGATGTACACTTGGGGTTTCATATGGATGAGCAGGATCTGCGTGAGCTGGCGGACCAGATAGCAGGTCTGGAGCCGGATTTGCTCTGTTTTACAGGAGATATTGTAGATGATTATTCCGTATCTATGAAGGCTGCTGTTCCAGTTATGGCTTCCATGCACGCTACCCTTGGCAAGTTTGCTATTCTGGGCAATCATGATTATAGAGGCTTGCCAGCCGGCGTTCAGGAGCTATATCCCAAAACTGGGTTTACGCTGCTGAGAAACGAGCATACGGTTATAGAGCGCGCGGGACAACGTGTGGCCATTGTCGGTTTAGAGGATAACATCATGGGCAAGCCCAATCCGCAGCGTGCTATCCACGGACTGCCTGATGAGATGTGCAAGCTGCTGCTGATGCATGAGCCGGACTATGCAGATGTGGCGGCACAAATGTCCTTTGATCTTCAATTGTCAGGACATACACATGGGGGACAGGTACGTTTGCCGGTCATTGGAGCACCGATGCCGCCCCCAGGTGGACGCAAGTACATTCAGGGATTGTTTCATGTGGGGACGGATAGAATGCCACTGTATGTCAGCCGCGGCATTGGGATGACACATTTGCCGATACGGGTGCTGTGCAGACCGGAGCTTAGTGTGATTACGTTAAAATCTGGCCAATAGGCCATGATCTTTTTTTTCATCTTCATCATATATGTTGGAACTACATAATGTTGGCTTGAATGTAGTGTAGAGATGTAGTCGTTTCGGGACAAAGGAGTGAGATTCAGATGGATCGTGTTGCTGTCATTTCAGATATTCATGGCAATTGGCCTGCTTGTGAGGCGGTGCTGGAGGATATTGCTTCCCGAGGCATTAGCCGTGTGTTTTGTTTGGGGGATCTGATCGGCAAAGGGCCTAGCCCGTGCGAGGTGCTGGATGCTATCCGCCAACATTGTGAAGTCGTCGTTAGAGGCAATTGGGATGAGTTGGTTAGCATAACCGATGATCTCCATTTTAGCTGGCAAGCCGAACGTTTGGGTGCAGAGCGAGTACAGTAT
Organism: Paenibacillus sp. EKM211P; assembly: GCF_011066175.1. Taxonomy (NCBI): domain Bacteria; kingdom Bacillati; phylum Bacillota; class Bacilli; order Caryophanales; family Paenibacillaceae; genus Paenibacillus; species Paenibacillus sp. EKM211P. Next base: position 141,460 of record NZ_JAAMNS010000008.1, read on the forward strand.
TTGGCACAGTTACCGTTTCATTATGATTTCAGAATGAGCGGACGTCGTATCCGCTTGGTGCATGCCTCGCCGCAAAGTGTGTATCACCGTGTGCAGCCATGGGATGAGCCGGCCAAAAGGCTTGCCATGTTCGATCCACTAGCAGAGGAAAGTGGAAAAGTACCTTTTGCTCCAGAGGTCGTGGGATATGGTGATGTGCATAATGCTTTTATTCAGCATTTTCAGGGGAAAACACTTTTTAACGTTGGGAGTGTCGGGAATCCGTTGGATATCACCCAGGCTTCCTACTGCATTTTAGAGGGGCAATGGGGAGAGGAGCAGCTCACGCCTTTTTCCATTCAGTTTGTACGTGTACCCTATGATATAGAATTGGCAGTAAAACAAGCAGAGGAGGCAGATGTTCCTTCCTTGGCATATTATATTCGAGAACTGCGTACCGGTATTTACCGCGGAATTCAGGACCTGGATTAAGTATGGAAATATGCATAGCTAAAAGCAGAATCCATCCGCAGGAGGGAACATTGTGCTGACCAGAGAAATGCTTCGTCTCGGATTGCCGGAGCTTTACACTCGCCGAGTCCGATTGCGCCAGCTAAGAGCGGAGGATTATCCTGCGCTGGAGCGGATCTTATCCGATCCATTGGTAATCCAATATGTGAATCGAATTCGCAAGCCAGTCTATGCCAGAATGAGGCGCCTGGTTGCGCAAATTAAAATATCTGCTGACTCCCTGGATTCTCTGCATTTCGCAGTGGAATGGCATCGGAGAAATACAGGAGAAAGCAATCTGCATGATGAATTCAACAAACGGACCTCCTCACCGTTGCTCGGTATCGTTTCTTTTCAGCAATGGAATGAAAGGACGGGTGAGGCACAACTGGGCTATATTCTGGATCGGCCTTTTTGGGGACAGGGATTGGCTACAGAAGTCGTGGGAGAAATGCTGAACTTTGGTTTCGAGTCTCTGAAGCTGAAGCGGATCGAAAGTCGTTGCCAAGAGAATAACCACGCTTCGATGCGTGTGCTTATGAAAAATAAGATGCGCCTGCTGCGGACCATTGGTGCCTATGATCCCTTAGGAGAGGTGCCGAGTGTATTGGTATTTTCGATGACCCAAGGGGATTATGCCTAGAAATGACATTGGAATATTTTGTTACAAAGATGAAATATAACTGCAAAGCAACTCTAACACAGGACGGGTACAATACAGACATGACCCCCTTTTGAATAATATATGTTGCTGGGACCCGATCATTCGGGTCCTCTTTTTTTGGTTCTTTAATTCGAGATAATATGGATTGGACAGATCCTGTCTATGTTTCATTTTGTAACAAAAATGAAATATAACTGCAAAACTACTTTAATATAGACTGGGTACAACATAGACATGACCCCCTTTGAATCATATATATTGCTGGGACCCGAAGCTTCGGGTCCCCTTTTTTTATGATTCATAGGTACGGTTCAGGCTGATTACCAGCTCTGGTAACCATTCGTTTAGGGAGAGGAATGAGTATCCCTCTGACTGGGCATTGGATGTATCCATGTACCACGACTGTGTAATACCGAATGGAGACATATGCTCGTCTGCTGTTTTTTCTTGGATCACAGCTTGTTTTCCCGTGACCTGCTCGATAATGGAAATGATATCTCCAATCCTTACTGTACCGTCGGAACAAGCATTTACAGGGCCTGTTAAATGAGCAGACCCAAGCCAAAGCAGAAAATCTGCAGCTTCATCGGAACGAATAAATGAGATATGGGCTGCGGGATTAGGTACTCCAATTTCTTGGCCTGCACGAACATGTTCAATATGAAAATGAAGTCTTTTCGTATAATCATCTGTTCCCAATACAATCGGAAAACGAACAGCCACTACAGGGAACGTAGCTTGCTGCGTAAAAACTGCTTCAGCCTGCCGTTTAGCCTCTTGATATGTAAAATCGTCCTTTCCGCCCTGGCGAACTGGATAAGCCTGAGGATCGAAGATATTCTCTGTCACCGCTTCCGGGCTTGGATCATAGACAGATAGGCTTGAGGTCATAATATACCTTTTGGCTTTAGCATCAAAAATACGACAGGCTTCGCTGGCTTCATCTGGGGAATAGCAAATATTATCATAAACAACGTCCCACACTTGCTCACCTACCGCCTCTGCGAGCGCTTGCGGGTCCGTACGGTCTGCACAGATCCGTTGAACACGGTCACCAAACGAATCGTTTGTGTGGCCCCGCGTGAGAATAGTAATGGAGTTCTCGGAACTGTCCAGCAGACGTTCCACCAGTCTCTTGCCGAAAAAGCGCGTTCCTCCCAAAACAAGTACCTTTTTCATACTTACATCACTCCTCATGGAATGGTTTTCATTTATATTAAGATAGACGGACTAAGGAATGTAAAAGATACAGGACGCAATAAAAAAGGGAGGATCACATGCCATACGTAAAAACTCGGGATTTAGAAATGTATTACGAAAAAATGGGTGTAGGAGACCCCGTCATATTTTTGCACAGTCATTATTCAAGGGGAATCCTGGCTTTTTCATCTCAATTACTTGATTTTCAGCAGAAGTATAGCAGAAGATGTGATTGATTTTATGCAGGCGTTACATATTTCTAAAGCTCATCTTATTGGGTACAGCTGCGGAGGCAATGTGGCTTTATACTGTGCGGTGAAGCACCCTCAAATGTTCGCAACCGTTACTACCATTGGGTGTAGTGGAGTCGCATGTCCTGAGGGGGCAGATGAGTTTGAGCCGGAGTGGCTCATTAAGAACGAACGCTATGAAATGATCCATCAAATGATGGAACGCCATGAGGAAGCACATCAAGGTAATTGGCAGGAATTTATGCGTCAGAGCGCTCAGGATTGGCGCCAATATCCGCAATTGACACGTAATGAGTTAAGCCGCATTACGTGCCCTGCATTATTTATCGCCGGTGAACATGACGACTTTGCCACAGAAGAGCAGCTTCAGGAATTATGCTCATGCGTCCAAGATTCACGTTATCAAGTTGCTCTGGGTTGTAGTCATCGACCGCATATGCTTAGAGAGCAGCCCATCTTAATCAATGATTCTATTCTTCAATTTTTGAATAATCACGCTATTAGTTGATTCAGATTATTCCCCTAGAAGCTTCAAAAAATTGGCTGGTACCGTAATCTGCTGATTATTAATCATAATCTTTCGAAGCTCTTCCATAGAGTCTTCTTCACCTCTGGCATCTTTAATCTCCTTGATTTCACGATGCAGACGTTCCATTTGCAGATCCAGCGCATTAGCGGAATCCGCTGCGTTCTTTAATTCACGTGTCAGACTCTCGGGAACAGACTGGTTGTATTTATAAAAGATTTTATGCTCCAGGCTCGCCCAAAAATCCATCGCAATGGTTCGAATCTGCACCTCTACGCAGACTAGTTCCTCACAGTCCGACATGAATACAGGAACTTGAATCAGCAAATGCAGGCTTTGATAACCGTTCGGCTTGGGATTCTTGATGTAATCCTTGATTTCCAGCACCTTGAGGTCACTCTGTCTCTGAAGCATGTTACTGACATCATAAATGTCAGAAATAAAAGAGCAAGTAATACGCAAGCCCGCGATATCCTTGATAGAATCTTTGATAGCATCCAGCGATAACTCGCTATTTTTACGAAGCATTTTGTTCATGATGCTCTCAGGAGATTTGAGGCGTGATTTGGTATGCTCAATAGGGCTGTAATCGTGCAACGCCTGAAACTCCTGCTTTAATATTTCAATCTTGGTTTCCATTTCATCGAGTGCAAATTTATAGATGAGCATAAAGCGCGTGATGTCATGCTTTAGCTTTTTGAGCTTGTCCATAGGATCTTCCAATTGCATATGTAATTCTCCTCACACAAAGATGTTATTTATTTAAGATAATGGAGCTGTACGGTTTAAGGCGATTGGTAGCAGAGCGAGGATTTGAATCTGGAGAAGCATAGCGTTCGCTATTGCAATGGGATTATTGCTATATAAAGAAATACCTAAACATCCCATTGCATCAGCGATCCCACCTTTCATGCCTTTTAAAGCGCCACAGGAATTTTACGTTTTTCTTTAAAATAAACCCATTCCCGGAAGCCGATATCCTTCAGCATCGCTTTTACGTCTTCCCAATCGTCGCCTACCCGCGAAGGCTTATGGGCATCCGAACCAAAAGTAACCTCCACACCAAAATGGTGCGCTCTTTCTAAAATAGAAGCAGACGGGTACCATCCGCCACTCAGCTTGGTTTTACCTGAAGTGTTAATTTCAATCGCTACATTGGATGCTGCAATCACTTGCAAGGTTTCGTCAATGGCTTCATCGGCAGGAATGTCTGAAAAGGCAGGGAAATTCCCTTTCATTGCGTCAATATGACCTAAAATCTGAAACATGCCGCTTCGCGCAGATTGCTGAATGAGCGCATAGTAGGCTTGTTTGACCTCGACTTTACGAGCGTCACTTAATTTTTTCCAACGATTGCGGTTAAAAATGCTGTCCCCTTCGACATTATGAATCGACCCGATAAGGTAATCAAATGGATAAGGAGCCAAAGTGGAACGATACAATTCAACAAAATCAGGGAAATAATCCGTTTCCAATCCAAGGAGCACGTCAATACGGCCCTCGTATTCCTTCTTAAGCTCCTGTACTTCTTTTACATATTCAGCAAGCTGTGACTTGGCCATATAAATTTTAGGAAAAGCCTGATCCTTTTCGCTACATAGGAAGGGGGAATGGTCGGAAATACCAATAGCTTGTAAGCCTGATTGAATACCTGCTTCGATGTAATCCCGAATGTTGCCGTCTGCATGACCGCAGCGGAAATGATGGGTGTGCAGATCAAATTTCATGGACTGTCTTCCTTTCGTAACCAAGGTTTATATTGTGTATGTTGTTCATAGCGAATTACGTTATTCGGAATTGGTGAAATTCGTCTCCGGCATCCCCTTCAGATCGCTCAAAAATTGCTGCATTGCTGAGTTTAGATAACGGCCGGACTTATAAATCACCCCTACCGGATGACTAACTTCCAGCTCGGGAATATGGATCATTTTTAATGTGCCTGTACGCAGTTCAGAAGTGACTGACAGTCTGGAAATTATGGCAGCTCCGAGATTGATTTCGACCATCCGTTTGACTTCCTCACTGCTGGACAACTCAATCACGACATGGGGCACAATTTGGTGCTTTTTAAAAACATCGTCCACGAATTTCCGTCCTACCGTATCGGGAGAGAGCAGAATGAGCGGAATTTCCCGAAGGGCTTCAATAGTAGCGTGTGGTTGCGAGGCCAGCGGATGTGTAGGAGACACGACAAGTTCAAAAGAATCATAATACAGGACTGAAGTGCTTAGATTGGGATTACGTTCGATCAGATACCCGATACCAACATCAATAAGTCCGTTCTCCACCTGTTGATAGATCATCGAGGAGGCCATGGATTGAATGGAGGTTTTGATGAGAGGGAACTGATCCTGAAAGTAGGAGAGCACACGCGGTAAAATTTGAATGGCGATGGATGTTGTGGTACCCAGCGCAATGTGACCCTGCGGTGTTTCGTTCAAGTCATACAATCTCTGTCTTAATTCCTCAACTACCTCTAATATGCGCTCGGCGTGTTCCAAAAAAACAACTCCCCGGTCGGTCAGGGTGACGGGCTGGTTGCGGTCAATCAGAATGGTTTTGAACTCATCTTCCAGACTTTTGATTTGGGCGGACACTGCCGGCTGCGTCAAATTGAGAAGTTCTCCGGCTTTACGGAAGCTCATCGTTTTGGAAATCATGATAAGCGTTTCAAGTTGACTGATGTTCATGAAGTTCCTCCTCTCTTTTCTTTAGCTTGTCGCAGCTGTATAGACTGAGTTTAGCCAATCTACTTGTTTATATGTAAAACCATCGTTATGCTTTATTTCATTAGATTATAGGTTATTCGAGCAGGAAGGGCAATGAATCGAAGCAGTACATCGTAAAGTGTGGTATATTGGGAAATAAAGACTAAAGTCCTGATATACTTTAAAATTAACCTGTCTAAATTCGGCATGGAGTAAAGATATAGGACATTATTCACATTTTTTGTGCTTTAGCTATAAAAAATTGCCGGACTGCTGTCGATAAGTGATAGAGAGAGCATTTTATTGCAGGTTGAGTCGTTATACAGCATTATTTGAATAAAAAACTCAAATTAAAATGGGACTTTTGTTGTGTGTCTAAAAGCCCATCGTAAAGGGGCGCAATGATCGTGAAGGCAGAAGTGATAAATCCTTTTTTGGAGTCGGCGAGACGGGTCATTGAACAATTGATCCAAGTATCTCCTTTACCCGGAAATCTCGGTGTGAAAAATGTCGAGCTGGTGGACGACCATATCTGGATTATGATCGGGATGACTGGACAGCTTAGCGGAAATATTGTGTTCGGCCTGAATGAACAGGTGGCGCTACGTATGGTATCGGCGATGATGGGCGGATTTGTGTTGACTGAAATTGATGAGATGGGAAAAAGCGCAATTTCGGAATTGGGCAATATGATTAGTGGCAATGCCAGTACAATTTTGTCCAGTCAAGGAATTGTCGTGGATATCACCCCTCCGCAGGTCATGAAATCAGAAAACTTGACCACTTTTGTGCCTCAGCGTGCCCTTTGTATTCCGCTTTCGGTGGAAGGAATCGGTGAGCTGGATATTCAGGTGATGATCTCTTAATATTAAAGGAGTAAGTTTCTTTAATGTGGAGGGATGTCCATGAGTACATTGCAGGATAAGGTAATTGTGATTACAGGTGCATCCAGTGGAATTGGCGCCCTTTGCGCTCAGTTGTTGAGCGCAAAGGGCGCGATTCCTATTTTAACAGCGCGCTCGCAGGAACGACTGAAGCAAGTATCTGCGGGAATCAGCGGCAGGCACGAGCTGATCCCACTGGACGTAACTTGCCAGGAGCAGGTAGAGGCTGTGGCTGCACGAGTATTGGAAGAATACGGACGGGTTGATATATTGCTCAACAATGCGGGGTACGGTAAGTTTGAGTATTTTAATGAGACCGACCTGACAGAGTTCGAACAAATGATGGACGTGAACTATATGGGGGTTATTCGCTGCATCAAGGCATTTCTGCCACAAATGACAGAGCGGAACTGTGGGCAGATTGTTAATGTAGCATCGATGGCTGGGAAAATCGGGACAGCCAAATCGGCTTCTTATACGGCCACGAAGCATGCGTTGCTCGGCTTCAGTAATGCGCTCCGGCAAGAACTGCGCGGAAGTGGAGTGACCGTAACGACGATTAACCCCGGGCCGATTGATACACCGTTTTTTGAACTGGCAGATCCCTCCGGGGGTTATGTGCGGAATGTTGGCTGGTTTATGCTAAAACCTGATAAGGTGGCACAGCATATCGTAAGGGCGATAGAGCTTGGTAAGGAGGAGGTTAATCTGCCACAGTGGGTATCTCCTTTTCTCAAGTTGTATCAATTAGCTCCCAGACTGATCGACAGGCTGGGGCATGGTGTGATGAATAAGAAATAATAGATGTCCCGTAGCCATTAGGTGTGGTGAGGGACATCTTTTATTTTTGTGATTTGGTAACAAGGCTATTTTCGCATATAATGGAGAGTAACGAATTTACGTATAGGGGTTGGACCTTTTCATGACATCGAATTTTGAAGCGCTCGGCGTTGAACAAGATCTGCTGGACAAACTGACCGAGCATGAAATTACACAGCCTTCGCCAGTTCAGGCAGAGGCTATACCGGAAATAATGAAGGGACAGCATGTATTGGCACGCTCGCAAACCGGCACAGGCAAAACACTGGCTTATTTGCTACCGCTGCTACAAGCCATTGACCCACAGAAAAAGGCTACGCAAAAGCTCATACTGGCTCCAAGCCAGGAATTGGCCATGCAAATTGTACGTGAGGGTCAGCGCTACGGAGAGCATCGTGGAATCCGTGTACTGGGTCTGATTGGTGGGGCAGCCATCAAGCGCCAAATCGAAAAGCTAAAGGATCACCCACAGCTTGTGGTAGGCACACCAGGCCGTGTACGGGAACTCATCGCTTCGAAAAAGCTGAAGATGCACAATATTACAACAATTGTCATCGATGAGGTGGATCAGATGTTCCAGCTCGGCGGAGCAGGCGATGTGACCAATATACTGGGCTCTGCCCAACGTGACCGTCAATTGGTATTCCTGTCCGCAACGCTGAATAATGAAATTCAGTCGCTGGCACAACGGGAGATGCCTGATTACGTAGAAATTGGGATTGATCCTGACCAGAAGACGGCCAGTGGACTGGAACATTACTACTTTGTATCCGAAGAACGGGATAAGGTGGATATGCTGCGCCGTCTGGTACGGCACTTTAATCCGAGAAAAGCGCTGGTGTTCGTGAATACAACCAATGCTATTGGGGAAATTGAAGCCAAGCTCAAGCATATGGGTCTAACTACGGCATCCTTGTATGGAGATGCAGATAAAGTCACGCGCAGCAACGTGTTGGCCCGATTCCGCGAGGACAAGCTCAAAGTGCTGGTCGCTTCCGATGTGGCAGCCCGTGGTCTGGATATTGAGGGCCTTGAAATGGTCATTCATTTTGACCCGGCTACGGATAGTCAAGCTTATGTTCACCGCGCAGGACGGACAGGACGTATGGGACGCAAAGGATTAGTAGTGTCGGTTGTGACTGACCGCGAAACGTTCATCATGCGTAAGTTTTCTCGTGAACTGGGAATCGATATTGCAGAGCGTGCGTTGTACGGAGGTCGAGTTGTGGTGCCGCGCCCGGCGGATGCCAAACGTGTCCCTGTAAGGCCATCTGAAACTAGATCCAATTCCAATGGAACAGTGACGGAAAATCGCAAGACACCTGTTCGGACTGAAGCAGGACGTCCAGGCAGGAATTCCGTGAGCGGTTCAGCTCCAGGCAAGAGCAAAGGAGCAGCCTTATCCAAAGCAGGAAAGGCACAGCGCGAGCGTGATCGTAAAAACAAGGGTGCGCCAAGATGGCTGAAGGAAAAAGGATCAAAACCGAACGAGTAAGGGAGAAGAGGGGAAGCCATGGAACAACAGCCTGTGTTGCAAATTAACGGACTGACTGGTGGATACAGCGCCAAACGCCCGGTGCTGCATCAGATTTCGCTCGATGTGAAACCGGGCGAAATGGTGGGACTGATCGGTCTGAACGGGGCCGGGAAAAGTACGACCATGAAGCATATTTTGGGTCTGATGACACCGCAGGCCGGAGAGATTCGCGTACAGGGGCATAAGCAGGATGAGAATCCCGAGGTATATCAGGGAGCTATTGCTTTTGTACCTGAAGCTCCAGAGCTGTATCCTGAAATGACAGTGATGGAGCATATGGAGTTCACGGCTAGAGCGTACGGAGTCAGCGAAGCAGATTTCCGCACGCGCAGTGATCAAATGCTGGATTTGTTCCGTATGCGGGATAAAAGCGGAAGTATGTCGATGCATCTCTCCAAAGGGATGCGCCAAAAAGTGATGATTATGTGCGCATTTTTAGCGGGGCCGCCGTTGTATGTCATAGATGAGCCTTTTTTGGGTTTGGACCCGCTCGGCATTCGTTCTCTGCTTGACTTTATGTTGGAGATGAAGCGTTCGGGCTCGTCTATTTTGCTCAGTTCTCATATTTTGTCCACGATTGAAAATTATTGCGATCGTTTCATTGTGCTTCATCAGGGTGCCATCATTGCTCAGGGTACGCTGAATGAAGTGACAGCACAGGCGGGTAAGCCGGGCATGCCGCTGGAAGATGCATTTTATGAGCTGGTACAGGGCAGGGAATGAGCATGGATTTGCAACGTTTGCATAAAGAAAGACGTCTAGCGTTCTGGGGACAGGTGCTGCCTTATCTGGGCTATGTCATTCAGAGCGGCCTTGCAGTGGTCTTCGGCTTTGCGCTGATTGCCTTTGCCGCATGGTACACGTCACTACTCATGCATATTCCGCCGGATTTGCCCATCCGCTGGATCATGCTTATTGTAGCTATTCCAATTGCGCATGCGAGCTTTCGAACGTATTTGAATGCGGCAGATATAGTCTTCCTTCGTCCCCAGGAGTACGCGATGCCACAATATTTTAAGGCCAGCCGGATTCGAGGTGTGGTGTACAAAATATTCGGTCTGCTGCTGCTGTCCATGATTTTGTGGGCGTTGTATATCCGCAGTGATGCTGCGCCTAAGCCGCTGCTACTGACTCTGCTGCTGTTCGTGCTACTGAAGGTGCTATTTAGCTACGGCGGCTGGCAGGAGCTTCGCATGGTATCGGTTGGCGGGAGCATAGGCTATCGTCTACTGCGGTGGGTGCTGGCTGTGCTGATGGTAGCCGCATGGCTATGGCAGCCTCCGTTACACAGCTTGCCGTTTATCGTATTGGTTGGCGTGGTGTACGTGCTTGTTCTGCGTTTGCCGGTCAAACTGCTAGTGGCTTGGGAAAAACTGATCCGCACAGAGGCTATGCAGGCTGCCCGCGTGATGCGTACGTTGGGCTGGTTTGTCGATGTGCCTGCCCTTACACAGAGAGTGACGCCGCGCCGCTGGCTGTCCTGGCTGGGTGGCAACATACCTTGGAACAGAAAGGGAGCGTATCGTTACCTGCTGTTTAAGACGTTCTTGCGTACAGAACCAGCAGGCATTGTCATTCGGTTAGGTATTCTGGGTCTGTTAATTATATATATCACCCATGCTAGCTGGATTGGTATTGCCGTATATTTATTTTTTATATTCCTCATAGGTGTTCAGATTACTTCATTAAGACAGTATCACAGGGATTCGTTGTGGCTTCAGTTATATCCGATTCCTGCGCATAGTCGCCGTGCGTCTTTTCTTGACTTTGTTGTTCGGTTGACGTTGCCGGCTGCGGTGGTGCTGTGGCTTCCTTTTCTGGCAAAAGGAACGGAGGATTTACTGTCTACATTGCTTATATTGGTTGGGGGAGTCCTTGTTGTGTTCCTGCTCCGTGGTACTCAAGCCAAAAAATGGCGTTTGGATGGACAGGATGAGGAAGAAGTGTGACCCATATCTGTCTGAATAAAGTAAAGGCTAATTCGCAAGCAGCAAAAGCTGAGCTGCCTGCGGATTAGCCTTTTTTTGTACGTTCGCTGCTATGGTAGTCGTGGGTGCAGATATCCGTCTGCTTAAACGAAGATCGTTTTGCTGATGATAACTAACAAAATGAACAGTACCAAAATTGTTCCTGTGCTTGTGAATGCGCCGTAACCACCGTAACCGCCTCTTGTTTCTTCTGCTCCCATGCTCATTCTCCTCTCGGTCATTGTGATAAAGGATACATCGTATCTTATGAAGTGGGTTTCCGGTTTGCGTGGGCCAATGTTCTGGTGTGTTGCCGAATCGCCCTATATTTTTCATCAGATGCAGGAGATGAGAGAGGAAAAGGTACGTATTATCGAGAATAGAAGAAGTATGTAATCATTATCACTTGGAAAGTGGGAAAGACGAGATGCTGGTAGATAAGCTGCTCGTGAACATATTTCTTGTGTTTGTACCGTTACTCGTATATAGCGCTTTGTCGGATCATCGGCATAGGAAGCATACCCTGCTGCTTATGGGAGGGGTGCTGGGTGTTTCTTCGGTGCTTTGCCTTATGTTTTCGTACATTTGGTACGGATTATATTGGGATCTTCGGTATGTTCCTTTGATTCTCTCTGTTTTATATTTTGGTCCCAAGGCAGGTCTAATGAATGTGACGCTAATGGTAATGGCTCGTATGTATGTAGGCCCCGAGTCTATGGTGGTGGGGCTTCCGAGCATGATGTTGTGTTATTTGGGACCTCTCTTGGTAAGAAAAAAATTTATGCAGCTCAAAAGCATGTTGCTTCGAGTGGGCATGAATATGGTAATGAGTATATGGATCACTGGAGTTATGCTGATTTTTCTTTTAATACATTCTTGGATCAATGGCAGACTGGATGAGGATGAGATTGAGCTGATTCGCTCAATACTCTGGTTCGGTGTGATTCAATTCCTAAGTATTGGAGCCTCTTCTTTCTGGATGGAATTTAGTTTGGAGCGGGAAGAAATGAGAAGAAAAATTAAATATGCCGAGCGTCTGAATACGTTGGGTGAACTGGCAGCCTCGATGGCTCATGAAGTACGGAATCCTTTAACCGTCGTAAAAGGGTTCCTGCAAATGGTTCAGTCAGGATTAGAAGGGAAAAATCGCAGATATGTTGCTTTGGCACTGGCAGAGGTGGATCGGGCTGAAAGAATTATTAGCGATTATCTGAATTTATCCAGACCGCAGATTGGGAACACAGAACGGATGGATCTGTCTGGCATGGTTCAACAGATCGTTTTGCTTCTGAAACCAATGGCGACCAAGCAAGGCGTAAGGCTGTATACAGAGCTAAGGAATGAAATTTATGTACATACAGATCGTAACCAGCTGCTACAGGCGTTAATACATGTGACGAAAAATGCGATTGAAGCTGCGGAAGATGGAGGCAGGGTATACATAAAGCTGGCGATACAGGAAGAGCAGGCATGTCTGAGTATCAGGGATACTGGAAAAGGCATGAGCCAGGAGCATCTCGAACGAGTGGGTACTTTGTTTTTTTCAACCAAAGAGGTAGGAACAGGACTGGGAACGGTCGTTTCCTTTCGAATTATTGAAGCCATGAACGGGAGTATACGCTATGAAAGTGAGCCCGGAGTGGGGACGGAGGTCGTCATCCTGCTGCCACTGGCACAGGAATCTCTGCTCGCTGCGGAAGGATAATTGTGCGGACGTATGATGGACAATAGTCAGCCGACCCAAAAAGCGGTATGCCCTAATATCTGGCATACCGCTAGTTATACTATATATTCTAACCTGATACAGACAGATTAGGCGTTCAACAAATCTTGTGCACCACGATACACAATGTCATATAGGTCTTCCAGATACTCCTCTTCGATACATGAGAACGCGATACGAAGATCGTATTCACCCAGTGCAATCGTGCCTACCCCATATTGTTCCAGCAAATGTGTGCGCAGTCGTTCAGCAGACAAGCCGTTCAGCTTGAGACACATAAAATAGCCTGAATTGAAAGGATAGTAGCTCCATACATCCCCGTATTTTCCGCTATCGAGCAACGCTTTGACTTTATTAGCCCGCCCCTTCATAATTTGGAACTTTTCATTCTTCTGTTGTTCAAATTCTGGTGATTTGAGAGCATCCAGTACGAAGGTTTGAGATGGGTGAGGACCGCTCGAAATCGTTGCCCGGATAATCCCTAGTGTTTTTTGTTCCAGTGCGCTCAGTACATCCTGATGCTCCGAAGCAAAGGTAATAAATCCGACACGGAAGCCCCAAACGAATTCTTCTTTGGTAGCTCCGTCAATTTTGACTGGTAAAATTCTCGGATGAAGCCCGGCTAGCTGACCGAATAGTGATTCATGCAGAGAGTCCTCGAAGAACAGGCCAAAATAAGCGTCATCTGTCACAACTACGACATTGATGCCTGCTTCCGCCGCTTCCTGAATGGCAGCGACAATTGCTTTACCTTCTTCAAGGCCTGGTGTATAGCCTGTCGGGTTGTTCGGGAAGTTCAGTACAACGATCGCTTTGCCGTATTCTTTCTGCGCCAGTAGCGCCTCGCGTAGTCCCTCACTATTAAAACGGTGATCCTCTGTGAACAACGGGAAATTCACCAAACGTCCATGACGGCGAATACCGAAAGTTAGTTCATAGTTCTCCCAGTTTTTATCTGGATAAATGACAGCATCTCCTTCATCCGTAAACAGGTCGGCAACGATGCTCAAACCGTGGGTCAGCGCGTTGGTAACTACAGGAAGGCCGTAGCCTTTTCCAGCCAGCGAAGGATTTTCTTTCAGCATTTTGTCACGCCATACGCTACGAAGTTCAGGCTTGCCCGCAGGGGGAGCGTAAGGATACAAATCCTTGGGACTGTAAGCGGACAGCTTCTCCTGAATAACCTCCAAATGCATAGGACCATTGCCTTCAGTAGCAATTCCGATCGTAGCATTATACTTTTTGGCAAGTTTCCCTGCCTCGGCGGATTGACTCAAAATACCTTCTTTTGGAAAATAAATCTCTTTACCTAAAAGAGAAAGCATTTGATATACATGCTCGTTGCCTGTCTGAATGTTTTGATTTAACTGCGCTGCCAGTGGATTCATTCCCGTTTCATCCTTCCAAGTCATTTTGATTACATATTATAGCATTACAGACGGTAAGCGTCACGCACAAGCATTAGGGGCCATAAGAGCGTATTTTTTGCTTAATCGTGGCGCTGCGCTTATATTATAAAATAACGGGATAACAGGACAACCAGAGATGAACCAAAGGAGGTACAGATTTTGCTGGATACATCTGCGTCATCGTTTATCCTGCTGCCGGCCTTTGCCAAAATTGTGTGCGAGCCGGGCTGGAAATGGCAGGTACGCGAGAAGCCGATGCCAAACTATGATTTATTTTATGTATGGAGTGGAGAAGGAACGGTTGTATTAAATGGGGAAGCCTATCCGGTGAGCAAGGGCAGTTGTTTTTTGTTCAAGCCGGGAGACGATACCCGTGCCACACATAATCCGCAAAAGCCGCTCATACTTACTTATATTCATTTTGATCTCACCGAACAACCCAAGCAAATTCCAGCCAGCTACCGCATGCTGGAGGAAACGTTCGAGGTGGAGCATATGCTTGCCAGATATGTCCGTCTGCGTCTGGAGCGTGCCTATGGGGCTGATGAGGAGGGCCGGCTGATCCTGAAGCAACTGATGATTCATCTGCTGCGTGCAGATCGGAAGGAACCGCAGGAGCAACAGGCCAGTAACCAGCTCACCGAGGTCATTCGAGAAACGGCCAACTACGTGCGCCAGCATCCGGGACTTCCTCATCGAGTCGAAGATTTGGCAGCACGTGCAGGGCTGTCACCGCGTTATTTTTCGATAAAATTCAAGGAGCTGCTAGGTGTTTCCGTGCAATCCCATATAATCAGCATGCGGATTGAGCGCGCGCAGCACCTACTGCTACATGCCGGAATGAATGTAACTGAGGTGGCGGAGGCTTTGGGGTACCGCGACATCTTTTTTTTCAGCCGTCAATTCAAGCAGTATACAGGAAAAAGTCCGTCTGAGATTCGATAAGGCTATTAACGCATGACGAATATAAAGGATAAATCAAAAAGGACCGAAGCAGTTACGCTGGGTCCTTTTTCGTATGAGTCATTTGAATCATTCGATCCCCATGCTCAAATGTGCAGCTATTTTTTTGTTACAATCCTTCATTTATGCTTTAGGATCGTGTCGAAAGCTACCAAGACGTTGTCCCATTTTCACCACGTCCCCAAGCTTCAATGCGGGGTCTGGCTCAAATGTGCCGTTTTCAGTCAGCAAAACTACGGTTGAGCCAAATTCGAAATAGGCGAGATCGTCACCTTTTGTCCAGGAAGTCGCTTGTTCATCCGTATATTTGATGCTGCTCACATTCATTGCGCCAACCTTGACGACCGCCACCTCACCATATTCGTGGGCCATGTACGTAATTTGTCGCTCATTGCGGCTAAGAACTCCTCTCATATGCTGCAAGCCAAAGTCATTCACTGGGTATACTTTGCCACGCAGATGTTCCTTTTCTACCAGTGTACCGGATACCGGTGCATGAATGCGATGGTATTCTGCCGGGCTGAGATAGAGCACAAAAGCATAGCCGTGTGTGTACTTCTCAAGACGCGGAGAGCGGTTAAGAAGCTCTTCCAGCGTATAGTCTTGCCCCTTGACATTCAAAAGAGTACCAGACGTAATTGGGCCGGTAAACGTAATCCGTGCATCCACCGGACTGGTCATCACCTCGGCGTTCGTATCAATCGGGCGCATGCCCGCTTTTAATGTGCGTGTAAAATAGGCGTTCAGGGAGCGGTATTCTTTCCAATCCTGTTCCGCCTCATGCGTCTGGATCTGGTACGTACGTATAAAGGTGGGGATAAAAAGTCGGCTTGCACCGCTTTGCGCGAAGGAGCCCACAATCCGGCACACCCACTTGCGCGATGATAGCTCCGTCATAAGCCGCAGCCACTGTTTTGCCATTACAGATCCCCCTTGTTCATTTCCGAGCCGTCTTGGCCGGAACCTGTCCGGCCGCTCTGAACTATATTGACACAGAATGTGACGTAAATCAATACAGGGGACGGCCAGGTGAACGTTCGATGCCTGACGAAGACATTCGTTCGAGAAGCCAACGAGCGTAAGCCATCGGCTGAGCATATGTTTCTTTCCAGACATTACTCATGCCTGCCTGGCTAAAGCCATAGCGCTGATCACGACCGTTGCATTCGATAAAAATAATCTTGCCTTCATGGGTAATTCCCAGATCCAGTCCGACATCGGCGAGACGGGGTAGGTGTTGTGCCAATCGGTGGACGATTTGCAATGAGAGTCTCTCTAGCTCATTCATCAGCCGGGCTATGTTTGAGTTTTGAACTGTCTCTGTTCGTGATAACACCTCTGGTAGGGAACGGGCCGTACCGCCCTGGGCTACATTCGAGACGAAAGTGTGGGATGGAGCAATTTTGGCAAACATGCCTGTCACGCCCCAGATTCCGCCATATCCGCGCTGAACGGTCACACGGATATCAAATGGACGATTATCGCATAAAGCAAGCGGAATGGTTTCCTGAATGATATGAGGTACACGCATCAGTCGCTTATGCAGAAATAAAGGGAGTTCTCCGACATTCAACCGTAGTGTGGACCAACGCCCAGGTATCGTTGGATGAGCACATTGCAATGTCCAGCTTCCGCTGGAATGCCTCAGCCGCATAATTCCTCTACCCACGCTGCCGCTACTGGGTTTAATTACAACATCCCCGGTTTGCTCCATCAAGGTACGGATGGAAGACAGGTTGCCTTGCAATGTTTTGGGCAGGTGGGAATGTAGCAGAGGGTCTTCCTGTAGAATTGCATGTATATGGTCTTTGCCGAAACGGTTTTGTTCATTAAAAATATAGAATCCCTTGTGTACCAGCCTGTTGATATCGCGGGCATTTTCATTTTGCCGATAGAGAGTCCGATTGTGGATGACTGGCGGCAACGGAAGAGTCATCTGCCGATACTCGTTACCGTTTTTAACAAAAGCCCGGCATGTTCCGGACGATATATGAATATCTTCCAGACGAAGAAAGCAGGGGATTAGCTCGTGGCTTAATCCGGCCTCTTCGTAATTGGCGATGGATTCATATCGCGTCTTCATGACGGGAATGCCCCGATAAGTTGCCGGGTTGAGCATGACGCCGACATGCAACATGAGTATGTCCGCCCTCCTTATCGTCATTCCAACTAATCATACTATGGTTCTAGTCCATCATATGTATCAAAGGTCGGCCAGGCATGGACGCTAGCCTTGCGGTATGCCCAAAGTAGTAAGTCAGGCACCTTTCAGAGCAGGGAACGATATGATACAAGATGAGTGTTGAAGGGTGAAGGAATAAGGTGAGGAAAGTAGGTGAGGTGATGCAGAGACTGAAGGTAGCAGTCATTACACCGGGCTCTTTTGTTATACCTTCGCCCCGCAGCAGTTCAGTGGAGCGGGTAATTGCTCGTATGGTACCACTGGCTAGCCATAAGCTTCAGGCACAGATCTATGGCATAAGAGGGGCAGAAACACCGGATCACGGCGATGTTGACGGAATTCCTTGTATGCGCTATACGCGGGGAGCGGGTTATATTCCCGAGGTAATTGCTGATTTGAAAAGATGGTTACCTGCGGTTATAGATGTACACAACCGCCCCGCAGTTGCTTATGCTATTCGCGAGGCTTTGCCCGATAGCAAAATTGTGCTGACTTTGCATTCCACCACGTTCATCCGGGAGCCTCACCTCAAACGGAAGGACATGGGTAGGCTGCTGTTGCCGATGGATCGTATTATTGTGAACAGTGCGTATTTAGGGGCTGTTGTGGCTTCTGACAGTCCCGATGCGGTCAGAGAACGCATCGTCATCAACAAGCTGGGTATTCATCCTGGCGATTTCCTGCCACGGTGGACTCCTGCAGCAGAAGCGATTAGGTCGGCACGATTGTACGATTTCGGCTGGTCAGGCCGCCGAATCGTGTTATATGCAGGCAGACTGATGCCAGGAAAGGGAGTTCATCGGCTGCTAAAGGCTCTGCGGCGTATCGTCCATACCTGTCCAGACGTGCTGCTGCTTATAGCAGGGAGTGCCTATTACGGTCACGACCGCCTCACGCCATACACCGCAGCATTGCATCGGCAGATACGTAAACTAAGGTTGGCGAGGCATGTGCACTTCCTGGGTTATGTGCCGCATCCGGCATTGGCCTCGTTATATCAGTTAGCCGATGTGGCGGTTGTTCCTTCAGTAGAAGCTGAAGCCTTCGGGCTGGTCAATCTGGAAGCCATGGCGGCAGGCGTGCCTGTGGTAGCCTCACGAATCGGTGGTATTCCGGAGGTTATACAACACGGCAAGACAGGCTGGTTGGTTTATCCGTCACACGGCGAGCAGGAAATGGCCGACGCCATCATCAGGTTGCTCCAGCAGCCTGACTTACGGCAACGGATGGGAGAAGCCGGGCTGGGTGAGGTGCGAAGCCAATTTTTATGGCAGCACTCTGCAGAACGCTGGGCTCAAATTGTAACAGACTGTGCAATTGAGTGACGTGGTCGTGGTTACGTGCATAGGCTATCGCATAGGCATTAGGCCATGATTCCCACCTGGGTGAATGAAGCGGAGCGACCGCTGTTTCACTCCTGTGTCAAAGGAGCGGTCATCATGAACCATCGCACGAACCATAACCCTAAGGATAAAAAAATAGCACGGCGTAACCATTCCAATACTGTCCCCTCTCCCCGTGTAAACAAGGAGAAAACGGTTTCGCCTGCTGGCGCTGGCAGTCACAGACCCACTCAGCGTGGAACGGCAAGTATACCTGTCCCCGTAGAGAAGAGTACCTCGCTTCAAGCTGTAGAGGAAGCGGCATGGAAAAAGCATAAGCTTCCCAAAACGCTAGAGGAAGCGATGCAGATGAATCGAGCATCTGTGCTGCTGTTGTCTGTGCCTGATTCAGATACCGAATGCGGAACGGAACACGACATGGCATCTATGAAGACGGGAGGTCAGACCGAGCAAGATTCGTTATTGGATTGTTCCATAACCAGTATTCACATTGCGGAAGGGAGACAGCGTCCAAAGCAGCGAATGCGCTTGCTAGAGCAAGAAAACCATCTAGCTTCTCAGACTGAAAAAGAATTAGGTCGGAATGCCATTCATGATGGCTCAGTGACCGATGACGGGACTACTGACAGTGAAGTGACTTCACCTCAATTTGGTAGCACTTCTTTTTATCTTCCTGCACAAGAAGTTACAAGCAAAGTGAACGTTGTGTTTGAGAAGCCTTTTATAGATACGCAATATGCAATCACCGCCAATGCGAGCTTACCAGGAATAACTGTATCTGTTACCCAGCGACAGAGGTATTCGGCAGTGCTTACAGTGGAACGCAGACAATCGGGTTCGACATGTGAGGGATGGGTTCATTGGATTGCAATGGGACACTAGTAAAAGGCCAGAATGTAAGTTGCAAATCAACTTCATAATGAAACAAGGCGTCCCATAATGGGACGCCTTATACATAAGGGTGGAGGCGGCAACGCGTGGAGAAGTTAGAAGGGACGTCAGATAATTGGTGAAGGCATTTTTTACTTCTGTTTAATAGGCAAAGCATGATAGCCAAAAGCCAAATCAAGCAAGGCGCTCGCTTCTTGACGCAGCAATAAATTCTTTGGACGGAAGGTAAAGGAGCCATCAGTATTGATGATGGTATCCGGATCTACGATTCCCTGTGAGGCAAGGGCTTGAATGGACTGGACCGCCCAGGCATCTGCAGCGTCGAGCAATTTCACCTGAGTGGCTTGGTCAGGTTGAATCTGCTTCAAGTTTTGAATCATGGTTGCTGCGACTTGTCTGGTAATCGGAGTTGCGCGATCATATTTTGGTATGCCTACTTTGAGTTGCTTCTTGATTTTTTCGATTTCGTCTGGGAAAATATAACCTCCATGTGCGAGCAACAAGGCGTCAGCAAATTCCCCTTGTGTCATCGTGCCCTTCGGGTTAAATAGATTACCTGTTTTAGCATTCATGATGTTTAAAGCATGAAGATTGTCTATATGGCTTCTATAGTTACTCTTTTGCGGGACATCTGCAAAAGGCGGTTTGAGATTGATTTTCTGAGATTGAGCTACAACGCCTAGACCTTTAGGACTGGTGTAATAAAAATACGCGATTTCTCCAGCTTTGTTTTTCTGGAAAGCGAGCTTGTTTCCTTCTGCATCTTCAAACAACAATGGGTGAATCATTTTGAGTACTTGCTTTCCCGCAGTTTCATCTTCCATGACCAACGCCCCATTCTCATAGGAAAAGTGAGTACGAATCGCGAATACACGTGTATTTTGATACATACCGACGTATTTTTGCGCTTCTTTTTCCGCTAACTGGTGGTACGTTGGTTTCTTCACAGTGATAGTTCGAGGGAAGTAATGATCCATGAACGCATCGTACACATCTAGACTCATCATGGAATCATTATTGTAGGACATGAAAAATGCGGTTTTTTGTTCAGGCACCAAAACCATCAATGAAGAATGTCCCGGCATGTTTCCGCCTTTTAAAACTACATGTTGACCGTTGGCAAAGTCGTTGAAATATGTCTCAAATCCAACTGTCGCAATAGGAATCGTCTTATCTGCGAAAACTTGGTAGGCATGCATCATATCTATGCTTTTTTTACTTACGATTTGTTTACCTCCAAACTTTCCATTCTGTAGCTGCATAATCATGTACTTTGACATGTCTTCTCCAGTAGACAAAATGCTTCCTTGTGGTCCATCAGTTGGAGCGTGCCCATATGTTGGATGAGGATCACCAGTGGGACTGTAATGTGTAGCCATTCTCTTGAGAAGGTCAGGCGTAAAGCGCACACTGGTAGACTTCATGCCTAAGGGTTTAAAAATATTCTTTTCCATATATCGTGAGAAAGGTATGCCCGTAACATTCTCTACCGCATATCCTGCGAGTAAAAATGAGAAGTTGTCATACGTATAAGCTTCACCGGGCGATCGTACCACTGTCGGCATATGTTTAGGAATAAACGCCTTCATAGATATATTTCGATTAACGTATTCGGGTCCGGTTATCGTGGTGATATCGGGATAATCTACGCCGCTGGTATAGGTCAACATATCAAACAAGGTGAGGGCTTTTCCTGTTTTATTGGGTATTTTCAATCCACCGAGATACCGTTGTACATCTTGATCTAGTTTAAGCTTTCCTTTATCGACTTGTTGCATCACGGCCAAGGCGGTAAAAGTTTTCGAGACTGAAGCGATTTGGAAGACCGTGTCCTTATTGACTGGAATCTTCTTCTCTTTATCTGCATAACCGTACCCTTTATTGACGACGACTTTTCCATCATGGACCACGACAAAACTTGAACCGTTCACATTGTACTTCTTCATTTTTTCCGCGAATAACGGATTAGCAAAAGATTCTACTTCTTTTGCATTATTGGGAGCTTTCGTCATTTGAATATTGGCCGTAGATGTCGATGGTTTTAATTCTCCAACTTCTAGTGATTGTTGGGAACAAGCAGAGATCATGCTGGTAGAAATGAGTAGCAGTGCAAGGCTTGCTTTATTTATTGCTTTTTTCATTTTCGAACTCTCCTTTTTTATTGCAATGTTCTTGTCAGCACACCGAGTTGTCGACTCACCCGTGTATGAACCGAGTGTAGCAAGCGGCAAGTCATAGTAGCTAGTGATCTTTCGTCTTCTAATGCATGACATCAAAAATAGAGCGTAGTACGGCTTGTTTTATAGTCATGACCTACAAATCATGACACTTTGACACTACCGTATGTGACAGACAACAAGTTAGGATTTGAAGGGCAATCATAACGTATTAGCAAATAAAATAAAGAGTAGGAGAGAATCAAATGACGAAAGAATCAGCTCGAAAAAGGTTGCAAGATTTCTACTTTTTGTTGTTTACCTTCGGATCTGGACTGTTTTATTTTTGCTTCTATTTGGCCAGCATTACATTTGCGTTAGCGATGACGGTTATCTTCGTGGGTATTCCCTTGTTGGCGCGTGTGTTGCGAACAACTCACACGTTTGTCCAATATGAACGCATTCAGACGAAGGTTTATACGGACATATCAATAGAGCCAATCCTGACAAGGACAAACAGTGGAAGGGATAAATGGATGAAAGCGAGAGAAGCAATTCTTAGTAGTAGCAATTGGAGGGCCGTTTTTTGGCTTATGCAGAAATTTTTTATTGGGGTGATTAGCCTCATATGTGCCGTTATATTGTACATAGCTCCGCTCGTATTTATCGTTACACCGATACTTTTTCAACATCTTGAGCTATACTTATTGGGATTCGCTGTGGATTCATGGGAAAAGGCTATAAGTGTCATGATCGCTGGGTGTATTCTCGTCTGGATCAATACCCGCATTGGAAAGAGCCTAGTTCAAATCGTTGGAATGTACACGCGTTTCATGTTCAAAGCTATTAAGGAGTGATAATTTGTTTACAGCCTGGAAACAATGGCTCTGGTATGACTGGTTATTGCTTTGTATACGTTTTGTCATCTGGTTCTCATTGATGATAACTACGATCCAACACCAAGACCATTTAACTGTGCCCCTTTGGATCATCGTTCTTTGGGAAATTGCCGCATTTTCAATACCTTGGATTTGTTTAATGTTCAGTTATCGCTACTATCTGCTTACTGAGATGGTTTTGTTTGGCGGAGTGTGCTTTTACTTAACCTTATTATTTCCGGCGGCATATCTTGCATTTTTAATGCCAACTTTCATGATCGCGGCAAATAGTGCTCATAAATCATTCCGTTGGTCGAGTTCTATCACGGTTGTTTTGTTTCCGTTGCTCGTTGCAATATTTTCCCCAGGAACAGATCTATGGGCGATTATCCCACAAATCGGTCTGGCTTTTGCGATAGGATTTTCCTTCCACTTACTAGTTTCTAATTACCGCCAAAATGAAATTATACGCAATCAGAAGCTTGTGCTGGAACAGTACCTATCTCAGATTGAGCAGATTACTTTGTTAGAGGAGCGCGACAGACTTTCCAAAGATTTGCATGATACGATGGGGCATTCCTATACCTCGATCATTATGGGGTTGGAAATATTGCGTACGGAATTAGCAACAAAAGATGGAGAGCAGAAAATTGACTCATTATTGCAATTAGCCCGTAACAGTATGGAGGAAGTGAGAGCCTATTTGCATCAAATAGATTCACCACAAGAATCGCTTCCCTTGACTGTTACTTTGCAACAATTAGCAGAGGAGTTCCAGAAACATGCAAAAGTAAATGTACGCACTCGAATAATAGGGGAAGAGTACATAGTCTCCAAACAAGCAAAAATAACGCTTTATCGGTGCTTGCAGGAATCGCTGACTAATGCCGTGCGCCATGGACAATCCACTGAAATCATTGTGTCACTGCATTTTGAACCGCAACAGACGAGATTGGATGTGCAGGATAATGGCGGCGGAGTGGAGGAGTGGAAGGATGGCTTCGGATTAACTGCAATGAAAGAACGTGCGACACAGTTACAAGGAAGAGTCACTGTATACTCCGAAAAAGGCGAAGGGACGTTCATTTCATGCGTGTTACCCAGACTGGTACAATTGTCCGATGAACGAATCCGCTTGTGTATCGTCGATGATCATTCGTTTATCCGAGACAGTCTCCATACCATCTTGGACGGACAGGAGGACCTAGAGGTGGTGGGGGTGGCCGAAGATGGGGAACAGGCTGTGGAATTGTGCAGAAGCCTGAATCCGGATTTAATATTAATGGATTTGGAGATGCCCAATCAGGATGGGATTCGTGCAACCCAAATAATCAAGGAGACATGGCCTGACATTCGCGTCCTTATCCTGTCAACGTTTCAGGATACAGAGAGGGCGAAGGAAATCATGCGAAGCGGCGCTGACGGCTATTTGCTGAAATCCATAGAATCGCGTGAACTGGCTGAAACGATTCGCCTCGTCTATCGGGGAGGCACGGTAATTAACCAAGATTTGTTCCATAGAATGTGGGACGGAAATGATGATGAAGAGTCAGTCGGACCGAGGTCAGATGGAGAAGAGTATGGCTTAACGAAACGTGAACTAGAGGTTTTGAATCTTTTATCTCAAGGAAACCGTTATAAAACAATTTCTGAGAAACTTTACCTATCCAACGGGACAGTAAGAAATTACGCCTCCACTCTCTATGACAAGCTGGGAGTCAACAATCGAGAAGAAGCTGTGCAAAAAGCAAGAGATACAGGATTACTTTTATAAGAGAAAAGGACGCCCCTTTGAGGGGGCGCCATAAATAAGGGGGGAAGGGGTGCAGACTTGTACACTGCACCCCTATTTTTCGTCCATGGTATGGGCAGAGCCAAGTGACAGTTGCACAATGGCAAAGGTCTATGGACGAAAAAATGAGGAGGATCGTGTATATGATTTAGTTTACGCCTACAGCGTCAAAAGACTTAGCAGCTGCAGTTGCTTCTGCTGAGTTCGCCCCGTACAGATCTTTTGCGGCTTGGATCACAGCAGCACGTGCGTTGGAGAAGTCGGAAGAAGAAGTCAGGTAGTTCGTAAAGGCACTATAATAAATTTGCACCGCAGCATCGCGGCCAATTCCATTTACAGTAACGCCATGGAAAGTACCGCCTTGTGCCAACAAGTAGTAGGCTTTATTGATAATACCGCTGTTTGTATGAACGCCGCCGTTATCGGAGCTGCCTTTATACAGGTTAGAATAGTGATCTGGTTGATCGTACAGAGTAGGATTGGACATTGAGCGAAGGGCATCGCCCGCAATGTTTGGCGTGTAAATATCATCGCCTACAAGCCAGTTTTTGCGTTGAATGTCATTACCGATAACGTCCGAGAAAGCCTCATTCAATGCGCCGGACTCTCCGTAATATTCCAAATTCGAAGTATACTCTGTGACACCATGTGTAAGTTCATGCCCTACTACATCGGGGTCCCCGCTGAAGGCGATAAATGTGCTACCGTCTCCATCTCCATAAGTCATTTGGGAGCCGTTCCAGAAAGCGTTGTTGTAGCGGCTGCCGTAATGGACTGTCGAACGGAGTTGCAGACCACGTCCGTCAATGCTGTTGCGTCCAAATTTGGATTTATAGTAATCATAGGTTTTGGCAGCATACGCATGGGCATCCACACCGGCTGGATCATTCCATACATTATCAGCATCTGTCAAAAGGGTGCCTGGGATGCTTTGGCGGTTGGAGGCCGTGTAAGTCACGATACCGTTACCGCGTGTGGTATCTTTTAACTGGTAGCTACTGCCGGAAGCGGTAGTAGTGAACGATTTGGAATCACCAAGCACACCTTTACCTGTGCCTGTCGCTTCATTAATGATGTCATACTGGAATACGATGCTGCCGTCATTGGCATCAATAATGTAGCGGGTACGCAGTGGGGCAGGTTCTAAAACATTAACTTCTGTCACATAAACTAGCAGCAGGTCATCCCCTTTAGGGTAGTAGTAGAGTTCTGCTTTAGGATCTACTTCAGGCTGTAGATTAGCGATTTTGGCAATGGAACTTTTTTCGGCCTCCACTGCTACAATTTTGCTATCTTTCAGGACAGATGCCTTATCAAGACTCAGCTCGTCCTTATCAATAGAAAGCGTTTTGTCGTTGTTAGCTGCTTCGGCGTAAGTATCTTTACTTACACTGCTTGGCTCCTCAGCGTCTTTAGAAATAGTATCGTCGGAGGTAGGGAGGGCTTCAATCCGTGCAGCTGCTTCTTTATATGCGGTGTAAACCGCTTCAGAAGCGCTGATTTTTGGAGTTGTACCTTGCGTAGCTTCTTCCTGCTGATCCTCATTAATCACCGCTCCTAAGTAAGAGGTGACTTCACCAGATTTGCCCACATGAATAGTTTGCTCAGCTCCATATACGGGAATCCCGTTTACATACTGCTTCAGTCGATAATGGCTCACACCGGACTTGTCGCTTGTGCGATCAACGATTCGGAATTGTTCACGTACACTGGAGCTATCCACACCCAGTAACGATTTCTTTTGTCGATTCAAATAGCTCCATACAATGTCGTCCCCTGATACCGAGGAAGGAGCTTTCCATTGCTCGGCGTGGAAGGTCGGTGTAAGCTGTGCTGGTCCCGAAACGGAACTCTCCGCAGATGCACCAGACGCCACAGACCCTAATAACATAGCTCCTCCAAGAAGCGAAAACCATACTTTTTTCATAAAAATTCACTCTCCTCGATTAATGTCAGGACGAATTATCCTGCTTTGAATAAGGCATTACGCCATTTATGTAGGTCGTGTTGTCGTCTGGAATAGAAGAATGGAACATGAAGAGAAATACCGAAGTGTTTTTCATGAAGCGTGCGTGAAAAGAGGGTACTGCATTTGAAGCAAGTAGCCTAAAAAGGTAACAAACTCCTCCCTTCCTGTCGTATAAAAAGATAGTGGAATAAAAGCGGATAATGGAAAAAAGTTGCCTTATGCAAAAAAAACAAAAGTTGATTTTTCGAACTCCCATCATCTGGCTCTGATATTAGCACAGAGAATGACGGACGAGAAGATCTATGTAACAAATTTATCCAAAATGATTCTTTAGACCCTAAAAACTCATTTATTTAATAGGAATAATAAGTTTTGTAAAATAAAGTCGAAAATTGCTGTGTCGAAAAGACTCCACGCTTGCCGTTACACACGGCTTTTGGACCGCATAGGTTATGTTGAACTGTCCTAATCATGCTGTTCATCTATACAGCAGCAAGGGAGGTGAGACGGGAGCATGAAAAAGCGTGGAAGAGCTGGATTCAAGATTAATCGGAGGCGGCATTCTAGGGCTTATTATCATTCTAAGATGTGGCTGCCGTACCGAATGCCGAACATGGATAAGAAGCCGATAGTCTCTGACAAGAGCGATGTACTCGAAACGGAGAGAGGGGCACAAATCGGCGAAGCGCGGCCATCTGAACCATCATCAGCGGGAAAGATTATCGTATCTGTCATTATTCCGGCCATGAATGAGCAAAGAACAATCGGAGCTGTGATTCGCGAAGCGCGCCATGTCCATCCACATACAGAGGTTATCGTCGTTGAGAACGGATCACACGATAGAACGGCGAAGGTGGCTGCGGCGGCGGGGGCTCGTGTACTTTCCTTCCCGGAACCGCTCGGACATGATGTTGGCCGTCGTATTGGAGCGGAAGCGGCATCCGGACAGATCCTGCTTTTTCTGGATGGTGATATCGTCATTCCCTGCGTCAGACTTCGGCCATTTATACAGGCCGTAAGTGCAGGAGCGGATGTGGTGCTGAATGATTACCATGGACCTGTGAATCGCACGCCCATACATCCTGTAGTTGAGGCAAAGCATGTATTGAATATCTTGTCGAATCGTGCTGATTTAGGGGGAGCCTCTATGACTGGTATTCCACACGCCATAAGTCAAAAGGCTTTAAAGGAAATAGGTCTAAAGTCCTTGGAGAAACCTCCCCTATTTCAAGTGATGTCCATCGTCTCCGGGTTGCGAGTGGTGACTGTACATGGAATAGCTGTCGGTAAAATGAACGCAACACGTAAAAAACAGAACGGCAAGGACCCGCTGGCAGATGTAATTGTCCAGGATCACCTGGATGCTATTGCCTGGCTTACATCACGTCTGGGAGCACGTGCGGGATATACAGATTTGGAGCGCAAACGGATCAGAGACGAGGTGAAAACGTGACTAGAGTATATCGTAGAAGAAAGCGTGAAGACCCGGGCTGGGGGCTAAGACGTATACAGCGAAAACGAGAAACGACGGCTTCGATGCATAGCCGCAGGGTGAGAAAACTCTCACCTCGGGCAAAAGAAATGCCCGAAGTCCATCTGACTGAGGAACGTGAAGCCTCCAGTGATATTGTATTGCAGGGGACCGCAGCAGCCGTGGTCAGCGTCTGTAATGAGGAGACTACGATTGACCGGGTACTGGGTGAGCTGGAAAAACTTCCGCTTGCGGATATCGTGGTCGTATTAAACGGCTGTACGGATGGTACGCGCTCCGCCGTAGCCAAACGTCATCCTGGCGCGACTCTCGTCGACGTACCGGGTCGTCTGGGGCATGATGTTGGCCGTGCGGTAGGCGCACGTCTGACGCAGGCTGATATTGTGCTGTTCGTGGACGGAGATTTGCCGATCCCAGCGTCTGATTTGCTGCCTTTTCTTCAAGCGGTGGATCAGGGAACGGATGTGGCGCTTAATGATCTGGGCAGACATTTGCCGCCTTATACCCAGCAGGACAGCGTAACACGGTGCAAAGGGTTTCTGAACCGCGTACTGCGCAGGTCGGATCTTGGAGCAAGCTCATTGACCGCTGTACCGCATGCATTATCTCGGCGTGTGCTGGATCAACTTGGGCCAGCCGTGCTTGCGGTACCGCCGAAGGCCCATGCGATGGCGATTCTGCATGGCATGATCGTGGCAGCCGTACATGCTGTCGATGTGATTAAAACAAACCGCAAGCGGACCTTCAATGTCGGGAAAGGGAACGCTATGGAGCAATTAATTATCGGCGATCATGCAGAGGCGCTGACGGCCGTGTTTCAGGTAGCCGGGTATTCTCCGTTAGGGCCTGTTCCAACACGGGTAGACGTTGCCAAAGGGAGGAATGCACGATGAGTCTGACGAGCATCATTATTCCGACTTATAATGGCCTGCATTTATTAAAACCGTGTATCGAGGCGATTCGAACACATACCATAGATGCACCGTATGAAATTATTGTTGTGGACAACGCTTCGAATGACGGGACGGATGATTTTTGCGCATCTGAGCGGCTAATTAGCATACGTCTTCCTGAAAACAGGGGCTTTCCGGCAGCTTGTAACAGAGGAATTCGTCTGGCTTCGGGTGACCAATTCGTCATTTTAAACAATGATGTGACGGTTACACGGGGATGGCTATCGAATATGTTGGCTGCTTTGCATAGTGAAAGCACAGTGGGATTGGTGGGACCGGTGACGAATTACGTCAGCGGTATTCAGCAGATTCACGGAATAGAAGGAGATATGGCCAGCTGTCTGAGGTATGCGGAGCAGAATAATGCAAGTAATCCCTCCAGATGGCAAGAGGTCAAGCGGTTGGTCGGGTTTTGCCTGTTATTCCGGCGTGAGCTGATGGAACGGATCGGATTGCTGGATGAACGGTTCAGCCCCGGACATTATGAGGATGACGACTATTGTCTGCGTGCACGCGTGCATGGCTACAAGCTGCTAATGTGCAATGACTGTTTTGTCTATCACCAGGGAAATGCGAGCTTTTCGCGCTCGGAATCTTCCTGGCTCAAAGAGCTGATCGAGCGGAATTATCGATTATTTATAGAAAAATGGAGCGTAGATCCCAGAGTGTTTATCGAAACGGGAATCCCATGCACTGAACATGCTGTCGAAGGAGGAAGGAAGATATGAAAGGGGTTATTCTCGCAGGAGGAACCGGGTCGCGCCTTCATCCGTTGACTACATTACTCAACAAGCATCTGCTTCCGGTCGGCAAGTATCCGATGATCGTATATGGTATTGAAAGGCTGCGACAAGCGGGGATTACCGATATGCTCATTATTATTGGTAAACAATCGGCCGGACTGTACACTGATTTTTTAGGCAGCGGCAGTAATTATGGTGTCCAATTGACATACCGGATTCAAGAAAAAGCGGGCGGCATTGCGGAAGCACTCGATTTGGCAAGAAGCTACATGCAGTCAGAGGAGAAGTTCACTGTTTTATTAGGTGATAATTTGTTCAAGGAAGACTTGGGACCTGTCATCGAACGCTTCAAACAACAGCCACCGGGGAGTGCCAGAGTCTTGCTGAAAAAGGTGGCAGATGCCCGTCGTTACGGGGTACCCGTGTTTGATCCCGAGCGCCCAGAGAGCATTACGCGGATTGAAGAGAAGCCGCAGCATCCCCAGTCCAAATATTGCGTTACGGGTATCTATATGTACGATACTGCCGTATTCGATAAGATCCGGGAAATAACGCCTTCAGCACGTGGTGAGCTTGAGATCACCGATGTTAATAACTGTTATGCTGCTGAAGGCAAGCTGGAATATGATATTTTACGGCGCTACTGGAGCGACGCAGGAACCTTCGATTCCCTTCAGGAAGCTGGAGTGAAAATGAAGGGACTTCTACCTTGATTTCAATGAAACACCATCCAGCCGGGCCAGGCATATAGTATAGGCATAATGCCACCCGGAGGAGTGAACGGCATGAAACGCCTGAGTACGCAAAGGAAACACAGCAAACGGCTCGGAAAGAAGGGCTATTGGTCAGGATATAACAGGGGCCAGGAGCAAGGCAGGAAGTTGGGGCAGGCTTCGTTCGGCAAGATTTTTGAAGGCGTAAGTATTATCATTGTGTCCTGCAATCAGCTTCAACAGCT
Source organism: Paenibacillus sp. EKM211P (assembly GCF_011066175.1). Taxonomy (NCBI): domain Bacteria; kingdom Bacillati; phylum Bacillota; class Bacilli; order Caryophanales; family Paenibacillaceae; genus Paenibacillus; species Paenibacillus sp. EKM211P. The sequence continues at coordinate 171,957 of NZ_JAAMNS010000008.1, forward strand.
CCGTGCTTGCATTCATCATATTGAGGAGAATACGAGCCATCCTCACGAAATTATTGTAGTGGACTGCGGCTCGACGGACGGGACACCTACCTATTTGCTCCGTAAAAGCATCGCTGTACGCTATGCGCTGCTAACAAAGGATGTTCAGATGATCGGCAGTCTGAATCAGGGACTGATGATGGCCAAAGGTACAACTATTGTTGTACTGGACCCAAACTCGATGGTGACTCCTGGCTGGCTGGACCGGTTGATGGGCTGTTTATACAGCGATTCGCGTATGGGAGTTGTCGGCCCTGTAACGAATGGTCCATTCGGAGAACAGCAGATTGAGGTTCCTGATATGAATGAAAATGAAGTACGTCCATTTGCCACGGCCCATAATATTCCCAACCCGGATGCATGGCGAGAGAATGAAAGCCTGGCCGCATTTTGTCTACTACTGCGCAGAGACACTTTGGTAAAGACGGGATATTGGGACGAAGGATGCCACAGTATTGAGGAAGCCTATGCAGATTGGCTGCTGCGTGTACGCTTGTTGGGGATACGTATGGCAATTGCCGGAGATGCGTTTATCCATTTTGCAGAAAGTGATCGGGATACGGTTTATGGTTTTCCTCAAACGGCCGAAAGCATCGGTTCAACGGAGGAAAGGAGCCGGAACCGATCCTTTTTTGTCCAAAAGTGGGGGGACGCGGATAAGCTGTTCCACGACCCGGAATTTGGAACAGCAGAGCCGCACGGCCAAGGATTATCAAGTAAGGAAGCCCACTTATCAGCAGCAAGTTTTTATCCCGTCGGAGCGCTTGTTCAGGGACCTTCCGGTGCAGTATTTCGGATAGAGCCGGGAAGTAGACGGCGGCTGCATGGAGCCAGTGATGCGGGAGATAAACATGTGCGTCTCGTTAGAGTGTCTCAGCTTGATTTGTTGGCGCTTCCCTTGGTAGGTGAGCCGGAGGCGACAGTCTCCGGCAGCGCTGACGCCCCCCCTGTAGCTGTGGCGCCTGAGGAACCCTTGCCCGTGCTGGCGGCTCCTGAGCTGGGGAACATGTCCATGTTGCCCACACTTCATATCCCGGCTCAACGCAAACGGTGGATTGAGTTACTGTATGCTGAAGGTGGGCAACTGTACCAAATCGGCAACGGCTGGAAAAGACCGTTCCTTACCCTCTACGCTGTGATGAGCTGGCGGGCTGAGGACTATCCAATTCAGTTTTTGTCCTCCGAAGAATTGTCGGCATTGCCGGAGAAGCAGCCTATTATTGCTCCACCAGTGTTGCAAGGGCATTTATGATGATCGAATAGGCTTTTTTAGGCGGAACCGACTACTCGCTGCGGCATACGCTGTAGTAGCGGAAAGCCCGTAGGTATTTCGTGCGTTCCGCGCGGCGGAACACATAAAGGAGGGGCTTATGCATAACGAGTTAGATGATTTGCTGATCCATATTTCGCACTCGCAGCAGCAGATGTCTAGGCTGTTGGATGCGGAACGGCAGGTGGTCGTGCGCATGGCACAGATCATACATGAACTGCCGGATGAGGAGCCGCGTTTTGATGGAATTCCGGGCATTATTGATAGCTCGGGACAAGTAAACAAAAGCATTGTTGCCTATTTGAACGGTATTGCCGACCTTCAGGAAGCAATGGCTGAAATGCTCGTTCGTGTCGTGAAGGAGACGGCATACTCGGAAGAGGAGTAGTGTAACAATCGAGGGTAGGGAGTGAACACATGAGTAGGGAAAAAGCAATGATTCACATGTTGGACGCAGCCTCCAAGATGCAGCGGAATGTGTCTATGATCCTGGAGGCCAAGGCGGTCGAAGCAGAAAAAATGCGTAATTGGACGCTGAACCATCTGGCGCCTCACGCATTTGACACCGATGAAGAGCAGCTGGGGCGGCCTTTGGAAATTCACGAGCAGATGGTGGAAATGCTGGAGGGATTAACCCGGCTTCAGACTGGACTATGTAGCAATCTCAAAGCATTGCTTGACCAGGATGAGCAGCAGGGTGGCGGAATGGAAGGGATGATGGGAGGCATGGGCTCGGGGGATATGAACTAATGAGCATGAGGCGTGAACGTGAGATTAAGCTGGATATGATGGAGTCTATTGCTGCCAGCCAGCACGCCGTTGCCCGGATGCTGACCAGTCTTGCGGACTTGACGCCCCATGCGGATATGTCGGCTCCCCGTCTGGAAGAGACCATCCGTATACTCAGCAACTATCAGGGAGAAATCACGAAAATGTTGGCAGGTATTCCTTTAAGAAGACAGGTATATGGGAAACCGACGAAGCCGTGGCTCCATGTGCCTGTTCAAAAAAATGAAACCCAGACGAGAAAGCAAAGGAGGAATGAAAATGAGTACAAGATGGGAACGCACTACTCGAGACAAAGCGCGCAAACGACGTAAAGATGCCCGGCGTTCTAGCATTCGTAGGTTAAAACGGAGAAGAAGACGTCTGCTTGCTCTTAGACGCCGTAAAAGGGGGCTTCATTCAGTACGTAGAAGACGTTCTCTTCTGCGGCGGCGGAAAAAACCTCAAGCTAATCCAGCCGCAGCTCCTTCTGCGGAGAACCCACAGCCCGCTCCTGTTGTATTGGAGCATGACCCGCAGGCATTCCAGCAGGGATATGATGCTGCTTACAATGAGGGTTTCAATTCAGGCTTTGCCAAAGGTTATGAAGATGGCCACCAGGTCGCTTACAAGGCACAGTAAACTATGAAAATCATCTATTACGGTTAACCCCCCCGAAGCCTAGCAGCTTCGGGGTTATTTGCGTTTCGGTAGTTGGACGGGCAAACGCCAATTTTGTCCGGGCAGTGGCAGTCGTCCATGATGCGTTTGACCCCTGTGCATATAGTTTAGGAGTGACAGAAGTTTATCCTACAACAGGACAGGGTGAAGGATGTGAATGATCAACGAAGCGGAAATGAACGCGAAGCACACCGATGCGGCTATCGGGAAGGGCGCAGAATGGGCGGTTGCACGGCTGCTCTGTCACAGGTCGTGGCAATACAACCTGCTGTTCGCCAGTTGAAAGTGTTGTATATTCCGCAAGGTTTCGCAGCTATAGACACAGGTGTGCAAGAAGCATTGAGCCAAATATGCAGCTCGTGCGCCATTGGTACTCCTGCCACGATGCTGGCTGACGCTGAGGCTCACCGTCCAGACCTCTTATTGGTCATGAACGGGCTGCATGTTTTTCCAGCGGATCATCTGGAACAGGTACAACAAATACGAGCCATGGGCATTCGGACGGCCATATGGTTTGTAGATGATCCCTACTTTACGGAGGATACGGCGTTGATCTGTCAATCCTACGATGTCGTTTTTACGCATGAAATTTCTTGTCTGCCGTTTTATCGGGATCAAGGAGTAACGAGGGTCCACTATATGCCGCTTGCTGTGTCAGCCCGTATCTTTTATCCACGTCGGGTAGAGCGTGAGCATCAGCATGATATTTGCTTCATTGGGAATGCCTTCTGGAACCGTGTGAAGCTGTTTGACTACCTTGCTCCCTTCTTGGCGGATAAAAGAGTGCTGATCGTAGGTGGGCACTGGGATCGGCTAACCCGGCGGGATGTGCTGGAACGCTTTATCCGTCCGGGTTTTATGGAACCGGAAGAGACCGCTCAATACTATAACGGCTCCAAAATTGTTATCAATATGCACCGCCCGACAGACCCCGGACTGGATAATCGGAATACACACCAGTTGTCAGCGGAGTCCATCAATCCTCGGACATACGAAATTTCTGCTTGCGGAACGCTTCAAATGACGGATGTGCGGAAGGATCTGAGCCGTTATTACCAACCAGGCTATGACATTGAGACCTTCTCGGGAGCAGAGGAATTGAAAGTGAAGCTGGACTACTATCTCAAGCATGACTGGGAACGCGAACGCATAGCCTGGCGCGCACTGCACACAACCATGCAAAAGCATAGGTACTCGAATCGTATGGAAGAATTGCTGGACAAGGCGATGGCCTAAAGTAAACACCATAAACAGTGAGGAGTGAAAGTGATGACGATATCTACGACAGGACCGTATGACCCAGCTGTTCACCAGACGGCGGCGGCCTCCTGGGAGAAGGGGAGAGCTGCGGGACTCCATGACGGATACGACGAGGGATACCTGCGCGGACGTGCTAACGCGATTATGTCGCGAACCAAAGCAACGTTCCCTTCTCGACAGATCCATGTACTGTATGTCGTCTCGGGCAAAGGCCTTCCGTATTCTCCGCTGGATGAGGCGGTCATTACCACGTTGCAGAGCATGACGGCTCAGGTTACCGTAACAGACCCGCGCCAGCCGGTAGGAGATATTGCCGCTCAGCTTCGTCCGAATCTGATGCTGGCACTGGATGGGATGGATCTACCGTTAGAACAGGTGGCTGCAGTACGCCAGTTGGGCATTCCCACTGCCATCTGGCTGACGGACGATCCCTATTACACCGATACGACGACCAAAATTGTGACGAATTATGATTATGTGTTCACCTTAGAAATGAACTGTATAGAACTGTATCGTCAGTTGGGTTGCACGTCTGTGCACTATTTGCCCTTTGGAGCATTTTTGACTCACTATTTCCCACTCAGCTCGCCTGCTTCAGTCCGGCGTGAGATTGGATTTACAGGTTCAGCCTACTGGAATCGCATCTATTTTTTCAATCCGATTATGCCGCAGCTCATGGCTCGTAACATTAAAATCAACGGAATCTGGTGGGATCGTCTCCCGGATTATCAGTCGTATGGTGACAAAATTGAGCTGGGACGCTGGATGTCTCCGGCTGAGACAAATGATACGTATAACGGCAGCAAAATCGTAATTAATCTTCATCGTTCCCACCAGGATGATTCAGTGAACAACAACTCACTGAAAATTCCGGGGGTTTCGCCAAATCCTCGTACGTTTGAAATTTCCGCTAGTGGCACGTTGCAACTGACGGATACAAGAGACGATCTGGCTCGTTTTTACAAGCCAGGCGAAGAGATTGAAACTTACAGTTCTCAGCAGGAACTGCTGGAGAAGGTTGAGTTTTATTTAACGCATGAAAAGGAGCGCCGTGAGATTGCTCTGCGTGCGCTGGAACGAACCCTGCGGGAGCACACGTATGGTCACCGGATTGACCAACTGCTATCGGTCATATTCCCATAAGGCCATTCACACACGTCCGATGGTTGTTATTTTTAAAGGAGGTGAACTCCGATCAAGCCGAAAATGATGCTATTCAGCCATGTCAGCAACGTTCGCAGTATTACAGGGGCGGAAAAGCTGCTGCTGCAATTTTGCCTAGACGTTCGTACGTATTTCGATTGCATTCTGGTAACGCCTGGTGAAGGGCGGCTAACCTCAATGGCCCGCAAGCGTGGGATCACTGTCCAGATTCAGAATCTATTCATGCTGCATGGCATGTATACCCCGTACGAGGGATTGGCGCAGGATGCGGAGAATTTGCGAAATCATGTGGCGTACGCGCCGTTGCTCCAGATGCTTGGGCAAGCTCGGCCTGATGTGGTGCTGGTCAATACCTGTGTGAACGTCATGCCAGCTATGGCTGCCCAAGAGCTTAATATTCCGGTGATCTGGAAAATAACTGAGGTCATTAATCAAAATGCGCATACGCCAGTTTCTGTCTCCATTATTGAGCGTTATAGCCAATGGGTCATCGGCATTTCGCAAGCGGTTATGCGTCCTTTGTATGGCGGGGGATTGACACGTCAGCATACGGTGTTGTCTCCATGTCGGGATATGGAAATGCCGTCTCCCAAAGAGCATGTGCTGGAACGGAAGAGGAAACGTGAAAAGCTGGGACTGCGGGATTTTCATATCTGCATTGGTTATATTTCATCCTTTATCTACGAAGCCAAAGGGCTGTTGCCTTTTGTCCAAATGGCTCTAAAGCTGTGTGAAACCAATTCGCAGTGTCGTTTCTGGATCATCGGCAGCTCAGTGGACTCCGAGTATTACGTAAAATGTGTCTCTTTGATTCGCCAGTCCCGTTATAGCCGCCGCTTCCAGTTCAGTTCATTTGAGGAGTCCGTCTCAACAGCCTATAGCGCAATGGATATTGTTGTGATCCCTAGCATGGTGGAGGAAGGCTTTGGTATGACGGCCCTGGAGGGTCTGGTTTACGGCAAGCCTGTAGTAGCCTTTGCTCAGGGCGGGCTTGTGGAATTGATGGAGGCGACTGGAAATACAGATTTTTTGGTAGAGCCGGGAAACAGCGACATCCTGGCGCAAAAAGTAGGCTACCTGCTCGATCATCCCGAGGAAATGGAACGAATTGGTGTGCGCAACAACAGTGCGGCTACGCGTGTGTACGGACCCGATTCCTACCGAAGCAGTCTGCATGTCATGGTCAGTCAATGGGTATGTCATCATCCGCATTGGTTCCCATTGATTCAGCAGCCGGGTGGACCGGTATGGACGAGGGAAAGCGAAGGACTGCGTCAGGTCACTGCTATACCTGAGGCTTATGCCCACACTGTTCGAGAATTTCCCGAATCGGTGGTTAATCAACTGCCGGTGCTGGGCCTGCCGCCAATTGAATATGCAGCTATTCAGGGCTTGCCACAACCAGCTCCCCCTTTGCCTGAGGCACCATCTGAGTTGCCTCGCCGCAAGCGTAGTATTCGGGCAAGATGGCCAAAGGGACGCAAGCATACCAGACTGCGGAATCGAAGGTACAAGAGAAGCGCTGGCAGAAGCCGTCTCAAGAAAATTCACGGGTCCCCGTTATATCGAAGATCCAAGTCCAAACAGAAGCTCAAGCGGAAACTCAAACTCCTGTCACGGCGATCCAAAGCGCACAAGCAGAAGCGAGTCATACTCAAGGCCAGACAGCATTCCAAACAACGGTCCGGGTGAACATACACCGGACCGTTGAGATGAACGTTTAGCCGGAGCACAGCCAGTCTGCTGGATGGCTATTATTCATTGAACTCCACAGTTCTATGAAACAACGACAGCAAAGGTGGGTTCCAAAACCATGAAAATATTGACCGTGCTCGGCACAAGACCGGAGATTATACGGCTCAGCCTGATTATTCCGAAGCTGGACCATTATGCAGATGAACATGTGCTTGTGCATACGGGCCAAAATTATACGGAAAGCCTGAGCGGACAATTCTTCCGCGAGCTGGGTTTGCGCGCCCCGGATTATGTGCTTCAGGAGAAAGCGGGAACGCTGGGCAAACAACTGTCTGCCATGTACTCGCAGATGGAGGACATTTTAAACAAGGAACGCCCGGATCATGTACTTTTGCTAGGTGATACGAACAGCGCCTTATGTGCCCTGCTTGCGGAACGTATGGGTTACCCCGTTGTGCATATGGAGGCAGGGAACCGCTGCTATGATCTGGATGTGCCAGAGGAGAAGAATCGGCGCGTCATTGATGCGATTTCTACCATTAATATGCCTTATACAGAGCAAAGCAAGCAGCATCTACTACGCGAAGGCTTTCCAAGCCAACGAATTATACTGACTGGAAATCCGATCTATGAAGTAATGCAACACTATGAGAAAGAGGTATCCGGCAGCGAAATTCTGAAAAAGTTAGGACTGTCGATAGGAAAATATTTCCTGGTCACTGCCCACAGAGCTGAAAATGTCGACCATCCGCCGCATTTGCTGGCTATTTTGGATGGTCTTAACCGGGTAGCCCGGCAGTTCGGGCAGCGTGTCATTTGCAGTATTCATCCCCGCACGGCCGCCCGGATCGCAAGCCACCCGCCGATCCAGCTTGATCCGCTGGTAGAATTCCACGAGCCGTTCGGTTTTTTTGACTTCGTTCTGCTGGAGCGACATGCCCGCTGCGCTTTGACGGACAGCGGTACCGTACAGGAAGAATGCTGTGTCATGGGGGTGCCGACGGTCACGATGCGTCGCACGACCGAAAGGCCGGAAACGGTAGATTGCGGTAGCAATATCGTGTCCGGTCTTGATGGCGAGGTTATAGCAAATGCGGTAGCCTTAATGACCGGGATAGCTCATAAGTGGCAATGTCCCGCAGGCTATCTGGCGGAAGATGTGTCGGATAAGGTAGTAAAATTTCTGCTTGGAGGGAAACGGCATGTTTGAAAACAAACGTATCTTGGTTACCGGCGGTACCGGCTCCTGGGGGCATGAGCTGGTTGCCCAGTTATTGCCGCGTAACCCCAAAGAAGTCATTATCTTTTCACGCGGAGAATCGAGTCAGGTTGCAATGAACAGGCAGTTTGAGGATGAACGACTCAGCTTCTGTATTGGGGATATTCGGGATAAGGATGCGCTGACTACCGCTTGCCAAGGAGTAGACTATGTATTCCACTTGGCGGCTCTCAAGCACGTACCTGTCTGTGAGGATCAGCCCTATGAGGCGCTCAAAACGAATGTCGTAGGCACCCAAAATGTAATCGAGGCCGCTGTCGCCAATCAGGTAAAGAAGGTCATATATATATCGACTGACAAGGCGGCCAACCCTTCCAATTTTTATGGTATGACGAAGGCGATTGGAGAAAAACTGATTGTTTACGCCAATTTGCTGAATAGTGATACACGTTTTGTGACGGTACGCGGCGGTAATGTTTTGGGTACAAACGGAAGCGTGGTGCATTTGTTCCAAAGCCAGATTCGCCAAAAGGGCAAGGTTTTCATCACAGATATGAACATGACCCGCTTCTTCCTGACCTTGCGTGATGCCATCAGTCTACTGTTCAAAGCTTCAGTAGAAAGCGTTGGCGGCGAAATTTTTATCATGACCATGCCAACCTGCCGTATTGTGGATTTGGCTGAGGTGCTCATTGAGGATTCAGGCGTGGAAAATGTAGAAATCATAGAAAAGGGCGTCCGTCCCGGTGAGAAAATACACGAGATTTTGATGAGTGACTTTGAAAGCCTGACAACGGTAGTATATGACGAGCAATATTTGGTCATTCTCCCGACACTGAATATTCCTCAATTAAAGGACCGTTATAATCAGTGCCCTCCGGTATCGTTCAGCAGCTTTAGTTCGGAATTCAATTTGATGTCAAAAGAGGAGATTCGAAGCATTCTCCAAAGCGGGGGGTTCATCAAATGAAGCTGCTTATTTTGGGCGGGAACGGCATGGCAGGCCATGTTCTGGTTAAGTATTTTCAAAACCAGAGCGGGTATAACGTGTTCTATACCACCCGTGATTCCGCAAATAAAGGCGGTCTCCTGCTGGATGTAAAGGACAGCTTTATGGTGGAGCAGCTGGTACGGAGTGTACAGCCAGACGTAATTATTAACGCGGTTGGCGTACTCAATCAATATGCCGGGAAAGATCAGATTGCGGCATACCAAATCAATGGATTGCTGCCGCATCTTCTCCGGCAGACGGCGGACAGTATCGGTGCCCGATTGATTCATATCAGCACGGATTGCGTATTCGAAGGAAAGCGGGTTCCTGGCCTATATGAGGAGACAGATCAACCTGATGGGACAAGTGCCTATGCTTTGACGAAAATACTCGGAGAAGTAAAGGCACCACGGCATCTGACCATCCGTACCTCTATTATCGGACCGGAGATTCGGTCAGGCGGGATTGGCTTGCTGCACTGGTTCTTGCAACAGAGCGGAGACGTTGACGGATACCGCCGGGTCTTTTGGAACGGAGTCACAACGCTGGAATTAGCAAAAGCGATACAAGTGTTGATGAATGAGCCGTTGGACGGACTCATTCATCTGGTTCACCCTGAACCGATCAGCAAGCATGATTTGCTGCTTCTGTTCAAAGATATCTGGAAGAGAGAGGATATTCGGATCGTGCCGAAGGATGAGCCGGTGCAGGACCGGACGCTTCGTTCTACCCGGGCCGATCTGCTCTACGATGTTCCTCACTACAGCATCATGCTGAAGGAGCTGCTGGAATGGACAGAAGCACAGCGGAACAACGTCGGCCAGTCATAGCCATTACCGGAGCGGCGGGCTATACCGGGATGCATGCCTGCCGCTATTTTGCAAAACTTGGCTGGGAGGTGGCAGCGCTGACTCGCACTGCCGCTTCTGCTACAAAATTGACCTCACAGACTGAAAATGATGGGGATTTCAGCCTGGAAGCGGGCACACGTGGCTGTATTACACCTTATGTGTGCGACTTGCTCGACAAGAAACGTCTGGGCGAAGTGATTCGACACATTGCTCCGGATTATGTGCTTCACCTGGGTGGCAAAAATTCCGTACCTGAATCTTGGCAGAGTCCATTGCTATATATGGAATCCAATGTACTGTCCACCCTGTATCTGCTCGATGTACTGCGACCTTTCCCCCAAGCCAGAATTGTTGTTGCGGGTTCTCGGCTAAAGACGGCTTTACAGGCACCATACCATCCAACGCATCCATACAGCCTTAGCAAAAGCATTCAAGAGGCAGTCGCGCTCTCGTGGGGCGCGCTGTTCGAGCAATCTGTCATGTTGGCAGAGCCTTGCAACCTGATTGGCCCGGGTCCATCCACCGGCTTTTGTGCATTACTCGCGGGGTATATCGTTCGGACAGAACGCATGAAAGAGCAATTCGTAACGGAGGCAGCTCCGTTTCGCGTGTCTTCCCGACATGCGCAGCGTGATTTTCTCGACGTTCGTGATGCAGTTCGCGCCTATGGCGTGCTATTGGAAAAGGGAGTGCCAGGCCGAATTTACTCGGTCTGCACAGGCCGCATTGTGGAACTGGGAGATATCGTGGAACGTATGGTTGCGCTGGCGAAAATATCTATTCCCATACAATGGGGAGATATAGCCGAGCCAGCGGCAACGGAGGCATATCGGGCGCAGGAGCTGGAGGAGATGGGCTGGAAGCCGACCATACAGCTGGGGCAATCGCTGGAGGATATGATTCAATACCGCCGAGCTGGAAAGGAAGGAACGATATGAGACCAAAAGTAACGATCGTCATTCCCTTTTATAACTGTGCATATGTGGATCAGGCTTTACAAAGCGCTTTGGAGCAAACCTATGGGCCGCTTGAGATTATTGTCGTCGATGACGGGTCCACCACACATGTTAATATGCTTCAGCCCTATCTTCCCTATATACATTATTTGGGCAAGTCTAACGGTGGAACAGCCAGCGCTTTGAATCATGGTATCCGGCATGCCAGCGGTGAATATATTGCGTGGCTCAGCTCCGACGATACCTACCATAGGGACAAAATTAATAACCAGGTTTCTTTTATGATCGAACAGAGTGCATACATCTCTCATACTAATTTCAATTTCATCAATCAACACAGCCAAGTCACAGCCTATCAAGCAGCTGCTGTATTTCCGTCCCTGACGGAGTTTTACCGTTTTTTCCAGCAGGGGAATCCGGTCAATGGATGTACGGTGATGTTCAAAAAGGAGCTGTTTGCACATATCGGTTTGTTCGATGAACTGCTGCCGTACACCCATGATCTGGATATGTGGTACCGAGTAATGCTGGCAGGATATCCATTTCCTTTTCTGAACGAGTCCTTGGTTAACTACCGCTGGCATGATGAAATGGGAACCAAAAAATATTGGCCTGCTGTGGAACAGGAGTACAACATCACCCAAGCACGTTATCGAGATCGCTTCAGTCAGATGTTGGGCGGTTTATCCTCATGAAGCGAAAGTTTGTCAGGGGGGATTGATATGGTAGATACGGGGATTGTTATGCCGCTGTACAAACAGGATATTGGTTATCTGCAAGCTGCGATCTCATCCGTACTAGCCCAGAGTTACAGGGCATTTCGCTTCATCATTGTGATTGACGGGGCGCCGGAAATGATAGAGCCGGCGCTTCACGCAGCAATGGGAGACCCGCGCGTTCAGTTAGTTACACTCCCTCAGAACCAAGGAGTATCCCATGCCCTTAACCGGGGATTCGATGAGTTGTTTAAAGATCCAGCGATCAAGTATGTGACCTGGGTATCCAGCGACAATGTGTATCATTCATCCTTTATCGAACGATTGCGGTGCGAGCTAGAGCGGGGGCCCGATTCGCTTGGACTTGTGTTCTCCACCTTCCGTCAGATTGACGCTGCGGGTAATCCGTTATACGACCAGCAGCATCAACAAGCGCTGATTCGGTACCAAAGTCAGCCGCATCACGAATTGTTGAACGCCAGCATTGTCGGGGTGTCATTTATGTACAAAAGCCAATATGCCCGTCTGATCGACGGCTATCGGCTGCAACCTGTAGAGGATTATGATTACTGGCTGCGGCTGACCGAGACATGCAACATGAAATTCATCCCGGAGATCCTGATGGATTATCGGGTGGATTCTGCTTTTAGTGTATCGGCCAGCTTGCGCAGCCAAAAAGAACATCGACGCTGGCGGCATGCATTTCAAATCGCCAAACATGAGGCCAGGGCCCGCCGGGGTATCCCACTTGAAATGACCATTTTAATGCCTATTACAGATATGGCTCAAGCTGAGCCGTTGCTCGATAATCTGCTGGAGCAGCATTACAGTAATTGCATCGTGCGGTTGCTGGATATTACGCCGGAACAGGGAGCTTCTTCCTTTCTGGAAATGATGCTTGACCCTCGGCTAATCGTAACGCCGAGACCGCATTATTCCGTCAAGGAAGCACTGATTCAGGCGATTGGTGAAACGACAACACGCTTTGTTGTATGCTTCGGTGTCAAACCTTATATTGCCGTGACAGATTTGTTGTATCTTACGGATTTATTGCGCCCTTTGCAGGATACACATGCCTTTTCCTACTATACAGATGACCACTCAACCATCGGCAGCGGCCGAGGGGTTCAGTCCGTTCCGCCGGAATGGAATTACGTGTATTATACCCACAGATTGCATCAGGCACTGGAACAGGGTGGCTTTTAAATAACAGGGGACAGTGCCGGGATTGTGGTCAGCTCGGACTGGAGAACACGATGCTCCTGTACAACATTACCAAACTGATCCAGTCCAAAGTTGGAAAGCACAACATTGGCTGGAGCGACGGAGACTACGTTGTATTGCACCTCATAGGCAAGAACCCCTTGTATAAAGAAGGTCCGGCGTGCAATCGAGTTTGCGGGCAAATTAACCGATGTTACGTACAGTGGTGTCTTGGTATCCGGTACGAGTGAGAAAAAAATTTGGATGGTCACGGTTGCCGCGTTCACTGTGTCCTCATTGACCAAATTTACAACAACATTGGAGCAGGCAGTACCAAAATCCCTTGTGTTTGTCATATATCCGGTTGTAAAAGCCAATAGAATCATCCTCTCAAAACAGTATGATGGAATCCCTCAATAGGGATGCTTCTATACTATGAATCTATGGAGAGGAAAGCTTGTATGGTTGTCTGTAGGCTATACCGAAAAAAGTACATTTTGATAGAAGCACTTCAGGCATATCTATATATAATGAAGGGAATGCTCGCGATGCCTTTGAATTTTCAAGTAACACCCAGCGGCCTGCCCAAGTTTGAGCCTAGTGTTGCTGTTAATTTGCTGAATCCGAATATCGTTGTGGCTGTAGCTGTTGACTTTAGCAGCGGGCCCCCTTTAATTGGACTGTATCGCTCACTGGACGCCGGGGCGAACTGGACCGATACGTTACTGCCACTCCCACCGGGATATACAGGAGCAGAGGCAGGAATGGTGGCCTATCTTTTCCCCAATATTTTTATCGTATCGGCGCATGTGTTTCCGGGAAATGAGAACGGGGCTGTCGTGATCTACCGTTCTACGGACAATGGGGCCAGTTTTGATCCTCCGGTGGTCATTAACCCAGGCTATGGAGATTACATTAATAATGACTGGACCAATATTACGACAGATAACGCAGGGGCAAGTCCGTATCTAGGGCATGTCTACGTTACGTATAACCGCCAATACAACGTAGAGGTTAATGCTCGGTCAGCGGCCTTCTACCAGCGCTCCACTGACGGAGGATTGACCTGGGATCGACCGTTAATGCTTTCCAATATCCAGTCCTCCACAGAGCGGCCTGAGCCTGCGGTCGACAAATATGGCAGTGTATATGTCAGCTGGATTCGTACGGGGCCGCAAACACCGGCTTTCTTTATCCGGCGTTCTTTTGATGGAGGGTCCACTTTTAGCGGGGATATTCTTGTGTCCAACATAACACTGGTACCTAGTCCGTTGCCCGTCCCCGGATATGATTTTCGTGTATTGAATTCTCCCTGCTTGGCAGCAGACTGCTCGGGGGTGCCTTCTACAACAAATACGCTATATGCCGTGTGGCAGGATTTTGGTCAGGGCTACAGCAATGTGTTGTTGTCCAAATCCAGCGATTTTGGCGGTACCTGGAGCGCCCCAGTCATTGTGACAGACAGCCCGCCGGGTTCTCAAAATTTCTTCCCTGCGATTGCAGTGTCGCCCAAGACGGGGCTGGTCGTTGTTGTCTACTATACGAATCGCCTGGACGGCTTTAATCTGGATGTGTTCGCCGCTCAATCATCAGATGGGGGAAATACCTTTACGAACAGTCGTCTCACAACGACTTCCTTTAACCCGAATGTAGGTGGGGGCGAATCAGAACTGATCGGCGACTACATTGATATCGCCATTGTACCACCGAACAGCTATATATCCGTCTGGACGGATACGCGCACAGGCAGTTTAACGATTTTTGCTGGCGTACCGGGAGGTGAAACCTGATGCCGAACGTACAGCTTACGCCCAGTGGAAGGCTGGCACAGGAGCCGAGTGTGGCTTTCAATCTGCTCGACGGTACCATAGTAGCTGCTACCATTGATTTTACGACCGGACCGCCGTTGACAGCAGTATACCGTTCAGATAACGGCGGTGTCTCCTTCACACAGCAGATTTTACCGCTGCCAGTCGGTTATGTAGGGGCTGAATCCCATAGCGTCAGCTATGGTTTTCCCAATTTGTTCGTCATAGCTTGTCACGTATTTACCGCAGACGGCTTGAGCGGTACCATCGCTACCTATGTGTCCAGAGACAATGGGAATACATTTGATCCACCCGTGATTGCCCAACGAGGGTATGGGACGTTTGTCAATAATGTGGAAGTCAGCGTGAAATTCGATACTTCACAGGTCAGCTCCTATACTGGCAACATCTATTTATGTTATACGCATCAGTATAACCCCGACTTTTTCGGCGGCTCAGTCATGTTTTTTCAACGCTCGCAGGATGGAGGAATCACATGGAATACACCTGTGGTGCTCACTCCTGGTTCCAATCAGATCACGCGCGGAGAAATCACCGTGAGCATTACAGGGGTGATTTATGTCGGGTACATTGTGACGAATCCGGTTAACCAATATCAGGTCATTGTGTCCTTCAATGGGGGGACTTCGTTCAGTTCCTCGCTGCCAGTGTCCTCTGTCGTCCCAGTTCCAAGTCCGCTGCCTGTGGTCGGTTTTGGCTTTAATGTATTGCCGACGGCCAACATTGCCATAGATCGTTCCACCAGCCCGAATCAGGGGACGCTTTATGCGGTTTGGCAGGATAATCGGGCAGGGTATGCGGATGTGCTGCTTGCCCGGTCCGTGGATGGTGGATTAAGCTGGACTGCGCCGCAATCGGTGACAGGAGCCAGTGCAGGAGCACAGCATTTTTTCCCGGCCATTGATGTTTCGCCCGTGACCGGTGTGATTAAGATTGTGTACTACACCAATCAAATCATAGCCTCTTTATTAGATGTATTTGTTGCAGAATCATCTGACGGAGGGAATACATTTACGAACCTCAGAATAACAGACAGTTCCTTTAATCCTAACGGGATTAGTCCTGTTCCAGTGGTCACGATCGGCAATTTTATTGATGTAACGATCGTGCCGAATAACGGTTTTTTTGCGGTCTGGACAGACGCATTATCGGGTTTCCAGCAAATTTACGGAAGCAACGGAATGTAGCTTAACGTACGAGACAGAGGAGGTGGGGCTGTTTTGAAAATTTTGTTGGCTACGTACTGGCCGATTCCTCATTTGGGTGGTGTGTGGCCCTTTATGCTGCAAATTAAACGAAGACTTGAGCTACTGGGTCACACGGTAGACTTGATGGGGAACGGACCGGATACCCCTAAATACCATATTGTTTTTGAAGATAAGGAGTTGCTGAAGGATCAATTGCTGCCCTTGCTGCATACGAAGCTGAATGAATCAGCTGCCCCTGTATTACATTTGGATTCATGGGTGCAGACGGTGGAAAAGGATCGATACTGTATGGAACTGGCGGCAGCCTATTTCGGGGTTGAGCAGTATGATGTGATTCATACGCAAGATGTCATAGCCACTCGTGCTCTAAGTCGGGTCAAACGCAAAGACAGTGCGTTGGTAGCAAATATTCATGGCTCGCTGGCTCGTGAAGTCATGATGGCTCTGGAGCGGGATCATGAAGAGGGTTACCGCGAGACGCTGATGTGGAAATATTATTGGGCGCTGGAGCATTATGGCGCTATTTCCGCTGATATTACGATTACGTCTACAGAATGGATGAAGCAGACGCTTGTGCGTGAGTTCGAAGTGCCTGAGCAGCAGATTGCCACTTTCCAATATGGCTTAGACACCGAACACTTCTGGGAAGTCCATGCCAGGGGAACGGACATGACACGACCTGAGGGGAAAAAAGTTATCATTTGTCCTTCTCGGCTGGTCTATATCAAAGGGCTACATTATTTAATGAGCGCTCTTGGCCTATTGAAAGCAAGCCGTACGGATTGGGTTTGCTGGATTGTTGGGGAGGGAGATAAGAGGGAAGAGCTTCAGGCACAGGCGAAGGAGCTGGGGCTGGAAGAAGACGTGGTATTTCTCGGACATCATGAAGATGTACCCGCTCTTTTACAACTGGCGGACCTTTTTGTACATCCGAGCATACAGGATAATCAGCCGTTTTCGGTCATGGAGGCACAGATTATGGGGCTTCCGGCAGTGGTATCGGATGCGGGTGGACTGCCGGAAATGGTGAAGCATGAACACACTGGACTGGTTTCCCCGGTTGGCGATGTGGAGGCACTTGCAGCTCATTTGCAGCATTTACTCGCTCAGGATGAAGTACGGATAGCTATGGGGAATCGTGCCAAGGCATGGGGAACCGCGCACTGGTCGCTGGATGTTATGATTGAACGGCTCGTCAATATTTATGGGCAAGCGCTTAATCAAGTGCGTTGATTCAGTAGTTAGGAGGGAGAGCATGACTTTTCCTATCGTTGGAGACTTGTACAACCGTATTTTTGAAATCCAGCAGTCACATCCAGATCAGATGGTCGATTACGCAATCTGGAACCGAATTAACACCTCGTTGCCAGAGGATTATAAGCTGCCGGATGCTGACATTTTGGAACGGCTGAAACAATCTGCGCCATGAGCATACAGACCATATAAAAAGGCAGGTCGGGCTTACATTCCCACCTGCCTTTAGTTTATTTCAGCTCATTGTTCATCCGGGTTGTCATCCATTTGGTCTTCATAAACCGAGCCTCGCATCATAAGTGGTCCCGTAACAACAGCACGGCGGTCAGCTGATTGTACGGTTAAACAGTATACATGAGGCTCTGCTTTTATTCCCGTTTCCTCATAGCTTAACTCGGCAAATCCCTCCTGATAACAGGAGTCCTGTAGCCAATCCAGCACGGGTCCCTGCTCATCGTTGCGGCGCAATCGAATATCCAGCTCCCCAATATCCCAGTTGAGCAGCGGATTCTCCCATGCCAAAGAGACTTCGATAACAATACGTCCTTCAGCTTCACTCGCAGGAATGATCAATGTAGAGAGTACGATCTCCTGTTCGGTAACCTGAAAAGGCAGTGCATATGTGCCTGCTTCAGCTTTGTTTTGAACTGTATATTTCAACAACATACAATTTTCCTCCTCTGCCTGTTCATTAAGGTGTTACGGTAAAATGACTGGCTGTCCGCTTAGCGACTACGTTCCCGTTCTCCACAAATTCCGCCAGGATAAACAGCGTTTCGGGATTGTAAATATTCGTGACCACTCGCAGATAAAATGGATTTTGGGCTGCCTCCATATCCTTGATCTCCAATACAGACCCAGCTTCGGGAGAAGGGCTCAGCCGAAGAAGTTGCCGCCTGAAAACGCCGCTGTCATTCCCCATTTCCAACAGCACATCAACAGATCTCTTTTCACGATTGAAAAAGGTTACATGGCAGCTTTGTATATGGGCGCTGTGGTAAGCGAGATGATGATCGACAGTTAAAAGAAACACAGACATATCATGATGCCTCCTTGAATTCCGTTAGGTTACCAGCCTTATATGATATGAAAAATAACCGCGAGTGGACTGGATAGTTGTACGCCTCTTTGACTAAAAGCGCGTCAGTGTCCAACCCTTTTTGCCATGCTGTGCATGTAATGTAGAGTGAACAATCTGCGGCCTGAAGCCCCTATTTGACTACAGAAGAAGCATAGAGCTAGATCGGGGGAAGGGTCGCTTTAACAAAGGAGGCACGGCTATGAGACTCGCACAGCTGGCAGGGGAATATGACGCGGTCTTCAGTCTGGGGCAAAACTGTACACCTGCCATTCAATTGGAAAAGAACCGTTTGCGGCCATTTGCCGGGGTGCTGGATTGGATGATGTCTGACACGCTCTCTGATGTGAATCGCTTGCTTGAGAATCGGTTTGCAGGTTTTATGGATTTGCCCAATTTAAGTGTCGTTGGTACGAGCCAACTGAATTATATGGTCAGAGATATTGCTTATAATGTGATCTCGGTACACGATTTTCCGCAGGAACGCAACACGTCCGCAGATCTGGTGACCTATCCCGAGTTCAGGGAAAAGATAGACCGTCGTATCGAACGTTTTTTTGCAAAAACACAGATGGCCAAGCGCAGCTTGTTCGTCCGTATGCTGGGCACCTATGAAGAAGTAGAGGAACTGGAGCGGATCTTGTCGGGGATCGTAGCGAATGAATTTCGGTTGTTAGTGGTGAATTGTTCCGGTGTAACGGAGTTGACGGAGGTGGATTGGCAGCTTCCTCATGTATGCGCAGTGGAAATGCCTTTTGCCGATGTATGGAATTACAAGAGTGATCCACACTGGCGCACCCTTTTTGAGGGAATGTCCTTGTCGAAAAGGGGAGGTCGTCGTGCTTGAACGGTTGCAAGGGGAATATGACGCAGTGTTTAGCCTGGGAGGGCATTGCTTACCATCGATTCAGCTGGATAAAAACGGACTGCGTCCGTATGCAGGTCCGCTGGATTGGATGATTTCTGGCAATTTGTCACAGATCAGTCGTTTACTGAATGAGCGATTTGCCCGTTTTATGGATGTTGAAAGCCTGCGTGTCACAGGGCATGATTACGGAGGTCATAACTTCCTGGTTGAGGATGCGTCCTATGAGGTTACAGCAGCACACCATTTTCCGGTTAGCCAGAATACATCAGAGCAGCTGGCGTCTTATCCTACATTCAAAACGACACTTGATCGCCGCATCGCACGTTTACTGGAGAAATTCGCATTGGCCTCCCGTCTGCTGCTGGTTCGTGTCGGTGGCAGCCGGGAGCAGGCGGTAGAACTGCATGATGTGTTGTCACAGAGGGTTACCTATGATTTTCGCTTGTTATACGTGGATTATACAGGGACTGAAGGTGTGACGGAGCTGAATTGGGGACTGGAGCGATTGGTTTCAGTAGCCCTGCCACCCGAGGATATATGGAACGGTCAGGATGAAATGTGGCGTTATATGCTGGACAACGTCAGACTTCATGTCTGAGGTGCGGAGACTATAGGAACACGTATAGATTGTCTTCCACCTGTGCTTGCGCCTGCGCCAAGCTGTAGAGCATCGCATAACATGATGCGAAGGGAAGATAGATGCTTCGGTTTAAAAGGAGGGTGCGCTAGTGAAGGCTTTGGTCACCGGAGGAGCCGGATTTATTGGTTCCCAGCTGGTACGTGCGCTTGCTGACTCGGGCGTCAGAGTGCTTGTGCTGGATAATCTGACGACCGGGAATGCTGCAAATGTAGACCCGCGCGCGGTCATGCATATTGCAGATATTCGCAGCCCTGAAGCCAGGACGCTGCTGATTCGGGAAAGCCCGGATATTGTGTTTCACCTGGCTGCACAGGCTGATGTGCAGCAATCCATCCATCACCCCGATGAGGATGCGGATGTGAATGTGCTGGGGACGATTCATTTGTTGCAGGCCTGTCGTGATGCGGGTGTGTCGAAAATCATATTTGCCTCCACATCCGGCGTATATGGAGAGCTGCAAAAGCAATGTATTCAGGAAGACGATCCCGTGGAGCCTATTTCAGGCTACGGACTGTCCAAGCTGACCGCAGAATCGTATATTCGGCTTTTTTATCGGTTGTACGGTTTGAACTACACGATTTTGCGTTACGGAAATGTGTATGGTCCCGGTCAGGCAGCGAAAGGAGAGGGCGGTGTCGTCGCTATTTTTATAGAGCGGCTGAAAAAAGGAAGCCCCTTGCTCATTCACGGCGACGGAACGCAAACCCGTGACTTTGTGTACGTCAAGGATATAGTTCGAGCCAATATGGCGGCTATGCATGCAGCGGACCAACGCACGGTGCATGTAAGTACGGGACGAACGACGTCCATCAATCGGCTGGCCTATGATTTACTAAAGCTGCACGGTTCGTCTGTGCGCCCTGTGTATTCACCGGCGCGGGCGGGAGATATTCACCACAGCTGTCTGAGTAACGCAGTCGCCAGACATTGGCTTCGTTGGGAACCGCTATACGGTATCTCTGCCGGTCTAAAGGAAACGTACGTGAGCAGTATGGGCACAGGCAAAGAAGGCGTATAGGGCTAACGAGCGCGCGAATCAACCAAGAGACTGAGAAAACCTCTCAGCCTCTTTTTGGTTTGGACGAATTTATATGTTTTCGCCAGCCAGCTTGTCCATTTAACTACTTATACTCTTCATCCAGATCAGCAACAAATGAGCGCTCCTTGATAATAGATTGATACCAGTAGCCAGATTTCTTCAAATGCCGACTTCGATCATTCTCCAGGTTAATTTCCACCAGTCCATAACGATTTTTAAAAGCATTCATAGGAGAAACGTTGTCTGTGAAGGCCCACAGCATATAACCTGTACAGTTGGAGCCTGCGTCTACAGCTTGTAACGTGTAGTATAAATGCTCAGTTATAAAGTCAATCCGATAGTCGTCCTGAATGATGTGTTCCTCATTTTTGAAAGCAGCTTCATTCTCAATGCCCATGCCATTTTCCGCGACAAACCACTCGATATTGTTATATTCGTTCTTGATACGTATGCCCATATCGTAAATGATCTTAGGATAAATTTCCCAGCCCCGTGACTTGTTCATTCTTTTACCCGGAAGATCGAAATGCTCATAGTAGTAAGAGGGGTGAAAAGGATTGTTTTCGTTCCACGCTTTACTCTGCGCTTTGACCCGGTGGGGATAATAGAGATTGATCCCAACGTAGTCCACGGTATTTTCCTTAATCAAGGCCAGCTCTTCCGTTGTAGCCTCAAATGCAATATCATGCTTGCTCATGAGCTCGAACAATTCTTGCGGGTATTCGCCTTTTATAAGCGGGTCCAGAAATACCCGATTGTAAAATAAATCATACACATGTGCTGCGTACTGGTCATGAGGGGCGCTGGATCGGGCATAAGTCACTTCGGGATTCAAAATAGCACCTATTTTAGCCCCGTTCTGACTATAATTTTTGGCTTTGAAAAGCTGTACGCACTTTGCGGTAGCCAGCGTTTTGTTGTAGTTCCATTGCATCCACTTCCGTGTGTTTTGTTCATAGGGATAGCGAAGGGCATCCAGATAGACGCGAGTCTGTACAACAATGGGCTCATTAAACGTAAACCAGTGCTTGACCCGATCCCCGTACCGTTCAAACACCTTTTCCGCATATTTCACAAACAGCTCTACCACATGCTTGGAAGACCAGCCCTCATATTTGTCGAGCAAATAAGCAGGTAATTCATAGTGTTCCAGACAAATCATCGGCTCGATTCCGCTTGCAATTAACTCATTGATGACCCGGTCCATATAATCCGCATAGGTTTCATCCACCACCACATTCTCATAATCCGTTAAGAAGCGGGACCAATTAATAGAGGTGCGATAATGAGTCAGTCCAATCTGCTTCATCAGCGCAATATCCTCGGCGTAACGATTATAAAAATCGGTTGCACCCGCGGGTCCATATCCATTGTGCCAGACATAGCGGTCATTTTTGTACCATACGTCCAGATACGAGTCCTGACCTTCCTGTTTACCGCTCCAGCCCTCTGTCTGCCAGGCGGAAGCCGCTGCCCCCATAATAAAATTCGGTGGAATTTGTATTGTGTGTTTAGCCATGATATGTTTCTCCTTTTCATTCTATAGATTTCCCATAGCGATCCTCTGCGGGTGTATCTCTACATTAGCGCATTATTCAGTCGTTCGCTTGTTGGCAATTTCGAGGAACGAAAAATAGATAAGATGATGAGTTTATGAAATTAGTAGAGCTTGCTCAAACAAATCCAACGTAGAGGCTATGAACGCAATTTTTCAATATTTCGATCCAGAGTTCATCATACAAAAAATAAAGAGCCCTTGGCGATAAGCTGCTTCTGGTGACGCCACGATTTGGTTGTAATTCGCAGCCTTAAATCACCTACATAAGTGAGAGGGAATTGAAGACTAACATTAAAGAATGTGGAGCCATTTAGATGTTAGCGACTCTATCAAATCTACTCTCAACTAAACTAAATGGAGGCGTTTAACAATGGGTTATCACATTATTGCTAATTTTCCATCTAATCGAGATTACAAAGGAACACTGAAAGTTTATAACGATAGTGGTAGTTTGGTATTTGGACCTGTAGAAGCTTTAGGCCGTGGATCAAATGATCCGAAGAATGGTAACGACCATACGAACTGGAGACTTAAATATGCAGACATTCCTACAGGGGTTGCGAAAACAATTGTTTATGCGAAAGGTGACTCCGACTATTCTTATGGTCCTTATAAGCGTGTGTGGCTGAATCAAGCAGTAAGTGGGAACTTCCTGACTGCTACAAATAATGGCCGCGACGAAATTATGATTCATGGCGGAGACCCTGCTACAAGCACATCTCTGACTTGGTATCCTCTGCGTCCAACATACGGTTGCATCCGACTTTCTAACAGTGACCAAAGAGCACTAATTCAAGTGCTTGAGCAAAACGGAAGTTCCGGCAAAATCACAATAAACTAGAACAAAAAATTCAAAGGGCGGGATTTACTCCGCCCTATTTGGTATTAATTTGTACTGTATTTATCAAGTTTGAACCATTTTTGAAATTCGTTCTGGCTAATTTTTTTAACAGGTTTCACCTTTTTGCTGTCCATTGAGTATCTGTACAACTTCTTTTGGTCAGATGGATACTCACTTATATAGTCTAAACTTTTTCCATTTTTATGCCATAAAATCAGACTTGTGCTAATGTAATCCGTTTCCCTAGGAAGATATATAAAGGCATCCTTCTTGGTGTTATAAATGGCTATGGAGCTCCTTGATGTATCACCGTACGAAAAGGCAATTTGATCTTCTTTAGGTGACCAGTTATAAGCAGCAATGGATTCTACACTTTTTTTGCCTTTAGCTTTTAAAAGATCATTTACAATGGTAGATTTTCCGGTTTTAAGATTGATCAGTAATAACGTATCTCCTGCACTGCGCCGTGCCTGGATAGCCAACCATGTATTAGAAGGAGATAATACTGCGCTCGATATATTACGCAGTTTATCATTATATCCATCTGTTTTAATGGTGTAATTCTGTTCTCCTGTTTTGATCGTTATAGATGTAATAACACTCTTCTCAGAGCTTGGTGCATTTTCTAGCTCCATTTTTTTGGCCACTAACGAAACGTTGTTCTCCTTCCAAATCACCTGATTTGGGGTCTCGCTCTTTTTAAATTTGGTTACAGACTGGTAAACAGATGGATTTATAGTATTAACTGAACTTTGAACATGCGTATTAGGGCGTAAAGTGCTATTAGCATTGGCAATAGAAAAGCCACTTACACTTCCCACAAGCACTATACTAGACAGGAAAGCAGTAGCGTATTTTAGTCTTGGATTTTTCATTTTAATTGCTCCTTTGTAAAAAAATATTGGGCTTCAGGACTTGATCCAAGGTTTTCCTAAAATTAAATCTATATACATAGACGTGGAAATCGTGAATTTGTTTCTTGTTTATTGAAAAAAATTACATAACAATTGGAAAACATGAAGGAGCGAGTGATACTTTCGCCCGCTCTAGCAGGCCAGCCCAAGTCAAACATTCTGTTATAAGGTTGGATGTTATTGAGGTGAAGGCAAAATGCAATTTTTCCCTTCGATTTTCTATACTTAACCTATAATCTTGACATTCCTGCAGATTCAGAGATATCATAGATACAATAAGTCTGTGAATGAGGTGTAGTTATGAAATTTACCAAAGCAACCAATTATGCACTGCACACCATGCTCATGCTCGTTGAGGATTCGTCGGTGAAGCCCGTAGGTGTCCAGCAATTGGCCGAATCCCAAAATGTCTCACCCACGTATCTTTCAAAAATTTTGACGAGGCTTGTGAAGGCGGGGATGATCGAATCGGTCTCTGGAGCCAATGGGGGCTATCGCTTATCCCGCAATAAAGACGATATTACCTTTTTGGATATTATCCATGCGATTGAAGGGACGAATTCTTTGTTTGAATGTGATTTTGTCCATGGATCAGAATGTCTGATTCAAGCTGTAATGAGGGAAGCGGAGGAAAAAATGGAGGGCCATCTTAAAAATACGAAATTGGTCGATTTAGCCCAAAAGCAAGCGCAAGTATAAAGGGGAGCGGCTATAAATAGAGAGAAGGTGATCGCCAGTTATGTGAAGTGTTTTTTTTGTTTTAATTATAGATATAAATAGTCTTTAATATCTTTGAAAAAAGGAGCTGGATGTTATGCTGTACGATTGCGCTATTATTGGGGGAGGACCCGCTGGATTGAATGCAGCCCTTGTACTGGGCAGGGCAAGAAGAAGTGTGGCTTTGATCGATAATAACCGGCCCAGAAATGCGGTTACGCATGCGTCACACGGTTTCATTACGAGAGATGGCGTAACGCCAGCCGAGTTCCGCCGCGTAGCTTATGAGGAAGCACTGCGGTATCCGTCTGTGCATCATCTGCAAACCGAGGTTATTTCAGTTACGAAAAATGAATCCGGATTCGAGGTATTTGATTCTTCAGGCCTTCGTGTTCAAGCGCGAAAATTGATACTGGCGATGGGTGTAAAGGAGATATTCCCTGAGATCGAAGGTTTTTACACGTTCTACGGAAGAAGTTTGTTTAATTGCCCTTATTGCGATGGCTGGGAGTTACGGGATCAACCGCTTGTCCTCGTCTCTGAGTCGCCAGCTATATATCACACAGCCAAACTGCTCCTGAACTGGAGTAAGGATTTGCTTGTCTGCACGAACGGTCAGGCATTCTTGTCGGACGAGCAAAAAGAACGACTTCAATCTAAAGGAGTCGCGGTAATGGAGCAGCCTGTTGCAGCGTTCATCGGTCACCATGGACAGCTGGAGTATGTGTCCTTTACGGACGGTACTCAAGTCCCAAGGGCCGGCGGCTTTGTGACCCCCCAATTTGTGCAAAGTGCACCGTTTGGAGAACGTTTGGGCTGTGAAAGGACCGAGTCGGGCGGGATTCAAACGGATGGAGCGGGGAGAACCTCCATTCCTGGTGTATATGCTGCGGGTGATTCTTCATACTTCATGCCTTCTCAGTTGATTTTTGCTGCGGCCGACGGTAGCCGAACCGCTGCGAGTGTAAACCTGGATTTGACAGAGGAAGACTTTAACGAATGACGAGAAATTGAAGCTCTCATGATAGTTAAAGATAATGAGGAGAAGTGAGAATTTATCGTTTCCGGTAACGCTTAGATCCATTCGCTATAAAATCACAATTCAGAAGTATAAAAGCTGAAAGGCCGCCTATATGGCGGCCTTTTTCTATTCACTTGATTATAATTCTGCGTCTATACAAGACCTTCTTTCAATAACCTCTGTATTTACAAGAACCTGAGTATGGTGCTCCTGATTGTGATTAAGCCTTTCCATCAGCAAGTTTACAGCCGTTCGGGCCAAAATATCCTTTTTCACATGAATGGTTGTGAGTTCCGGGCTAATGACCTTAGCTTCATGAATATTATCAAACCCCATGACGGAAATTTGTTCAGGCACTCGAATGTTCATTTCCTGAAACGTTTTAATAGCACTGATCGCCATATAATCATTCTCACAAAATAGGGCCGAAGGCAGCTCATTCAGTTTATGAATAGCTGTTTTAAATGCGTCCTGTGACATGACAAGCATCGGGTGCATATCAAATGTAAGCCCATGACCTATGGCAAGATTGTGCTCCTCTAAAGCAGCCATGAACCCCTCTTTTCGTTTTGTAAAGTTAAGAATTCTGGTACTGGATTGTACGTATCCTATATTTCTGTGTCCGGACTGGATTAAATATTGGCCTGCCTGGTACCCCCCAAGATAGTTATTAATCGATACAAAACTGGCATCAACGTGTTCAAAGCAGGTATCCAAAATAACGATATTGGAATGAATGGATTGTAAGGAATGAATAGTCTCGGATGTTAAATTGGTGCCCAGCAGAAGTATACCTGAAGAAGGCTGGTCCTTCTCCAGAGCAGACAATTCTTCTTCAAGGCTATGGCTATCAAATGACGAGAAAATCAAAGTATTACCATGTTCTCTCACCTGATGGGTAATATGATGGATCAATTCATTGAAAAATGGAAGTGATTCATATTGCTCGGTCACGATGCCTGTATTTTTGCATGCAACAAAACGAATGACATGGTGATTCTTCGTAAATTCCTTATTTGACTTCATGGTACGTGGTCTATATCCATGCTCGTGGGCAATTCTTAATATATGTTCTTTGGTTTCTTCGCTAACACCGGGTTTGTTATTAAATGCTAAAGAGACGGCTGATTTTGAAACACCGGCAAGCTTCGCAATATCATCTATTTTCAACGTGGAACCTCCCATTTGGACTAAACTATATAAATTATATCATGATTATATAATAAAGTTTAGTTTATAAATTAAACTAAACAAACAACAGATAAAATGAGTTGACCTTTTCGGATACATAGTGTTAATATTCAATTGTGAACGCTTTATTTAGTTTATTTTATTCGATATCGTATAAAATTATACATTAGTTTAGTTTAGTTTATGAGTGAAAGGGTGATTTGTTTGAGCTTAAGCATGGCTGAAAATCAAAGAAGTTTTGTGAAAAAGGGCAAGCCTTTCTTTTACTTGGCAGATACCGTCTGGAGCGTATTTACCAACGCCACTATTGAAGAGTGGAGCGATTACCTGGACTATCGAAAAATGCAGGGTTTCAACGTTTTACAGATCAATATGCTCCGACAATGGGATGCCAGCGAATCAGACCTGAATCTACAGCCGTTTGCAATACTGGAAAATGGAGATTTTGACTACCATACCTTAAACGAAGCTTATTTTGAGCGGGCGGAAGTCATGATCCAGATGGCTGTCGAGCGCGGCTTTATTCCAGCACTGGTTCTGTTGTGGTGTAACTATGTACCGGATACATGGGCTGAAATGTTTCAGAAGGGCAATAAAATGCCGCTGGATTGCGTTGAAAGCTATGTAACTTATGTTGTAAACCGCTATTCCCGATTCGAGCCTGTTTATTTGATCAGCGGGGACACTGATTTTCCTACAGAACGTGCTAATGCGTACTATTTGAAGGCGCTGGAAACGGTACAACAATTAAGCCCGACAAGCTTGACTACGCTGCATATCCAAGGGAGATTGAGGGAAATTCCTGAAGCTTTTGAGCAACACAAGGATCTTGGATTTTATATGTATCAATCAGGACATAATTCGGAGTTTCAGCATGTCGCCCATGAGATTGCTCAGCATTTTTATCACAAGTCGGAGATACGTCCCGTCATCAATGGAGAACCTTGCTATGAACAGATCAGTTACAGCCGCAATGTGTATGGAAGATACACTGCACTAGATGCCAGAAAAGCAGCATGGCACAGTCTTCTGGCAGGCGGGGGAGCGGGGATTACCTATGGAGCGCATGGCATTTGGAGTTGGCATAAAAAAGGCAAGAAGTTCGGAATTGTAGAAGGAGAGGGCTTTGATAGTCCCTATGATTGGAGAACAGCACTGCGTTTTGAGGGCGCATGGGATTATTCCTTTATCAAATATTTGTTTGAAATGTACAACCTGATTGGCATAAAGCCGTTGGATATTGTGTTAAACAAGACAGAGGAGATCAGAGCTGCGGGGAACGAGAATACCCTCGTCTTGTATATCCCGGTTAACACGAAGGTGCGGCTAAATATCAACGTGCAGGACTACAAGTTTACAACCATTGATTTAGCGGAGAGACGATTTGCCCAAACGGAGGTGGATGTCCAGGCTGATCAATCCGTCATTGATATGCATGGTTTTGAAAGCGATGTTGTGATCATCGGAACGAAATAAAACCAGAGAAGAACAGGAGTAAGCTAACAGGTGGAGTGGAGAAATAGAAAACGCATCCAGGAGTGATCATGATGGATTACCAAAAGACAGCTAGAGAAGTGCTTAGATCGGTGGGGGGAAACGAAAATGTGTATAGTGTCATTCACTGTGTCACTCGTTTGAGATTCAAATTAAAGGATAACCAATTGCCAGATAAAGAAAAAATTAAACAGATTGACGGTGTTATTACCGTCGTGGAAAGTGGCGGCCAATTCCAGGTGGTCATCGGGAATGAGGTTCCCAAAGTATACGAGGCTCTTTTGGATACGATGGGAGTAAAGCACGGAGACCAGACAGTTGAAGACGATCAAAAGAATGAAAAAGCGAGCCTGTTCAGCCGATTTGTCGATGTGATCTCAGGCGTGTTCATGCCCGTTGTGGGTGTGCTCGCTGCTGTGGGGATTCTAAAAGGATTGCTGGCTTTATGCACATCTCTGGGCTGGATGACTGATCAGATGGGCACATACAAAATTTTATATGCAACAGCAGACGCTATGTTTTATTTCTTTCCGGTTATTCTAGGGTTTTCAGCAGGTAAAAAATTCGGAGGAAACCCGTATCTATCTGCTGTTTTGGGGGCCGCCTTGGTGTATCCGACCATTACTTCGGCTTTTACGGATAAAACGGCGCTGTCCTTTTTGACCATACCTGTCGTTCTGATTAATTATACTTCTTCTGTTATACCCATCATTATTGGGGCGTTCTTGGCAGCTAAGGTTGAAAAATTTATTAGTAAGTATGCACCTGCATCCATTAAAATGTTCATTGTGCCTTTTCTGACCTTGGTCATTATATCACCGATTGTTTTTCTGGTTGTCGGGCCGATAGCAACTATAATCAGTGATGGATTAGCCAAAGGCTCCATGTGGATTTACCAGTTAAGTCCGGCTATAGCTGGTCTCGTTCTGGCAGGATTCTGGCAGGGCATTATTATCTTCGGCTTGCATTGGGCATTCATTCCGATTCTCCTGAATAATGTAGTTACGAACGGGTTTGATCCGATTAACGGTATGCTGTTCTGTACTACGTTTGCGCAAACAGGTGCGGCTTTTGCCATTGCTTTGAAATCACGCGACCCTAAATTAAAACCTATTGCGACTTCTGCTACCATCGCGGGTTTGATGGGGGTTACTGAACCAGCTATTTACGGGGTTACGCTACCCACCAAAAAACCGTTTATTTTAGCCTCGATCGCTGGGGGTGTAGGAGGAGCTGCAGCGGGCTTACTCGGCTCAACAGCATATGGATTTGCCTCAGGCGGGATTTTTGGTATCCCTTTATTCATTAATCCAAAGGGGATAGATGCAGGCTTCATTGGCTTTATTATATCTTTGGTTGTCGCTTTTGTAGTCGGATTTATTCTGACCTATCTTTTCGGCTATAAGAATGCGAAACCCGCGCCTGAAATTAAGGTTGCAGTTGAAAACAAAGCGGAAGAAAAAACGGTATTTAGTCCTTTAAACGGTGAATTGATTCGTTTGACCGCAGTGAAAGATGAGGCTTTCTCCAGTGGTGCGATGGGTCAGGGAGCCGCGATTATCCCCCAAGAAGGGGTAGCTTACGCACCGTTTAACGGAACTGTTGTTACCGTTTTCAAAACAAAACATGCGATTGGACTGATCTCTGAGGATGGAGTTGAACTGCTCATTCACATTGGAATTAATACGGTCAGCTTAAAAGGGAAACATTTCACTTCTTTTGTGTCTGAAGGAGATACGATTCAAAAAGGGGACAAGCTGGTTGAATTTGATCCAAAAGCTATAGTGGATGAAGGATATGATCTCACCACCTCTGTTATAGTAACCAATACTGCGGTGTACACAGATATCTTAGCTGAAAACTCGAAGGATATTCATACAGGAGAACGTTTATTGAAGATCAGATAGTTCCCTAATATTCAGTAATGCACAGCAAACGCATCAAGCTGACGATGGCCCGTGTGTAAAAATAGGGTTGTCGTCAGCTTTTTTGGATCATGAAACAGACTTTTGCGGCATGTACTACAATAGCAGGTTACCGTACACCCAACGAGCTCATCATCTGCCGGAAGGAGCGCACATATTTATCTGGCGCCAATAGGTTAACGATCCGTGTCCGCCCCTTCTGGCGGATAGATTCGCGATGAGGGACGTTGTTCATGAGGTCTAGTCCTTGTAGTACCGCCTGTAAAATGTCTCCCTGCTGATAAAACTTGCCGGTTTCGTTATGGTCAATGAATGCTCGTACTCCGTCTGAATCAGAGCTTAAGACCGGGCAACGACAGGCCATGGCCTCAGCTACCGCGTAGCCGAATCCCTCCACCAGTGAAGTCGAGAGCAGATACCCACCCGAGTCGCCAATCATGGAATAATACAAAGGCATTTTCGCATGAGGCACGCTTTTAAAACGCTCAATGATCGTGGACATGCCAAGCTGAGCAAGCATGTTCTCGAATTGTATTTTATCCTCCGTCTGCGACAAGGTGTCATCATAGAACATCCAAATCCGAAGATCGGCACGATTTTGCAGCATCCAGTAAGATATGTCTATAAAATGCCGCCAATTCTTATTGGGCTCAAGCCGCCCAACCCATGCAATGACCGGATTAACCGGGGGAGTGTTAGGTACATAATTAAATACGCTAGTATCCAATACGTTCGGAAATACATAACGATCAAGCCATGGACACATGCTGGAAAATAGCTGCACGAGGTGAGTTGTATCGGGGAGAAGCACCGCGTCAGCATAATTTTGAAGATACGGAGATGCATCTGCAACAACCCAAGCAGCTTCTTCGTGAGTGCCAAAGCCTTGTGATTCATAGATTAATATCCCTTGATAACCCAACATTCGCAGTCTAGGGAGCATAGGATAGTCCGAAGAGACGATAATTGCATCGTAGCGATGAGTCTCCACCAGTTTTCGAATTTCTTCTTCAGAGGAAGTCATGAACACCGGAATATCGCCTTGCAGGTTTTGCATCCCTGTACCCTGCTGATAATAGAGAAGATGACATTCAATCCCGTCCTGAATGAGCGCTTTACAGCGTTGGCGGTTCAAGGTTTCCACGCCACCGCTGGGTATATAAAAAGTAAATAGAACTTTGATCTCAATAACCTCCTTTGCCAACCACAAGTTCTTATACCAAGTTATTCAACCTACAGGACGGGGTGTGGGTTTCTATGGAAGCCTGGATTGAATTAGCGCATAATTATGGCGAAGGCGAGAATCTTCCGGAGAGCGTTCTGTTGCTTCTTTCGCAAATTCACAGGCTTTGTGTATTAGGCCCAACTCATAGCAAGCGAGGGCTCCAAGATCATACAAAGTAGCATCCCAGCAAAAATCCTCTTGCATATACGTATCTGGTCGTGTCGAAATGCGCAGCGCTTCTTCGACCATATGATAGACGGCGGGCCAGTTCCGTGTATGATAGGCAAGCTGAGCCATTTCCGTGTAAGGTTCACGTAAATAGGGTGCTTCCGCAATAGCACGGTATAACCAACGTGCAGCCTCATGCCATTGTTCAGTTGCCTTATACGCTCTAGCGATAAAACGCATCGAAGCGCTGCGTTCATCGGCCCAGCGCGCCTGTGGCATGGTAAGATGTTGTTGCAGCGTAGTGATGCATTCGTCCCAACGGGCATGATACATATATTCTCGCCCCAAGTAATGCATATTGCGATCATCCTCGGGAAATTCACGTACAGACTGCTCTAGCAGTGGAAGGTATTGGCTGCGTGACTTGTGCGGATCGGGATCATGATACAAGCGGAGTTGCTCTGATCGGATGCTGTATTCTTCGCCTTCCCCAATATATTCAAGCACTTCATGAACCGGGCGTACCCAGTGGTAGTCATGACGAGTGTGTATTTTTTCTTTCCAGAACCATGTATAAGCGGTATCCCTTCCAGGCTGTCCATGTGTAAAGGCATACAGCATTCGAGTCGTTCCATCCTTCCAGTTGCTTTCCAGGCGCGACCGCCATCCCTCCTCCCAGACTTCATCCAGATCTGTACAGACACAAATATCTACATCATCAGGGACCAGCCGCAGGGACTCATTGCGAGCCTTGTCAAAACGCCAAGGGACTACCTGAATAGGATGTACCTCTGCACCCGCCTCGCGCAGTAGAGCAACGGTGTCGTCTGTAGAACCGGTGTCGGCTACAATGACAACATCAGCTTCCCGCATGGAGTTCATCCAGCGCTTGGCGAATCGGGCTTCATTTTTGCTGATGGCATAGACCGCTATCTTGTACCGTTTCTGTGGTTGCATTGGTTTGCTCCTCCTTTGATTGACTTAAAGAATGATGGCTGGCTATGGGAGGCATCTCTATTGGGAAGGGTTCAGGATTGAGCTGAAATATTGTCGATTATGCTGGACATGCGGGTCATTGGGAACATACGTGGCTGCTTGCTCATTGTGCCAGTTCGCACGTGTATAGTCTTTTAGCCGAAAATGGCAAATGCATAGCTGGATATGAGGAAACCATGTTTGGTATGCGTCTTGTACCGGGCCCAACGTATTAGGAGGATTCAGAGTGGTAGCCATGTCGTACCAGTAAACGGCTTTGGGAATCTCATTTTTATGCAAAAAATAATGACCCATCCGACAACAAAGCTCCGCTCTAGGCGTATCGAAGGTCAGGCTACGGAGAGCCGCGGTAATACTTTCCTCCAGCTTGCCGAGTTGTTGCAGACAGTCAGCCATTTTGCCACATGCACTAATTGCGTCCTCTACCCAGCCTTGTTCGGTGTTTAGAAAGTCTCGGTAAGCCTGCACGGCCTGCTCATATCTTCCATTGTCTCTAAGCTCGTTAGCGTAATAGTAGCGGTCGCGGGGAGAGAAGTTATGGCCTTGGGCGAGCTGCTTCTCATAAATTCGCAGATTTCGGCCCGGGGTATGGGTATGTGTTCTGGTGTGAGTTATGGCAATATCCGCATGTAGAATATTTCCGTCTACGGCGAGATACTCATGCACGGCTCCATGCCAACGGAACCCGGCCGACCGTCTGACCAAGCGATTCCGACGAAAATGCAGGGTGACATTGCCATGATCATCGAAGGCATAATGATACTTCATGGACACTGCATCCACGGTTGATATAGCTGAGGAATCAAGAGTATGCTTTAGCTCAAGCAGCTTGATAGCATCCTGCTCCTTCAAAATGTCATCGGCATCCAGCCAGAGAATGTACTCCTGCGTAGCTTGCTCAAATGAATAGTTACGTGCAAGGGCAAAATGATCTACCCATTCAAACGGAAAAATCCGATCTGTAAAGCTGCGACATATGTCAATGGTCCGATCCTCTGAACCTGTGTCCACGATGTTGATTTCATCTACAATATGATGGACCGATTCAAGGCAAGGGCCGATGGTATGTTGGTCATTTTTGACGATCATGCACAGGCTGATACTGATCAATTGAGTATCACTCCTTTGGGAACCATTTAAGGATTGAGGTCAAACCTAAAATTGGAATTAAAAGAGACCTGATTATAGAAGCCCTGCCGCAATTGCGGCAGGGCAAGGATGGCAAAGCCATAACTTGCTAAGAGGCTTTGGCGGTAGGATATGATACGTCGTTTAAGTCCATGATGTGATAATAATCGGAGATTAGAGCCCAGTCGGTCCTGTAGGTCCGGTCGGTCCAGTCGGCCCCGTAGGCCCGATAGGTCCGGTCGGTCCAATTGGACCTGTAAATCCAAGACCAAATGGCCCGGTCGGTCCAGTTGGTCCAATCGGTCCCGTGTCGCCCGTAGGTCCGACAGGTCCAGTGTCGCCAATAGGCCCGATAGGTCCGATAGGTCCAGCAGGCCCCGTAGCGCCAACGTCGCCCGTAGCACCTGTAGGTCCGGCAGGCCCCGTAGCGCCAATGTCGCCCGTGGCACCCGTAGGTCCGGCAGGTCCGGTAGCGCCAACGTCGCCTGTGGCACCCGTAGGTCCGGCAGGCCCCGTAGCGCCCGTGTCGCCCGTGGCACCCGTAGGTCCGGTAGCGCCAATGTCGCCCGTAGCACCTGTAGGTCCGGCAGGCCCCGTAGCGCCTGTGTCGCCTGTGGCACCTGTAGGTCCGGCAGGCCCGGTAGCGCCAACGTCGCCCGTAGCACCTGTAGGTCCGGCAGGTCCAGTAGCGCCTGTAGCACCCGCAGGCCCCGTAGCACCTGCATCGCCGCTAGCGCCTGTAGCACCAGTTGGCCCAGCAGGTCCGGTTGGTCCCACAGCTCCAGCTGCACTTGCTTTAACAAGGGCAACGGAATCAATGGCTATATCAGCAGTGTTAGCTGTGGCATTTTTGGTAATAACCAAAAATGCATAGGTAGCATTCGCTGGAACAGGAGCTGTTACTTCATACAGGCTTTGCCATGTTCCATTCACAGCATCCGGTAATGTGCCTGCGCTCAAATAGGTAGTCAGCCCCGTGCCCAGATAGTTAAAGTTTGTGTCATAGTAGTACAGAAAAATGTTGATTTGAGGATTGACCAAGTTTCCTATTTTCGCAGCTGAAAGGCTTAACGTATAGCTTTCGCCTGGTGTGGCAAAAACGACCTGGGAAAGAGATGCATCTGCCGCGCCTCCTGCCATAATCGCACTATAAAAGTTTGTCTTTTTTACGGATAAGTTAGTGACGGTGACATTGACAGCGTTCCAAAAAAGGGTTGATCCGGTCTCGAAGTCGCCGTTAGAAACTAGATTGGTAAATAATACGGTCATCGCTTTTTATACACTCCCTTCACACGTTGTAATGATAGTAGATGCGAATCCACGCCGTGGCGAACCGTACAAGTTGACGAGGGCAGGTGTGTATTTCCATGTTCACATTTTAGACACATTATTTTAAGCTTCTATTTAAGTGACGTTAAGCTGAAGCTATATGTGGGGGATTATCATTAGAATTTAAAAGTGTAGCATGAAGTGCGAGGAGACCGCTTCGCGAAGGCTTTGAGCTTCCGAGCGCTGGCGCTTTTCCGGCTCCAAATTCTCCGCTCGCTGCTACCTGCTACTCATGCAACATTTTGGGGTAGGGGAGTAGCAGGGAGAAGATCACGAACAAAGAAAGGGTGAAACATGTGCTCAAAGTACAGCAGGTGAGCAAGTGGTATGAGGGCAACCGGGGCGTACATAAATTGGATTTTGAAATGCAGCGCGGTGAAATTGTTGGTTTCCTGGGGCCAAATGGTGCGGGTAAAACAACGACAATGCGTATGATTACAGGGTATCTTCAGCCAAACGAGGGTGTAATTACGATCGACGGTATCCCGATTCAGGATAAAGGCAGACAGGCTCGTTCCAAAATTGGTTATCTGCCGGAGACGCCTCCTTTGTATGGGGATATGTCTGTAAGTTCCTACTTAAAGTTTGTAGCTAGTATTCGGGACGTGCCTGCGAGAGAGCAGAAGCTGCGTATTTCGGAGATGATTTCCCGACTGGGACTGAATGGACGTGAAAAACAATTGGTCCGCAGCTTGTCCAAAGGGTATAAACAGCGTCTGGGATTGGCAGGTGCGATTATTCACAACCCGGACTTACTAGTGCTGGATGAACCGACTTCGGGTTTGGACCCCAATCAGATTTTGGAGATTCGTCAGCTCATTCAGGAGATTGGTGAAAATCATACGGTATTGCTCAGCACGCATATTTTGCCTGAGGTGGATGCTTTGTGCAATCGGGTTCTGATCATCCACGAAGGGAAACTGGTTATGGACGGGCGTCCTGACGCGCTCGGTGGTTCGATGGAAGACGGATTCAAGGTGAAGGTGGAGGTCAAAGGCAAGCGTGAGCAGGTAATGGATGTCCTACGAGCTTGGGGAAAAGTACAAGTTGAATCTTTGGCGCCTACTCTGCCTTCAGCGAATACGAAGCTGACTGTCACAGAGCAGGATTTGACTGGATTGTTGCTTACAGGAGCTTCTGATGAGGATTTTCGCGAAGAACTGTTTTTTGTGCTGTCGGATGCGAAGCTTCCGATTATGGAAATGAAAAAAGAAAACATAAGCTTGGAAAACATCTTCCAGCAGTTAACGACCCGCGAGACGGAAGAAGGTGGGGGCAGCGATCCAGCGGTTCATGTTCTACATACCTCTAAGAATGAAGCAACGGTCAACACGGTGGATCATGGAGAAGCCTTGGCCAGCGATAACAAGGTCGATGAAGACAAGGATACAGGAGGTAAACAGTCATGAGGCGTTTGTTCGCAGTTTGTCAAAAGGAGCTGCAAGCCTATCTATGGACCCCAACGACGTATTTTGCGCTTGCGGTGTACATGTTGCTGACGGGGTTACTATTTTACACGAACTTTGTGATGTATCAGCCTAGTATTTTGGACTATCGGCTGGTACTCGGTGACACATTGTCCATGCTGGTGTTTGTTGTGCCACTACTCACGATGCGGCTGGTTGCAGAGGAATTCAGGCAGGGTACAGATGAGCTCCTGCTTACCTCACCTGTGAGTGTAACGGAAATCATGATAGGTAAATTTTTGGCAGCGCTAGGCATGTTGCTCATACTGGTGCTGTGCAGTCTGGCGTATCCGGTCGTGATGTCCTTTTATGGGTCGCTGGATTGGACGCTCGTATTTACATCCGTGATCGGCCTGTTTATGCTTGGCGCAGCCATGATGGCGATCGGCTTATTCGCATCGACGCTTTCACAGCATCAGATGATGTCCGCGGTCGTCAGTTTTATTCTCTTGCTCGTGTTCTGGATGCTGGATTCGTTTGGTGGACAAACGGGCGCATCTGCGGCGCTGCAGCAGTGGCTGGAACCTTTTTCACTAACCGCACGGTTTGACAGTTTCACCAAAGGATTGCTGAATGGAGCCGATGTGATGTACTACGTGACGGTGGTGGCGCTCTTTTTGCTATTTAGTATCCAAGTGGTTGAACGGAAACGGTGGAGGTAATGAATATGAAAAAATGGCTGGGTCATACCAATAGTATGGTACTATCGATTGCTGCTGTAGGGATTTTTATTTTATTGACGTTATTTCTGCGTTCGCTGGGAGGCTTTCAACTGGATCTGACGGCAGGCAAGCAGTATACGCTGTCTGATCAGACGTTAACGACCATTCAGGGTGTGAAGGAAAACGTACGATTGATTGCCTTTACTGTCTCCACTTCGCAGAATCAGAAGCTGAACCGGGATGTTACGGATATGCTGAATGAGTATGCCAAGCGTAACAACAAGCTCAAGGTCGAGCAATATGATTTGAATCAGGAACCGATACTGGCCAAGCAATATGGGATTACAGCAGCATCCATCGTGTTGGTGCAAGGAGAGAAGAAGCGGGTTATAGATATTGGGAGTCTATTTACGCAGGCCCAGGGGAGTAGTGAAGGAGCATACCAATTTACCGGGGAGGAAAAGCTGACCAGTGGACTGCTGGCATTATCGTCTACCCGCCAAGGGAAAGTGGTTTTTTTGACAGGGCATGAGGAAATTCCTTTGTCCCAAATGACCGAATTAAGCAGCTCGCTGGCGCAAGATAATGTGAAAGCAGAGGAAGTTCAGCTCAATCAAGCGGGTAGTGTGCCCAAAGATGCGTCTGTATTGGCTATTGTCGGACCCGAACGGGATATTAGCGTGACGGAACTGAAGAGTATTCGTACGTATCTGAATGACGGTGGAAAGCTTTTTATGGCGTTAGGATTTCACCCGAACATGGGGTCTAGCTGGAAAAACCTTGACGCATTAGCGGCTGATTATGGTGTGAAAGATACTCATGCTATCGTGGTGGATCAGGAACAGACGAATACGCTTGGTCCTCTGTGGACGGTTCCCACCTTTGGCAGTCATGCGATCACCGATAAATTGGCGGCCTCTAATCTGTATCCTGTTCTTTCACTATCTATTGCTTTGCAGGCAGGAGAACAGAAGGATTGGAAGACGACGCTATTGCTAAAATCTTCTGCAGCTAGCTATGGTGAAACGAATATTCAGGGACTGCTGAACAACGAAACGCAGAAGGATGACAAGGACCCACAGGGGCCGCTTGATCTCGGTTACGCGGTAGAAGGAAAAGACGGCAAGCCCAAAGCGGTTATTCTCGGAACGTCAGCCCTTCTAAGTGACACGGAGATTAGCACAGGAGGGAATCGAGACTTTGTGCTGAATAGTCTGAATTATGTGCAGGAGCACTCTGATGGGCTCACTATTCGTCCTCGTCAGGAGCAGGATTTTAAGGTAGCTTATTTGACTGCTGCACAAGCGAAAACGGTATTAGCCATATCTGTCGTCGGATTGCCGCTGCTGTTTGCGGTTGTCGGAATCTTATTATGGTGGAGGCGAAGAAGTGCATGAGAAAATGGATACCCACAGTGCTGCTGTTAGTCGTATTGGGAGCGGGTATAATCTATGCCAAGAGCCAAAACTTCTTTCGTGAACAAGCTCCGGCCGCTCGCCAGCTCGTTCAGCTTACGCAAGGAGATATTACGTCTTTTGCGATCACTGGAAAGGACGGCAAGTCGGTGGAACTTGATCAACATGATGGCAAATGGAGCATGAGTAAGCCGCGATCTTACCCGTTAAATCAATATACATTAGACAATTGGCTAGCCGCGATTCAAAATGTAAAGTTGGGTGATGTCGTGGAATCATCTCCCAAAGACGTAGCCAAATATGGAATCAGCGCTACCCATGACCAGATTGAGATTAAGACCAAGAATGGTGACGTTCGCACCTTTGCCTTCGGTGATACGCTGCCTTCTGGAGACGCTGTTTATGTACTATCAGACCAAAAAGAGATAGCTTCCGTACCTATAGATACACTTTCGGGTTTGCTGCTGGGTGTTGATGATTTTACAGATACAACGCCGTTTGATTGGGATGATACCAAGCTGAGTGGGATAGAGTGGGAAGGCCGGAATGCCTCATGGATGCTCCGATCCTCCGGTAACAGTGGAACTGGAGATAGTGCTTCCGCATCTTGGACGCTAAACGGAAAGTCGGTAGTGGGTGACACGGCGACTTCCCTCTCACAGCAAATCAAAAACCTGGCCAGCAATCAGGCTTTGCGCAAAGCCTCCGAGCTGAACAAGCCTGTTCACCGCTTTACGCTGAGCATATCGTTGGGAAAGGATGATCCCGAGCTGGTTTATCAGGGCTGGACACTTAAAGATGATCCAGATACCGTGTGGGTTGTACCGCCACAAAGCAACTGGGCTTATGGCCTGTCAGCATCTGACGTGAACCATGCTGAACAGAATGGTCATGACCAGGCTAAGGCTAGCCAATAATCATTACATTTATAATAGCTGAACAAAGAGGCTCCAACGGCGAATAATGGGACTGACCCCCATTTGTGAGACAGGGATCAAAACACCTTTCAAGTTTAAGCAACCAGTCGCCTGTAATCTACTG